>JAAXZE010000154.1 GCA_012720075.1 Clostridia bacterium
AAAAGATACAAAATTGATAGTTTCAATTAAGTGCCGGGTCAAACAGTTGATAATTCTAATCCTCAGATCCTTGCGTTCTTTTTATAAAATCTCGCTAAGGCTTTTCTTATGATAATAAATCTCAAAGTCTTTTTTGCTACAAATTTAATAATAACTTTGTCGACAGTATGGTTAATGTTTTAAACTTAATGAGATTATTTCTTATGTTAGAGTTGATTTGCTGGAAGTTGATTTAGATTTCAAGTGGTGAGCCAGGTGAGGGATAACGAAAAATAAAGCCCATTTTTAAAATGGGCGGGGGGGTAAAGAACAGGAGTTAATTCATAGACCGTATTATAATGAAGCGGGGAGTGTCTTAAAAAATAACGAACCGGCAGTCGCTAATGACCTCAAATAGAGGTCTGTTTTTTTTTAAGGCACGCCCCATTACAAAAAAATTTTTAACCTCTATACCTCTTATTGTTGCTCTCCCTTGAAATTAGCTCGATAAAGCTGTTGATTGTTTGGGTTTTATTTTTCCTCGTAAATAAAAAGGTGTGGGCAGAGGGGAGAGGGAAGTTTGGAAAGGGAATAATATCGATATTTCCCTTCTCGACCTGGTCCTTTACTGTTGAGAGCGGAAGAAAAGATATTCCCATTCCCTCTTTTATCCATTCGACAGAAACGTGTACCTTACTCACTTTCATAGTTCTCACATTAGACACATGCTTCCGAAGTTGAAATAACAGGTCATCCCAGTATAGCGGATGGTTATAAGTGAACAGTAAATTTTCTCGTAATATCTCGTTGGTATTTAACTCTCTTTTATTTCGAACACCAACCCCTTTTGGACCAACGAAAACAATGGGGTCGTCATATAGTTTAATGCTTTCCAATTGCTCCTGCATTAGGGGAATTCGGCCAATGCCGATGTCACACTCCTGATTGGTCACTCTCGCTATAACTGAACTGGAATCCGTTACTTCTATTGCCAACTCTGTTTCCGGACTTACTTTACGAAACTCTCTAATCCATTTTGGAAGATAGGTTGTTGCAACGACTGTTGCTACAGAGATTTTGATGGTTTCCTGGTAACCCTGAAGACGCCTTGCTACATACTCTTTGCCCTCGTTGTAGTTCTCCAAAATGGTTTTGGCATACTGTAAAAATCCCAGTCCTGTTGGATTTAACTGAACTGACCTGCCAACACGGTCGAATAGCTGAATTTCGAGTTCGTTTTCAAGATTTTGAATATGAAGAGTGACCGTTGACTGGGCAAGATGGAGTCTATCGGCAGCTCTCCTGAAATTACCCTCTTCTGCAGCCGCTATAAATGTATTAAGCCAGCTAAGTTCCAAAGTTATTCTCCTCCTTTTTACTTGATATTACCAATTTTGTTCGGTTTTGTCGATTAAAATATTCATATGTATTCAATACACATGAATAGTTGTTTGATTTATACTTGATTCAAGGAGAAACGGAGAGGGCGCAGTTGGACCTTTTTGTATTGTAAAATTTATGGGTCGACGAAAAATGAAAGGATGGATGAAAATGAGGGATATATCTGTAGAAAAGATTCGTGATGCTGTCGCTGTTCTTTGCCGGGAGGCTTGTTATTATTTGCCGGAAGACATTGTGCAAGGATTCCATAAGGCTTTGGAAACAGAACAATCTCCATTGGGGAAATCGATCCTTGAGCAGCTCATTGAAAACGCTCAATTGGCTGCCAAAGAAGCCAGACCTTGCTGCCATGATACAGGGATTGCCGTTGTTTATGCGGAAGTGGGTCAGGATGTACACATCGTGGGAGGAGATTTTGAAACCGCCATTCATGAGGGCGTGCGAAAAGGCTACAAGGAAGGATACCTTCGTAATTCAGTGGTAGGGGATCCATTGCTCCGAATCAATACAAATGATAATACTCCCGGTGTGATCCACACTAAAATCGTTCCGGGCGACAGGATTAAATTAACGGTGTTGCCTAAGGGGGGCGGAAGTGAGAATATGAGTGCAATGAAATTCTTGCTTCCTGGTGAAGGAGTGGAAGGAGTAAAAAAATTCGTACTGGATACAATCGATGCCGCTGGAGGAAGGGCATGTCCTCCTCTCGTTGTGGGGGTTGGAATTGGCGGCACATTTGATAAGGTAACGGAAATTGCTAAAGAGGCCCTTCTCCGTGAAATCGGTGTGCATCATCATGAACCCCATATTGCCCTGCTGGAGAAAGAATTACTGGAAGATATAAATAAGCTGGGAATTGGTCCCCAGGGGCTGGGTGGAATAAATACGGCATTATGGGTAGCCGTTGAAACCTACGGATGCCATATTACAGCTCTGCCCGTAGCGGTAAATATACAATGCCATGCTGCACGCAAAAAATCTTGCGTGCTCTAAAAATGCCAAAGGAAGGTGAAAAGAATGGCTAAAGTCTGTTTACAAACGCCCTTTACTAATGAGGATGTTTTAAAATTACGGGCAGGAGATGAAGTTTTTCTAAATGGAATAATTTATGTGGCCAGAGACGCCGCCCATAAGAGGTTTCTCCATCTGTTGAGCAAAAATCAACCCCTTCCCGTGGATCTGAAAAACCAAATTATTTTTTACGCCGGTCCTACACCGCCAAAACCAGGGCAAGTGATTGGCTCCATTGCTCCGACTACGGCTTCCCGCATGGACCCCTATACACCGGCTATGTTTGAATATGGAGTCAAGGGTGTGATCGGAAAAGGGCCACGGAGTCAGATGGTTAAAGATGCGTGCAAAGAGCATCAAGCCGTTTGTTTTTCTGCCATTGGCGGACTATCGGCACTATTAAGCAATAAAATTCAAGGGGCAGAAGTAGTAGCATACGAAGATCTTGGTCCGGAAGCTGTTCGTAAACTCACTGTCAAAGATTTCCCGGTTATGGTTGTCTATGATGCATATGGTAACGATCTTTATGAGCAAGAGATTGCAAAGTATCGAACAATACAGCGCTAATTTAGTCCCCCTGCAGTCTTTAGTTTTGCAGGGGGGTTAGTTACTATAAAGGATAAATTGTTGATATGGAGTATTGCTTATGTTAGTGTATTGATAGGTAGAATTTGATTACAAGGGCTGCAGAGTGGTGAGACAGATGAGCGATAACGAAAAATTAAGCCCATTTTTAAAATGGGCGGGGGGTAAAGAACAGGAGTTAGTCCATATTTTGCCCAATATACCCCAAGACTTTCACAGGTATCTGGAACCTTTTGTGGGCGGGGGAGCGGTCTACTTTGCTATTAATAAAGAAAACATGGTGATTAATGATAAGTCTCGGGAATTAATTAACTTATATAGAATGATTAAAGAAGGTAATCAAGAATTTTTTTGTAAAATAGAAGGCATATATCATAACTGGAAGGTTTTAGAGAATATAGTTGATAGACATGCTGATTTGGTTATCAGCAAATATAAAGATTATTCCTGTGATAAAATTACAAAAAGTGAATTAGATGATTTTATATTAGAATTTATTCTTCATCATGTTGATGAATTTAACGGGGTTTTATCAACTTCTTTTAACTTGGCCATAGATAATTTTATAAAAGAAATAAAGAAGAATCTTATCAGTAAAACAGGGCGGATGAAAAAAATAGAAGCCGAAAAAGGAAAACTGCCTGACAGCGACATAGTTGACAATTTTGAAACGGCATTTAAAAGCGCCTACTACATGCACTTTAGATATTTATATAACCATATTAAAGAGTTAAAAATCAGCCTGCCCTTCGCTATGGCTATTTTCTATTTTATCCGGGAATACTGCTATGCCAGCATGTTCAGATATAATAAAAGCGGGAAATTCAATGTACCTTACGGAGGAATTTCCTATAACCGCAAAGATTTTGCCAAAAAGATTGAATATCTAAAAAGTCCCAAATTACAGGAATATTTGCGTAAAACGGAAATTTATAACCTTGATTTTGAAGAATTTTTTGAGAAAGTCAAGGTAAACAAAAATGATTTTATTTTTCTGGACCCGCCTTATGACACTGAGTTTTCTGACTATGTAGGTTTATCCTTTACCTCTCTTGACCAGAAAAGGCTGGCCGGGTACCTGTATCAAACGGAGGCCAAGTTTTTGCTGGTAATAAAAAATACCGAACTAATTAGGGAGCTGTATTTTGATAAAGGCTTTAATGTCAAAGCCTTTGATAAAAAGTATCTGGTAAGTTTCCAAAATCGCAATGATAAAACTGCAGAGCATTTATTGATAACAAATTATTAGATGGGATAAGGGCACTTTTTAAGTGCCTTTTGCCATAAATAAGGGAGTGGTCAAATGAATTCTTGGTGGTTTAGGACTAAGCCCAGAAGTATTTTAAAAACATTGGAGTGGTTTCCCTATTTTGCTGCATTAGAAGGGCAGGATTGGAATTATAAACTGGAGGGTAGGGTAAGTTCCTGGGGGAATAAACCTATTTTTCCCGTTCGCAGGCAATATATATTTAATGCTCATAGTGATGATTTGGAAGAAAAGTATGCCTCTTATGAACAGTATTTGTCGGGGCAATATGATGACAATGAAACGGAATCCACAGGAAGAAACGATAAAACTACCTTTGAATTTTATGGATTAGGTTATGTGGATAGTCAGGGAAAAATAAGGGTAACCAAAACCGGACAAATAGTAAAGCTGGCAAAAATGGATGAGAATATTTTGCTGAAAATATTACTAAAAATACGATTTCCTTCTCCGGCTATCCATAAAAAGAAAACAGGAACCTATGTTTTCCCCATGGAAGTTATCTTAAATATTTATAAACATTTTGACAGCTTAAATAAATTTGAGCTGGGCTTTTTGTTTATGTGTAATGAGATTAAAAAATTAGATACGACGGTTAATGCCATTAGAGACTTTAGGGCTAAATATGAAAATTTGGATAACAAACTGGACACCAATAAAGTGATAGAAATTTTTACCGAGGTAATGAGGGAAAAGTTCCCTGAGGTGAAAAACAAACCGGAAACATATTTTAAGGATTATTCCGATGCCCTTATCAGGACGCTGGAATATACCGGGCTTTTCAGTCAAAGGGGAAGAGGTTATTATGTAAAACTGTTTATACCCGAACATGCCCTGGTAAAGGTCAGATTGTTACAGGAAAAATTTAAATTTATATATAATGATGATCAAAATTTTGAAAGCCATATGGAATGGTTTGGTGACCCTTACAATATCCTTTTACCTTGGGAAGAAGAAAGTAATATTAAGTTTATAATTGATAATAAGCTAAGTATTTTAAAGAAAAGGTTAAAAGAAGCTCAAAAAACTATTGGAAAGTTCTCTTTAGAAGTAAAACTGGAGGAGCTTGAAAATCAGGCTTATTCCAGTGAAGACAGCAAAGTTTTGCTGGAATTGGATAAGAATTTATCAGAACAACTGATTAGCTTAAATGAAGAACTTTTTGTAAAATATTATTCGAAAACCAAGGAAGCCAGAGAAGAGATTATTGATAAATTTGTAGATATTTTAGAAGGAAGCGAAGATATGGCAGCCCTATGGCTGGAGTGCAACACCTGGAAGTCACTAGTGGCCATAAAAGGTGATCACTTTGTTAAAAGAAATTTTAAAATTGAAGAAGATTTATCCCCTAAGGCCTTTGCTCCGGGTCTAGGCAATACTCCTGATATGGAGCTATATAAAAATGGTTACATCTTAATTCCGGAAGTTTCTCTAATGACGGGAGTAAGACAATGGGAGCATGAAGGTTCTTCGGTTATAGACCATGTCTTTAAATATATCGAACAATGTTCGGACAAACGGGTTTTTGGAATTTTTTTAGCTTCTTCTATGAATGTAAGAACCCTTTGGCAGTTCTATATTTTAAACAGAGAGTCTTGGATCGGAAAGCCGGTACCTGTTATTCCCCTTACTATTAAACAGTATATAGAAGTAATAAAGCACATTTACGCTAATGATCTTGATATTGACCATTTGCAAAAACTTATTGAGAAGCTCCATAACGATACTTTTAACTATCCAACTTATAGAGAATGGGTGGAAGGTATTAATCATTCTATTGAAGAGTGGAAAGCACAAGAGGTAAAATAAGGTGCCTGCAAGGGAAAACTAACTAAAAGAAGATATCAAAACTTTTTTGGAAAAAAGTAATACATTAAAGGAGAGAAAGCTCTCATGAATATTCAAATCTTCGGGGTAAAAAAATGTTTTGATACCAAAAAAGCTGAACGGTATTTTAAAGAACGGGGAATTAAGTTTCAATATATTGACCTGGAACAAAAGGGACTAAGTAAAGGCGAGCTGCAGAGCGTTCGGGCGGCGATTGGTCTTAATAATTTATTTAATACAGAATCTAAGGATTATAAAAAGCTAAATTTGGATAAAATTGTGGGAGCGGCTATGCGGGAAGAAATTCTTTTAAAAAACCCCGGTCTTTATAAAACACCCATTGTCCGAAACGGGAAACAGGCCACGGTGGGTTATGCACCGGATGTTTGGGCAACATGGGAGTAGGTTTTAGTAATTGAGAATGGAGAATGGAGAGTTGAGAATTGTTTTTGTGAATTTTTCCCGTAAGGCAATGGTTTGTCTGTTATCCTGAGAAAGGTATCACTGAAGGAGCTTAGATTTTCCCTGTGAAAACTTTGAAAGGGTTGATTTAAAATGGCCAAGGTTGTTATTAAAGAATGCAAAAGCTATGATGTAAACCATTTGATTTCTAAGATTAACAGCGGGATAGAGCTGATTGGCGGCTGGAACAAGTTCGTCCGGCCCGGCAACAAGGTTCTTCTTAAAGTCAATATGATAGGACCCAAGTCCTCGGATTCGGCAGCCATTACCCACTGTGAGTTTGTCCGGGCTTTGGTGAGGATTTTAAAGGAGCAGGGCTGTACCGTATGGATAGGGGACAGTTCCGGTGGAGCCATAGGGGGTATGGCTCCGACAGCCAGAAGTTTTAAGGTTGCAGGCTATGAAAAAGTGGCTCAGGAAGAAGGGGCGATTATCAAAAACTTTGACACTGAGGGTGTTGTGGAAGTAAGGGCCGAAAGTAATCCTGAGGAAAAAATGTTCCTGGCCAAGCCGTTATTCGATGCCGATGTAGTCATAAATGTTCCCAAGTTTAAAACCCATTCTTCTGCCATTTATACCGGTGCCGTGAAAAACGTCTTTGGGTGCATACCGGGGTTAAGAAAGGCCAAATATCATAAAATGGCACCCAATCCCGGAGATTTTGGCCAGGTGATTGTTGATATCCACCGGGGAGCCAAGTTTCACCTGCATATAATGGACGGAGTTACCGCCATGCAGGGAGAGGGACCGACAGCCGGCTATGTTTATCAGGCCAATAAGATTTTAATAAGTGAAGACCCTTTGGCCCTGGATACAGTAGCTGTTGATATGCTGGGTATGAAGATAGCCGACGTTCCCATATTGGCAACGGCTCAGGAAAGGAATTTGGGGGAAAGCAGCCTTGAGAATATTATTTTAGAAGGGGATTATAAGTCCGTTCCCCGGTTGGAAAAATTTAAGCTGCCTAAGCGTTTTCGCAGTTCAAAAACAAGAAATCATAAAGTTTTAGTTAAAATAATTGATTTCTTTAAAGCCCGGCCTCAGGTCAACAGGAAAAAATGCAAAAATTGCAACGTCTGTGTGGAGAGTTGTCCGGTAGAGGCTATTAATATTGAAACCAAAGCCATTGACTATGAAAAGTGCATTGAATGCATGTGCTGTCATGAGCTCTGTATGCATAAAGCGGTGGATTTAAAGAATGAAAGGATTTTGGCTAGAGTTGCTACATTCTTTTATAACTTAGTACAAAAATAGAAACGAGAGCCCATCTAAAAAAATGGGCTCCCTTCATAAAATTATGTTCTCAAATTTTTTGTTTATTCTATATATACATTCAAATTCCTACATTAATTTGTAAAATTTGGAGGAAAATTAGTAACTTACAGGAAAAAGTTTTATTTTGTATAAATGCTGGTGAAAGAACAAAAATTAAGAATACCAACTGAGAAAGGAGTGACTTTTCATGCCCCATTCTAGAAAAACTTTAGCTGTTTTGGTTCTGCTTTCGGTTCTTGTTGCTGTAGTGGGAACACTCCCTGTTTGGGCAAATACTCAGGATGCTGATAATAAGACCACGGTACAGTTAACTGAGGACCAAAAGAAAGAACTGGCTGCCCTTCACAAGGACATTCTTGCGAAGAAAAAAGAATTAATTTCTAAGTATGTGGAGTATGGAGTCATTTCTAAGGAAAAAGGTGAAAAAATAATTTCTCGGTTGGAAAAACGCTATGAGAGGTTGGAACAAAACGGATTTGTTCCTCACTGGGAAAAATGCAAAAAGAAAGGCTCTCATTAGCGTTTAAAGTGAACCGACCCATTTTGGGTCGGTTCTTTTTTGTTAAGGGTTCCGGAAGAAGGTTTATTGGGAAAAATAAAGAATAAACCAATAATAATTTAGCTTTTGGAGGGATAGCGATGGGCTTATTTGACGGATTGCTGGGAAATGCTTCTGAGATCAGAATTGAGGATATTCAAAGAGAATATGCAAGTATTTTAACTTCTTCGGAGCGGGTTGAAAAAGCCTATAAAGTGATCCGGGATTTATTTATTTTCACCAACAAAAGGCTGATAGTGGTGGATAAACAAGGGATGACAGGCAAAAAAACCGAGTACCATTCCATACCCTATAGAAGCATTACCCACTTTAGCATTGAAACGGCAGGGCATTTTGATTTGGAAGCAGAGCTTAAAATTTGGATTTCCGGTACACAAACGCCTATTGAAAAGCAATTTAACCGCAGTATAAATATTTATGAATTGCAGAGTGTTCTGGCTGATTATGTTTTAAAATAAATTGGTCAACAGTTGTGGTATGTGGTAAACGGAAAGCTACCCTTTTTATAAAATTATCAGGCAGTTTCATGATGTTACAAAGGGAATTCTAATATAATAATTTTCGGTGTCCGTTGAAAATGAGGACCTTTGTGTGGGGGATTGTATAAATACCTACTAAAGGCAAAAGGCATTAAATTGAAATTTTGACCGTTTTTGGGGCGAAAAGGAAGAAGATGGCCGGCAGAGTGGAAATTAGGCGGTTATTGAGGAGGGTTTAAGGCGGCAAGGTGGCTATTTTTTTAGCCACCTTTTAATTATTTCTTGGGCTTCTTTAATAGTTGTCGGCAGTGGTTGAGCCTCGTCAATATAGTCTGAAAAAATTTCACTGACTATGGGGAGCGCTAAGTTTGCTTCCTCCATCAATTTTTTATTGGCCAGTAGGCTTGTATCTCCTTGGGTTAAAAGCTTCCCTTCTTTGATGATAATAATCTTTTCCGCCCATTCTGCGGCCAGGTTAATATCATGGGTAGCAATGATAATGGTTTTCCCTGAATGCTGCAATTGGTCAAGCAAGGAAAATAAGTCTTTTTTCCCCTGAGGATCTAAAAAAGTTACCGGCTCATCAAGGATGATGATTTCCGTTTCCATTGCCAAAATCCCTGCTATGGCAACTTTCTTCTTTTGACCATAACTTAAGTTAAATGGCGATTTTTGGGCTATTTCAGATATGCCGGCAACTTTGAGGGCGGTAGATACTCTCTTCTCCAATTCCTCTCCGGCTATTCCCATATTGCGGGGACCGAAGGCCACATCTTCCCATACGGTGGGGGAAAATACCTGGTCATCAGGGTCCTGAAATACAAAGCCGACTTTATTTCTAACCCATTTTTGCGATGATTTATCTATTGTTCTCCCCAGTATTTCCACTTTTCCCTTTTGGGGGGTGAAAATACCGTTTAGATGCAGTAAAAGGGTTGTTTTTCCTGCTCCGTTTGGACCCAGTATGGCAACCTTGGAATTTTTAGAAATAGTTAGAGAGATATCATTCAAAGCTAAGGTGCCGTCTTTGTATTGATAACTTAAATGTTCTACGGAAATAACGGCCAAAATCTTATTCCTCCTTTATCTATAAGAACAAGACATATCAAGAACATTAAAAAGGCGGTGGAAATGGCAATCTCTGATTTTTTTAAAGGAGGACTGCAATTTGAATATTCCTCGTGATTGTACCCCCGGGCCAGCATAGCCAAGTAAATCTTTTCCGCCCGGGAGTAAGAACGCAAAAAAAGCATACCTATAAGATTACCAAGCTCTTGGATTTCTCTGAGCTTTAAGGTTTTGCCGGTTTCATATCCCCGGGAGCGCCGTGCCAGAAGCATGGTTTGAGCTTCTCTGAAAATCACCTCAAAGTATCTAAAGGTGAATTCTGTGATCCGAATAAAAACAGAGGGAATGCCCAGACTGGAAGCGGCAAAAAGCAAATCTTGCCTTGGGGCGGAAGAAACTAAAACAGTAAATATGTTAATAATGGAAGTGATTTTTAAAATAATAATCAAGGCGTTAAGGAGTCCATCTTGGGAAAGGGAGAATATAAAAATGCTGAATATCTCTTTTCCCGGTGTGAGTATGGGGAGAAAAACAGCTACGGGGATGATAAAAATCAAGGAGGGAAGGAAACGTTTAAGCCAATTTTTAAAGCCCACTTTTCACTTAATAAGCATGAGAAGGGTAGCTGCATAAATGGCTAACAAAAGGGGAAGTGTCCTTAAGGCACTGATAGTTAAGGCTGACAAAAGAGAAAAAATCAGGTATGTTCTGATATTAAGAAATTGCATGGTTTTCCTCCCGAAATATGGCTCCCTAAACTTTTATGAACAATTACCCTAAGTCTCCCAGGCTTTCAGTCTTTTTTACTAATTAATTTTCCCAAACCCAGAACAATAATCAAAGTGAGCAGCACTCCTGCAAAACCTGCCAGAGCCGTAGCCAGGGTTTGGTTTTGAATACCCGGCATGAGATAATCCGGAATGGGAGCGTAAAATAAGGTTTTAGCCAGTTCAATAAAACCTTTATCTTCGGCAACTTTTTCTAATCCGTCAGGGCTGGATGCCGCAAAAGGGGAAAGCAGCGTTCCCACTGCCAGAGCCAGAAGAAGCAGAGCAAATATACCTTTATTTTTAAACATCGAAAGCTGCCTCCTTTTTAACCTTTTTCAGGTAGCCAACAACCATTAAAGTGATTACTGCTTCACCAATACCGATAACCATATGTATTCCGGTGACTGCAGGGAGAATTTGAGCTAAAGGCAAAATCCCTGATAAGGCTATTTCTATGGAAGCGGCAATAGACGGTGCCACTACACCCAACCAAGCAGCCAACGCCACCGCTGTTTTTTCATTATGATTTTTTAATTTAGAATACACAAAGTAACCGCAAAAGGCGGAAATAACGGCTAGATTGAATATATTGGCGCCTAAGGCAATTATGCCTCCGTCTCCAAAAAAGAGGGCTTGTATGCTTAGAACGGTAGCCATGATTATACTGGCCGCCCAAGGGCCGAGAACAATTGCCGTTAGGACCGCTCCGATTAAATGACCGGAAGTACCGGGAAGTACCGGGAAATTTATCATTTGCGCTGCAAAGATAAAGGCGGCGGTAACGCCTAAAAAAGGCACTTGTTTTTCCTCCAAGTTTGCTTTGGATTTTTTGATACTGTATGCTAATACACCGGCACTTATTGCTCCTGTCACAGCACATGTAGGGACACTTAGAATTCCGTCGGCAATATGCATATACACAACCCCCTAATCATAAAAAACATAAAAAGGCCAGGAAGTAACCATATCTGGAATCCAAATTCCAGATATAATGACCTCCGTGGCCAGATTGACATAAATTTTTTTACATGTATTTTATTAAAGCCTTCATGGCTTTGTCTGTCTTTTAATTGTAATTCCTCCAAAAGATGATTGTCAAGTAGTCAATAGTTATAATTAAAACTGCTTATTCCATTTCCATGCTATGGTGTTGTTGCAGTTCCCTAAGAATCATATAAACGCCATGACAATGTCCTTGGTTGAGTAAAAAAGCCAATCCTTAGTCAGGATTTGCTTTTTTTGTGGATAATTTTTTTAAACAAATAGCATTTACTTCCAATTGTATTATATAATATATGCAAACAGTAAAAGCCAAAAATATACAAATTTTGAGGATGTTCTCCAAAATTTATGGAGGTAAAAATGAAAAGCAATAGTAAACTGTTAATTTTCCTCCTTTTCTTAATTCTTTATATATCAATTACCTGCGGGTGTCAGAATAGTCCGGCAGATTATCCTAGGGCCGTTGAAGGCACTCTGGATCTTTCCGGATGGGATTTTGCCAAGGATGGGCCGGTTAACTTAGAAGGGGAATGGGAATTTTACTGGAAGCAATTATGGGAGCCGTCGGATTTGGAGCTCAACCCTGTGATAAGCAAAGGTTTTATAACCTTACCCAGGTCCTGGAACGGCTACGAGATAGACGGACAACCATTGAAAGGCGAGGGGTATGCCACTTTTCGGTTAAAAATTTTATTGCCGGAACATGAAGAGGCCAAAGCCATCAATCTTTCTTCCATTAACTCCTCTCATAAATTATGGGTTAACGGCCGCCTTGTGTCGGTTCAAGGCCAAGTAGCGGCTGAGAGAAGCTTAAGTGTGACAAAATATTATCCTAAAATAGTCCCTTTAGCCCTTGATGATAATTCAGTGGAATTGGTCATTCAGGTAGCCAATTTTGCTCACCGCCGGGGCGGTATCTGGCAACCCATTGCCATTGGTAACAGCCAGCAAATTATGGAGATAAGAGAGCGGAAAATGATCTTTGATATGTTCTTCATGGGCAGCTTGTGGATCATGGGCTTTTACCATTTTGGCTTGTTTTTCCTGCGCCGGGAGTACAAAGGTGTTCTTTATTTCGGAATTTTTTGTCTATTAATGGGCTTAAGAATTTCCCTGGTCGGCCCCATTGTCTTTCTTAACTTTTTCCCTGAGTTTCCACAGGAATGGATTTTGAAAATGGAATATTTTACTACATATTTAGCCTTACCTGTCTTTGGCTGGTATATTTATTATTTATTTCCCCGGGAAACTTCTCCAAAAATCTTAGCAGCATATTCGTTAATCGGCGGCCTTTACTCTTTGCATGTACTTTTTACCTCCAGCCGGGTATTTTCCCATTATCTTTACAGCTTTGAATTTATTACCGTTTTTTTCTTTGGATATATTTCTTATTCCTTGCTTTTAGCCGTTATCAGAAAAAGAGAAGGAGCCCAACTGGTGATTTTCGGGCTTGGAGTGTTTATTTTTTTGGCTATAAATGATATGTTGTACTATGGCGAAAAGGTCGAATCCGGCAATCTTTTCATGTTTGGAGGATTTATTTTCATTTTTGTGCAAGCCTTTATTCTATTTCAACGCTTTTCTAAGAATTTTGATCTTGTAAAGCAAATGTCCCAAAAATTGTTGACCTTGGATAAAATCAAAGACGAGTTTTTGGCAACGGTTTCCCACGAACTTTTAACCCCTTTAAACGGGATGATAGGTATTGCCGAATCCATTTTGGAAGGACAGGAAGGAGATCTTAATGACCGGCAAAAAAGCAATCTTTTCTATATAGTTTCCAGTGGCCGGCGTTTGAGCATGCTGGTAGACGACCTCCTGGATTATTCAAGAATGAAAAATAACGATATCCAGTTGCAGCTTAAGCCCGTAAGTTTAAAGCCGGTAGTGCAAGCTGTCCTGACTCTGTCCCGCCCCTTGGCCCAAAATAAGTGTTTGGACTTGATCAATGAAATTCCTGATGATTTGCCGCCGGTAATGGCTGATGAAGACAGAATGTACCAAATTTTTCATAACCTGGTAGCCAATGCTATTAAGTTTACTCCTGCCGGGAAGGTAACGGTATCGGCAAGGGTAAAGAACGCAAAGGTTAAAGTTATGGTGCTCGATACCGGAATAGGTATTCCCAAAGATCAGCAGGATAAAATCTTTAAGCCTTATTTGCAAGGTGAACAGAAAATATTGGAGCAGGTTAAAGGGATGGGCCTGGGATTAAGTATTACCAAATCATTGGTAGAACTACATGGGGGTTCCATTGAGGTAGAATCGGAGCCTCAAAAGGGTTCCAAATTTACCTTTACTTTGCCTGTCAGCAACCAAAAATTTTCCGGCACCCAAGTCCCCAGAAAGGAATTGTATGATGCCGACTTATCATTAGCGCCAAGTATGCCCATTTTTAATGGCAAAGAAGGAAAAACCAGCTCGCGAATTTTGGTAGTTGATGATGAGCCTGTTAATTTGGCCGTTGTTACCCGCCAGCTTTCTGTAGAAAATTATGAAGTCAGTACCGCAACCAGCGGGCAGGATGCCTTGCAGAAAGTGGAAGAACAAATTTATGATCTGCTGATTTTGGATATAATGCTGCCGGACATTTCGGGATATGAAATTTGCCGCCGGATTCGGGAAAAATATTCTCTCGTGAAATTGCCTATTCTAATGTTGACCGTTAGAAATCGAACTGAAGATATTGTCTCCGCCTTTGAGGCAGGGGCTAATGATTATTTGTCCAAGCCTTTTGAACGCCGGGAAATGCTGATTAGAGTAAGAACTTTATTGACTATGAAACAGGTCATGAAGCAAGCAGTTACCTCTGAAAGGCAATTTTTGCAGGCCCAGATTAAACCCCATTTTATTTTAAATACTTTAAATACAATTATGTTCTTTTGCCGTACCGATCCCAATAAAGCTTCTCAGCTATTGGATGAATTAGGCAATTATTTGCGGGGGAAATTTATTTTTACCGATTTTGATCAATTAATTTCTTTAGAACAGGAACTGGATTTTGTTAACTCCTACCTGGCTATTGAAAAAGCCCGTTTAATGAACGCTTGGAAATTGAGTATGATCTTGAACCCGATATTGAAATAAACATTCCTCCTCTTATCTTGCAGCCCATTGTCGAAAATGCCGTTAGACACGGTATTTATCCCAAAAAAGAAGGAGGAAAGGTAGAAATATCCGTGCGCCGAGAGGGAAAAGCCGTTCAAATCAAGATAAGGGATAACGGGGTAGGAATGACGGAAGAAAAGATAAAAGAGGTTTTAAATGATCAGCGCCATGTGGGAATCGGCATTCAAAATGTTCATAAACGATTAATCAGTTATTACGGTTATGGACTCTCTATCCGCAGCCAAGTTGCAAAAGGAACGGAGGTAATTATAAAAATTCCTTGCAGTGCGAACAAAGGAAATGCTTCCCGAGCAGTTTAACTTCATATTTACCTGAATATACATGACACCTTTAAAGGGTGTTTTTTTTTGGCTTTGGCAGCCAATGCTCACTTTAGGGCGAGAAATGTTGGATAATTTGTTTTTGGGTCAAATTTTAAGAAAATTTTAGAAATACTTTGACAAATTATATTTACAATATAATTAACATACCTGATGGGCATAGCATACAAACCAAAACGGGAATCAAAACACTAAAGAGGTGAGGTTATTTGTTGAGGGGTTTTCAGCCTTTATGGGCTGAAATAAATATGAAAAAGTTGGAAAAAAACTTCAATATTTTAAAGGAGTTATTGCATGCAGGTTGTCAGATTATGCCCGTTCTTAAGTCAGATGCTTATGGTAATGGAGCTGTTCCCATCGCTAAATTTCTGGCTCAAAAAGGCATAAAAAAATTCGCCGTAAATGATGTAGAAGAGGCTTTGGAACTAAGGAATGCAGGAATTACCGAAGACATTTTGGTTTTGGGCTCTATTTTTCCCGATTATCTTGAGGCGGTCCTGAAAAACCATTTAACTGTCATGATTGGTAGTTTTAGCCAGGCCAAATCTTTAAAATCCATGCTGGCTAAAGTAAAAGGAAAATTAAAGGTCCATGTCCGGGTAGATGTGGCTAACAGTGGTTTAGGAATACCGCCTCACAAGGTCAATTCTTTAATAGTTTTTCTCAAAAATATTGACCAGATTGAAGTGGAAGGAATATTTACCCACCTGTACGCCGCTTATTCTCCGGAAGAGGAACAGCTGAATAAAGAGGTTGAAGAATTTAAAAATGTATTAAAACAGCTGGTGTATCCCATACCAATAGTTCATGCGGTAAGTAGTGCCGCATTTTTCAAATGCCCGGAAATGCACTATCGCTATGCTCGGATTGGAACCAGTCTTTATGGCTATCTGGCTTATGAAAATCAACAGGAGTTAGGCTTTCAGCCTATTATGGAACTGAAAAGCCGCATAGTTGATATTGTTGAGTGCAACGGTTCCCGGATTAATAAATATGATTCTATTAATGTAGGAGAGGAAACTACCCGGGTGGCGGTAGTTCCTATAGGGTACAAGCATTCCTTAATTTTCACCAATTTGAAAAAAGGCTATTTTCTTGTTGGCAATCAATTGGTACCCATTTTAGGAACCCCCTGCATGAATCATACTATTATAGATATTTCCCAGGTACCTTCTGCTCAAATCGGAGAAGAAGTCACTATTATGGGAGGCAACGGAAAGGGGCAGATCAAAGCGGAAACATTGGCTGCCCAGCTAAATTTAAGTGTAGTCCACCATGTAGTTCTGAGTATGTTAAATAACAATGTTCCCAGAAAATACATTTATTGAGAGGTTGTGGACCATGAAAAAAATATTGGCCTTAAGTCTTGTAATCCTGATTATCATGACTTTACCCCTCCAGGCCCAAATTACGAAAAACGAGGATTTTAGCACTTCTCCGGTCACAAATGGCGGCAAGCCTTGGAGAATTGCTTATTGTGAAAACGATCCGTATGTTAATTTTACCGGCTTCTTTTACGGAGTTGTCAAAGGCCTGGACCGAATGGGCTGGATTAATTCCATCGAGGGCATTCCTTATGAAATCGGCAGTGAAGATTCAAAAGCCATGTGGGATTGGCTGGTAAGTAAAAACAGTGAAAATAAGTATCTAGAGTTTGTTGAAGACGGATTTTACCCCTTAATATCCATGTCCGAAGAAGAAAAACAGGAGTTTATTACCCGGCTGACTCAGAAAGGGGATATTGACCTGATTATTGTCATGGGTACAAAGGCCGGGCAGTTTGTTTCCAGTAATGTAAAGAATGTTCCGATTATATTGCTTTCTACTACCAACTCGGTTAAATCGGGGATTGCAGCTTCCATAGAGGATTCGGGCCAAGATAATTTGTGGTCTTTAATAGATCCCGATGCATATATCAGGCAACTGCAGATTTTCCATGATTTGGTCAATTTCAAAAAGCTGGGTATAGTTTATGAGGATTCCGAATTGGGGCGGTCCATGTCCGCAGTTGATGATGTTTATAAATTCGCCCGGGAAAAGGGCATTGAAATTGTGGAAAGGCATGTGGCCGAAGCCGTAAGCAGCGATGACTTGGAAAGATATGACCGGGAACTGATGCAGGCTTATTGGGAAATAGCCCCTCAGGTAGATGCTTTTTACTTAACACCCGGGAGCAGGGAATCCATCCGGACCAGCGAATATCTGGTGCCCTTTTATAAATATAAGGTCCCCGTATTTAATATGGAGGGAATTGCCGACGTAGAAAACGGGGCTTTAATGACGGTGCAGCGGCAAAGTTTTGAGGATGGGGGTGGTTTTGGAGCCGATAGGATTGCCAGGGTTTTTAACGGCGCCAAACCTCGTCAACTGGGGCAAAGATTTGTGGAAATGCCCAGTATCTCCATTAATTTGGCTGTAGCCGAAAAAATTGGTTTTCAAGTGCCTTTTGAGATATTACTGGCGGCCGATGAAATTTATACTCATATCAGAACGGAATAGGAGGATAACATGAATAACCGCAAGATAAAAATTAACCTGTTATTGGTGTCCTTAGTCATTATTATCTCGGTTCTGGCCTTGACAGGGTTAATTACCGCCAATGTTTTTGAACAAAAATACACCCAAAATACTGTTTTCCCTAAAGTAATCAAAGGCCAGAAGCTGGTCAGTAATATCGAGAATGCTTTGAAATATGGCAAGCAACTGGACAATTTTTTCGGCATGGAAGATACTTTGCAAAGCTGGCTAAAACAGCAAAACCAGACCGAGAGTGACGTTCCCATTGAGAAAGTCAGCATTGTACTTAAAGACCAGCAAATTAAATACGGGTTTAATGCCGGGG
Source organism: Clostridia bacterium (assembly GCA_012720075.1). GTDB lineage: Bacteria > Bacillota > Peptococcia > Peptococcales > BICA1-8 > JAAXZE01. Next base: position 17,977 of record JAAXZE010000154.1, read on the forward strand.
AAACTCTGGCTCCGGAGTTATGGCAAGCCAATAATTTCACATCGGAGGATGAAATACTTTTTAGCCATCAAAAGTTTTCCGATTACCACCATATTTTGCTGCCCATTTATGATGCCAATAAGACCTGGGTCGGCAGTCTGGATGTAATTTTTTCCGATGGCGAGCTGCAAAAAAATATCAATGATTTTCTCAATCTCCTCAAAAGGTATTTAATTTATACCATTGCCGTAATTTCTTTGATTCTGGCTGTTTACGTATTTGCCGCCCGACATTTTGACAATCAGGGGAATTTAAAAAAGAGAAAACTAATCGCTGCTTTTATCTTGATCCTGGGTTTGGCCCAAATTATTTATGGATCAGCCAGTATCCAATTGTTACGGGGGACCTATCTGGATATTTCCCACAATACCGCCTATGAAATTGCTCACACCATTAACTATGATTTTCAAAAGATAGTGGAAAAAGGCGTTCCCTATGATTATTTCATCGATCAAGTAGACACTTATATGGAAGAAATTCTGGAGATGGCTCCTCTCTTAGAGGGTATTCAGTTTGGAGGAAAATATTATTCCAGAGATGGTTCAACACCCCAGACCATTGATAAGGGATATTCCTATAATGTTGTACTTAGTCCTGATGTAGAGGGAAATGAGCCTATTTTAGTCAGCTATATTTCACCCGACTACCTGAAGGAAGGCATAAAGGAAATCATTATTGAAATGGGCACCATTTTGGTAATAGCCTTTTTCATAATGGTAGAGGTTGTGCTCTTTGCCGGAGTTTACTTGAGCAAAAAAGCCAGAGAAGAACAGGAGCAAAAAGAACAGGTTTCAACTTCCGAAGACGACAGCCTGATCTTAAGGATGGTTTCCTTTATTCTGGCCATTGTTTGCTATATTTCCGTAAGTTTTATTCCGACGGTTATGAATGAACTTTATAAGCCTATCCCGGGGGTATCGACCGAACTGTTTTTAGGTCTTCCCATCTCTATTGTCTTCTTTACCGGTGCCATCTTTACCTTTTTAGGGGGAAGCTGGATTGATCGCTACGGATGGCAAAAGATCCTGTATTTTAGTTTTATTTGTTTATTTGTTGCTTCCATTATGTCAGGTTTGGTCAAAGATCCTTTCATTTTTATCCTAGCCCGTGGCATTCACGGTGTCGGCTATGCTTTGGCCTTTATTGCATTACGCAGTTATGCGGTGGGCTTTGCCGGTGAAGAAAACCAGAAAGAAGCTATTTCTTCCATTAACAGCGGCCTTTATTCAGGCATCAACACCGCAGCGGTCTTAGGGGCAATGGCCATGGAAAAAATCGGCTACGAAAAAACCTTTTATCTGGGTGCGGTGTTATTGGTTATTCCGGTACTGATCATGCTCTTTATCCTTCCTCGTCCTTCTCTTGTACCGGGGCAGCGGCCGGAAAAAAATGTTCCCTTGTTTAAAGACATTAATGTATTTAAAAACACCAGGGTTTTAACCTTCCTGATCTTAATCAGTGCTCCTATGGCGATAAGCGTGCTGTTTGTTGATTATTTTGTTCCGACTTTTGCCCTGAAAAATTCCATCACCGTGAGCGATGTGGGACGGATTGTCCTTTTAAACGGTATTTTTGTAGCCTATGTCAGTCCTTTTCTCTTAAGATTTTTATCCCGTTTTGATACCAAAAAGGCTTTAATAATTTCCCGGTGCTGTACTGTTTTGGGTTATGGAGCTTTTGCCTTGACGGGAAATCTGGTGGGACTTTTTATAGCCGTTAGTTTCTTAGGGTTAGCTGATGGTTTAGGCAATGTTTATGAAACCGAATACTTTTTGCATTTAGATGCTGTCCAAAGTATGGGCAGGGGTCAGGCTTTAGGGTATTTAGGCACTATCCGCAAACTGGCTCAGTCGGCAGGACCTCAAGTCTTTGCTTTGGGGCTGGCTTTCGGGGCAATCAAAGGTATCTCCTTAATACTGGTTATTTCATTAGGTTTAACCACTTTGTTTGCCTTAGTGGGCAGGAAAGCTCAGGTCAAAGGGGTGTCCGGAAGTGGCAGCATCACTGGTTAAAGGTATTTTGCTAAACCAAGAAACCAAGGAATATTTGCCCTATGAAATAATTGTTTTGGATATTTCCTGGAAGGAAAAGCTAATGGCTATTCAGGATCAGGTCTATGACCAATTATTAATTGCCAAGTATCAAAACCTTGCCGATAACCTCCCTAAAGATGATTTGTATGAAGATGCCTATAATTTGTTATTAAAGTGGATAAATAAGCTGAAAAACGAACTGGCTCAATTGCGGGCTCAATCATCGACCGGTTTCCAACAACAACAAAATATCATGAACGCTTTAGAAAATTTAGCTGAAAAACTACAGGAAGAGTATCTGGATGCCTTGGAAAAAGGCGATTTGGACAAGGCTGCGGAGCTTAAAAAGGACCTGGATGTCATAAATCAACAAATAGCCAATTTAGGAAACAGTAATACTGACAGCTATCAAAACCTGCTGGCTAAAAAACAAGAGCTGGAACAAAAAATAGCTAACGCTCAAGGCGATGAAAAGGCAGCTCTGGAAAACCAACTGAGCGATGTTTTAACCCAACTGAAAATAGCATAAGCCTTTTTGGATGATAAATCTAAAGAAGGTTTGAATAAACTGGCTGAGTTAAAAGAAGAGCTTAGCAAAGCTTTGGCTGCCAATGACTTGACAGGGGCTGCCGAAATCAGTCAAGATCTGGCCGATTTATTAAAGCTAATACCTGATGAATTGCTAAACAGCGAACAAAAGGCTCAAGAACTGGATGAAGCCTTAGCTCAGATTGAGGCCAAAGCAGCCCAACTGGCGGCTCAAGGCAATACCGGCGCTGCCCAAACCTTGGGGAATTTGACCGATAATCTCCTGGCCCAGAAAGAGGGCCTTGGCAAAGATGTAGCCCCGGTAGTCTCCAAGCCTGATTACTACTTATTGTTTAAGGATTTTAAGGGTCAAGACGTCAAAGTTTATAAACCTTATTTGCTTATCGAAGAGAAAATCTATGTCCCGGTCCGGGAGGTATTTGAGGCCTTAGGCGCAAAAATTTTCTGGAAGACCGAAAAAAATCAGGTCATTATTCAGGATAAGTATTTGCTGGTGGAATTTGAACTGGGCAGCAGTATCCTTTACCTAAATGACAAAAAGATAGAATTGGCAAGGGATATAGAGGTAATTGAAGGTACTACTTATTTGCCTTTGGATATTCTTATAAAAGGTTATAATTTACGGGCCGATGAAACCGGTATGCCGGTAGTTGTGCTTTACCGAAAATAAAAGCCCAAATTACTAGGGGTGATGTTATGGGAAATTATACCGTAATTGCAGATACCAGCCGCACCATTATTGAACTATTGCGCAATAACTTAACTCCGGAGCCCATACCTAAGATGGAATTGATCGGTTTATGCCCTCCCAATGAGACCGGAAATTATGTTTTAGGGCTGTATTTGTACAACATCGAAGAAAACAAAAACATGGGAACTTTAAGTAAAACCAATATCCGGCCCGGTCTCAGACAGGACCCTCCTACCCCTTTAACCTTATATTATTTGTTGGCCGTATATTCTAAAGCCGACATAGCTACCCGGGTTATTGATGAACAGCGGATTATGGGCAAGGCCATTCAGGTTTTAAAAGATAATACCGGATTAAGCCAAGATTCGCTTTATTGTACTTTAAGGGAAAATAATGAGACTTTGGAGATTACCGCCTTGAATTTAAGTTTAGATGAAAAGATTAAGATTTGGTCTTTATTTAATCAACCCTACCGTTTGTCCATGTTTTATGCAGTCAAGCCGGTTTATCTGGATTCCGGCAAAATTGAAAAAAATCAACGGGTTGTTGATGTTAGTTTTAAACTGGAAGAAAGGTAGTTAAACATGAAAAGATTGGATGTAATTCAAAAAAAAGTCTCGTTAGTGTTTCAATTAATCGATGATTATACTGAAAAGTCGGTGGTAACGGCCAGAGTCCGGGAAAGCACCGGGTGTTGTCAGGCTATTAACAAAAGGGACGGGTATTATGTCTTTATTAACCTGGAACCAAAGGAATATATTTTTACCATTGAAGCCCCCAATTTTCTGAAAGTGACCAAGAAAATTGATTTGGCCTTAGCCCAGGAACCGGTAATTATCAAGGTACGGTTGCAGCATGGGGTTTTCAGTAATTTGTTGAATAATGCTACCCGTATTTTGGGACGACTGGACAATAAAACCGGTCAACCGCAGGCCAACCACTCTTTTATGCTGGCCGTTATCAGTAAGGCTAACAATCTCCGGTTGGTAGAAGATGCTAAGAAGGGCAGCACCAAAATTAAAGTATATGGAGGAGACAAGTATTCTCTGGAAGGCAGGAAATTATTAATTGCTGAAAAAGAGAAATACAGCTTCATCGAAATTGAAGGATATGATCCCGAAGAAGACTGCTTCCGGCTAAATCAACCATTAGATTTAAACTATAAGACAGGGGCTGTTCTTTATCATTCCTGGCAAATGGAGACCAACCACAAAGGGGAGTTTATGCTGCCGATACCCCTTACTCTGATAAACGAAGATAAAACTTTAAAATTAAAGGTCTTTATTGACTCCGGTGTGATAGATGAAGAGCTAATAGTAAGCTTAGGCGACAGTAACCGGCTGATTATTAAGGCTGTTTAAATAAAGATTCCTCCCAATGATACCGTTTAGATTTGACAGGGGACATTCCTCAGGCAAAAGAGGCCTGTTCCCTTTCTGTAGTGAGAGCCTAATGGCCGATAGTAGGATAAAAAATCTTTCGGGAAGGATGAAAAAATGGGGATTTTAGTATGCGGTGGTGCCCAGTGTCTGTGCAGCTTTGGTACGGCACCGTCTAACCTGGTGGTAACACCGGAAAATAAGACCTTAACCTCTCAACCCATAGCTACCATTATGGATAATAAGCCTAATGTCAATATATTGCCCTTTGGAATGTGCACCTCCATGGCCAATCCGGCGGTGGCTTCGGCAACAGCGGCGGCCATGGGAGTATTAACTCCTCAGCCTTGTACTCCTGTTATTGGCTCACCGTGGGCACCGGGCAGTTCTACGGTGCTAATTAGTAATAAACCGGCCTTAACTATGTCATCACAATTATTCTGCAGTTATGCCGGTGTTATTCAAATAACCAACCCGGGGCAGCAAACCATTCAAGTTCCCTAAAATTTAGTCTTTTGATGTCAGGTGGGGATTATGCCGAAAATAAACTTAACCGAAAAAGACCGTCCCTATGGGGATAATTTTGAATATTTGGCGGATTTGAAAAAATCTCTGGATCTAAAAATCTATTTTTACTTAAAAGAGCTTATTAATAGTACCCGGGGGGAGACTTATAATCTCAAAGGGTTAGTTATACCCCGGGAAGAGGTTGTGGATTTTCTCAGTAAACTGGATGGTGAGAGTGCAGGCCATCATTTATGCGAGAATGAAAGCCGGGAAAACCATAAGGTTTTACGGGACCTGGAAAACTTTATTGCCAAAAGGATAGAGCTTACTTTAAAAACCGATGTTTTTCTGCCACTGAAATATCTGTGCCAGGTTTTTGGGTTAAATGATTTTGAGAAACATTGTTTGGCATTAAGTTTGTTGGTTCATTATGATCGGGTTTACCAAAGGATTTTCGGCTATATTCAGGATGATATTTCCCTTAAGTATCCCAACCTTGATACCGCTATTAAACTGTTTTCACCTCGAGCTTCCGAGCAAGAGGTGCTGGAGTTTGTCCTGCTCTTTGAAAAAAGACTGGCCAAGTTTTTTTTCCAACAGGCTGACTCTGCTCCGGTTTCGTTATCCCTTCCTTTACAATTGGACAAACGAATTTTGGATATTATTTTAGGTAATGATGAAGAAAGTTTTCCCCCTTTCCTCCGGCTTTTTTATCCGGGACAAGCTCTGCCTCCTTTGATTATTCAAAAAGATATTCAAGAGCGTATGCAAAACCTTATTAAGGGCGGCGGACAAAACATTTTTTATTTCTATGGCCCTCCGGGAAGCGGCAAACGGCTCCAGATTAAGCATCTGGCTCATAAGTTAGGGAGAGCCGTAATTTTTGCCGACGTAACCAAACTCATTTCCTCCGACGGGAGTTGGGATGAGATAAATCTCAATAAAACATTGAGGGAGATTATTTTATACAACGCCGTCTTTTGCTTGGAAAATTTTAAAGATGTGACAGCAGGGAATACATGGGACAGCCATTCGGTTTTGGCTTTGCTTGAAGAGATTGGGAAAGAAGCGGATTTATTATTTGTGGTGGATGATACTGAAGAACCATTGCCGGAACTCAGAGCTAAAGCAAACTGGCTGGAGGTGCGGTTTAATCTTCCTTCCAGAAGGGAACAGAAAGAGTTATGGCTGGAGTTTTCCAGGGAGTTTCCTTTGGAAAAAGGCATGGATGTTGGGGAACTGGCCAATAAATTTCAATTAATGCCGGGACAGATTTTCAATGCCCTGAAACAGGCCTGGGTCCAAGCCCGGTGGCAGGGTAAGGAGGCTATAACTAAAAAAAATTTATATGAAGCCTGCTACCAACAAATCAGCCATAATTTATCGGAAAAAGCCACGCTGATTAAAGCCCGCTATGGCTTTGACCATTTAATCTTGCCTCCCGCTCAAAAACGGCAGCTTATAAGCGCGTGCAATCAGGTCAGATTTAAACATATAGTTTATGATGAATGGGGATTTGAAGAAAAACTGGCCTATGGCAAGGGGTTAAGCATGTTATTTGCCGGGCCCCCCGGAACGGGTAAAACCATGGCTGCTCAGGTCATAGCCGGAGAATTGGGTCTGGAATTGTATAAAATTGATTTATCCCAAGTCGTTTCAAAATATATCGGGGAAACGGAGAAAAATTTAAAGGAGATATTTGCCGAAGGCGAAAAAAGTAATGTAATCCTGTTTTTTGACGAAGTGGATGTTCTAATGGGGAAAAGAACGGAGCAGAAAGATGCCCATGATAAGTATGCTAATTTGGAGGTGGCCTTTCTACTGCAAAGTATGGAGGATTACCAAGGAATTTCCATAATGGCGACTAATTTCCTGCAGAATATTGACAGTGCTTTTATCAGAAGGCTAAATTACGTTATTCATTTTCCCTTTCCTGATGTGGAACACAGGAAAAAAATCTGGCAAAGCATCTTTCCGAAAAAAATGCCTTTAGCTTCTGATGATATAGATTATGAATATCTGGCCAAACAATTTGAAATAACGGGGGGAAATATAAAAAATATTGCTCTGGTTGCGGCTTTCATGGCTGCGGAAAGAAGAGAAACGGTAGCCATGAAGCATATTTTGGGAGCCGTTAAGAATGAGTTGGAAAAGCAGGGCAAGGTATTGCTGAAACAGGATTTTGGCGAATACGCTTTTTACTTGGATAAATTAAAGGAGTAGCCCATTTTGCGGATGGTTTTAATATAACGAGGATTGTTGGGGTCGTCTTCTATTTTTTTGCGCAAATTACTGATATGGACCATTACCGTTCTGTAATCGCCGAAACCACAGGCATTCCAGACATTCTCGAAAATTTCCTGGTATTTTAAGACCCTGTTGGGGTTTTTAAGCATATAAAGAAGGATTTCATATTCTAAAGGAAGGAGATAGATCTCTTTGCCGTCTTTAAGGATAATATGGTTTTCTGTGTCTACTTTAAAGTTGGCAAATTCAAGAATTGGGGGTTGGGAATTTTGCCGGGCAGCTAAACGTTTCTTTAAACGATTAATGGTCTGATTCATTCTTTTTTCCGAGACCGGTTTCACAATATAGTCCACCGCCCCAACTTCGAAAGCCTTTAAGGCATATTCGCAAAAAGCGGTACTGAAAATAACGTTGGTATCGATGTTCATGTCGGCAATTTCTTTAGCCACCTCCAAACCGCTTTTTTGGGGCATGGAAATATCTACGATAACCAATTCAGGCTTAGCTTCTTTAATATGATTTAAAGCTTTTTGGGGATCGGTATAGCTGCCGATGATTTCGACATCGTTGATTTTGCTTAAAACGTATTTTAGCTGCACCAGTCCCAATTTTTCGTCATCAATGAGAATGCATTTAATTGGTTAACCCACCCAGAAAAAAGAATTTTTTGTATTTTTTTCTTAATAAAACCATAATTCTACAATGTGCGCAATTTTTAAATGGGCCAAATATTATTTAAATTAATTTTAGGAAAAATTCTGGACAATTATGTCATAATAAAGACAAGAATTCTTAATCAAAAAGGAGTAAGAAAATGCGGGAAGAGTTTATAGTAAATCTTTCCCCTCATTTTGTCTATAATGCATTGAATTCGGCAATTACTCTGTGCAGAAATTGTAATAAAGAAGCCGTTGACTTTTTGCTGGCTTTTTCAGAATGTTTGCACTACGCATCAATGGCAAAGGGAACGACCAAGACTTTAATTCAGGACGAAATAAATTTTATTAAAGCCTATCTCTTGATTGAATCAGTCCGTTTTTCCAACCGGTTAACCGTTCATTATGATATTGACGAAAACATTAATTATCTTATTGATACTTATTCTATCTATTCCATAATTGCCGATATTCTCAGCAAAGACTTGCACCAGAGTGACGGCAAGCTGGGTTTATTTATTTCCATTAAAAAACAGTATGAAAAAGTAATAATTTCGGTTAAATCCAATGATACCCATTATGTAAAACTGATTTAATTTTGTAAGCTGATTAGTCAAAAGAGGGATTTTTTAAAAAGTGTTAATTAAAGGGGTGAAATAAATGCCGAAGACTCAGGCTGTTACCGAAAAAATGGAAAAGAATAAAGAGAAGAAAGGGAAAGGAAAAAGTGTTCTTCTTAGAAGAACAAGGGATCAATGGCTATACATGGGATTGGACTTGGGTGAACACCACATCGATGAAATGACTACCGATAAAGAATTGTACAAAGGTTTAAGAACCGGAAAATTGAAAACAAGGCTCATGTCGGCCAAAGATTTTAAGACTTTGACTGATGCAGGTGTTTTTCATAAGCGGGGTGAGGGTACAAAAAAAATAGATTCCTTACTGGAACAGTATGAGCCTTATCGGAATAACCCCAATATTCAGGCCGAGTATATTCTTAAGGAGCTTTACAGCGCTATTTGCTAATGGCTGCGAACCCATGATTCGGGTAAAAGAGTACCGGGTGTTCTCCTTCTAAAGCAACAGGTTTTGGATGAAATGGATTACATATCTAAGATTGATGACAAAGAAAAAGGCCGGTTAATGAACAGGACCCAGTTTAAAAAAAGGTCTGACCTGGGAAAATTAAAGCGTAGAGGTTCGACTTTATCTACCATTGACGATTTATTGGGCCAATATGACAAACTCATGCCCATTGACGATGAATTTAAACGGGACCTGGCACTGGCTGAATTGGATACCATGGAGGACTTTTGCAAAAGTTATCTTAAAGCTCACGAAAATGATCCCTCCAGGGCTAAAAGGGTAAACCAGGTGATCAATTTATTGGCGAATATTAAGGAGGAAAGAAACAGGGTAAAAGAGCTGGAGTTTCCTAAAGAAGAAGCTCAGGAGGAAGAACGGGATACAAACGGCAGAGATGTCAAAGTGGAAAGTAGCGTTAATAAATTAACCGGACGGTTCCCCAATATCTTGCAAAAATTAATCAAACCTTTACAAAAGAAAATGAAATTTGTAGGCAGCCGGTATAAGAAAAATTGGGAAATAGACATTCCTATCGAAGACACCGGCGCCATGATCTCTTTTCAACTGACCCTTGACTTGGAGAGGTCCGACAAAGAGCAATATGAGAGCGTATTTATGATTAAAGCCAAGGCCGGTTATGGTATCGCAGGCTTTGCCGCCATCAAAGCCGGATTAGGAGCTTATGTTTCTTGCAAAGCCAGCAGCGTAAAAAACATGGTGGATCAAATTGCCTATGGGGTTTACAGACGATTTAGAGAAAGTCATCTTGTCCCTCGGGAGATCGCCAACTGGATGTTTGGCGGGTCCAAAAGGGAAAGTGGTTATCTGGCCAGTGAAGTATGGGCTGCCAATATCGAAAAAAATGTATTTGGGAGAAATGCCAATGCCCGTGTAGCTTCCGGCGCATTGGCTACTGTCGAAGGCTCGGCAGGCACCAAGTTTTTACAAGACAATCCCTTGATTGATACGGCCGGTGTTTCGGGGTCAATAGGGGCTTCCTTGATGGGTGGACGGGAATATTCCAAGGAATCCATTGAAAAGAATAAGATAGGCGGAAAAAGCTTGGAAGAAACCACCATTATGCAGCTGGCCAATGTTAAAAAGAAAGGGGAAGACCGTAAAAGGGGCCGACAACAGATTATCGGATCCAGTGTTATCACTATCAGGGTTCAAGGGGAAGTAAGCGCAGGCCTTAATGCCGTTAAAAACATAGCGGGCGCTAAGGGTAGCGGAGGTCTTGTTATCGATTTTGTATGGAAAAGAGTTGATCGGCGTAAAGGTGGACATTATGCCTTTGACGGTTGTACAATTAAATTAGATCTGATGGCCAGTATTACCCATATGTCCAGTCCCGATGAGAAGATCAATAAGATATTGGATATACTAGATGATGCTAAGGTTAAGGCAGGAATTTATGGCCAAAAAGCCTTAACCGCAATTAAAAAGTACAAAGACAAACAAATTGATTTAGAAGTCTATGGCAATGATGAATTGGTTAATTACTTGAAGCCTCAAGAGCTTATCGATAAAGCCGCCGTTTATGAAGCATTGTATAATCAAGAAAAAGAACTGATTGAGTCACAATACGGAGAGAAGCACCCGGATGAGACTACTTACGCAGTAAGAATTAAGGGTGTTCTTAATCTACCGCGCAAACGGCCTAAAGGGTTCATAATTAATCTGGATTTGCATCATACCAAGTATGGAGTATATCGACTGGTTGATTTCAAACGGACTTTTGGTGGCAAAAAAAAGTAAACTATTAGGAGGTTCAAATGTATCCTAAAATAAATTTATTTAGCCCGCGGAATGAAAAATATACTTTTGAGGTTGCTGAGTCCCGTATTGACCCCGGTGTTGAGTGTACGCTGCAACTACTGGTAGACTATGGGACTTATGAGATGATCAAAGAAAAAGAGTTATTTAATTTAACTCCCCAGGCCTATAGTGAAGAAATGGAAAATCAACTGGAAAATAACGGCAAACCAGTCGAAGTAACCATTAAACTTGGGGAAGATCTTTTGGATTTGCTAAGTTTATTCGGTCAGAATGGGGAAGAAATAAAAAATAACTTGATTAAAGAACATGAAGAGTATAATACACTTTTAGATACGGACAATTGGTATGCTTTAAGCTTTACCCAGGAAGTGGAACTGCCTGAAGAGTTAAAGGAAGAAGGAAGCGAGCTGAGGATGGGGTATACTACCAAATGGGCCGAAGTTGATCAGATTGCGGAAAGTATACCCATGACCTTGATTATCGAGCGTTTTTTGGAAGACAATGGCTGGCCGGCAAAAAAATTGGAAGACGGCAGTGTTTTTACCGGTGTTTTCCAGGGTGATGACGGCCGCTGGATATATTATATTGAAGCTAGGGAAGAAGCCGGTCAATGTGCTTTCTATTCCGTTTTTCCGGCGGTAGCCTCCAAGGAAGATTATCCAAATGTAATAGAGTTTTTGATGCGCATAAACAGCGGGCTCCCTGTGGGCAATTTTGAATTGGATTTTGAAGACGGCGAAATAAAATTTAAGACCTATGTGGACGTAGGTTACGGTGAACTGGATGATACCCTTTTAAGACAAGTCATCGAAGGCAATATAACCGTTATGAATACTTATTATCTGGGAATAAAAGAAATCCTGGAGGAAAAAACGCCGGCGGAAATCCTGATCCGGAAAATAGAAGACTAAACGAAAACTAGGGTGATAAGATGGAAATTAATCTGGCCACCGACCTTAGACCCTATGAATCCGACGCGGAATTCCTGTTGGACCAATTGCAGCTTTTAGATGAGAGGATAAACCTGTATTTAGCCAGAAAAAACCGCAGGCTCGATATCGACGGCAAAAATTTTTATCGGGGATTGGTTCTGTCAGAAAAGGAATTCAGTGAGCTCATGGCGGAAAACAATTTCGATGAAGAGCTCAAACTTCAAATCAACCAGATGGAAAGCCAGGTTTTGCTTGGAGAGGTATATATCCAGAGAAGGGTGGCTTTAACCGCTGAATATGGGTCAGAATTAAAAACCAATAAGGTCCTTAATAAATTTAATTTAGGCAATTTTGAAAAACAGTGTGTTTTTATCGCTTTGGCTGTGGAATTGGACAGCAAGTATGAAAAAGTGTTTGCTTATCTCCAAAATGATGTAGAACGAAGAAACCCTACCATCGGATTGGTATTGGAGCTGCTTTCCAAGAGCAAGGAGGAGCAGTTAAGAAACAGAAGTTTTTTTGCCGAAGATGCAAAACTGATGAAATATTTTTTTGCCCCTGGAGAAGACAAAAATTTGCCGTCTTTTTTGACCAGGGCCCTAAAATTAAATCCTGATATGGTTAATTACCTTCTGGAATGGGAGCCTTCGCCAACGGTTGGATCACCGCCAACCCCTTTACTTTATAACCAGGAGATTTTGGATAACATAACAACCATTTTGGCTCGGGAAAAACAAGTAATCATTTGTTTAGAAGGCAAACACGGCACAGGCAAAACTTAATAGTGAACCATATTGCCCATAAGCAAGGTTCAACGGTTTGCCTGGTGGATTTTCGGGAAATGCAGTTTTCTGACGAAGTCTATATCCAGCAGTTTCTAAAATGCCTGAGGCAGGCCATAATAAAGGAACAAATACTGTGTCTGGATTATTTTGAAGTAATTTTCCAGGACGAAGATTATTTAAGGAAGATTAATAAGATTCTGGAATTAACGGAGGATTTTAAAGGTACCGTTTTTATTTTAAGTGAAGCATCCACTCGGGGTATAATTAAAGCCCACAAGAAATCGGTGGCTTTGTTTTTGGATATTCCCGACGGACTTACTCGAAAAACCCTCTGGGATTACTATACTGCTCAATTGGCCGGGCAACTGGAAATCCAGGTCGACCTAAACGTTATCGCCAACAAATATTTGTTAACTCCCAAACAAATACGCAATGCCGCTCAAGACCTAAACAATATAGTATTATCCAAAAAAGGTTCCAAAGCTGTTACCGAGGAAGATATAAACCAAGCCTGTTTAAATCAAATCCTAAGCAAGCTGTCGGAAAAAGGAACCAAAATAAAACCTTTCTATACCTTTGACGATATTGTCATTGAAGACAATCAACGCAGGATGTTAATGGATATCTGCAATCGAGTCAAGTACAAGCATAAGGTTTATGAAGAATGGGGCTTTAATAAAAAAATACCCTACGGACGGGGCTTAACTGTGCTGTTTTCCGGACCGCCCGGTACCGGAAAAACCATGAGTTCGGAAGTAATCGCCAATGAGATAGGCTTAGAGTTATATAAAGTAGAGGTCCCCCAAATTATTAGCAAGTATGTAGGGGAAACGGAGAAGAATTTAAAAGAAATCTTTTCTGAGGCCAAAAACTCCAATGCCATTTTATTCTTCGATGAAGCCGATGCCATTTTTGGCAAACGTTCCGAAGTTAAAAGTTCCCAAGATCGGTATGCCGCCAATATTGAAGTTGCATATTTATTGCAGGAGATGGAGGCCTATGAGGGGATCACCATTTTAGCTACCAACCTGCAGGAAAATATTGATGAAGTCTTCTTCCGGCGAATTCAGTTTCATGTGCAATTTACCATGCCTGACCGGGAATTACGGAAAAAAATCTGGCTAAAACTTATTCCTCCCGAAGCACCTCTTTCTGAGGATATTGATTTTGATTTTTTGGCCCAAAAATATGAACTGTCGGGCGGTAACATAAAAAATATTGTCGTCAGCTCTGCCTTTCAGGCCGCAGCCACTAACAGCAAGATTTCCATGAAATTAATCCTGAATGCGGTAAAAGATGAATTGCAAAAGAACGGGAAAATATTTACCAAAGAGGATTTTGGTGAATACAGCTTTTTGGTATATAATTAGCCTGAATGGAGGGCAGCAATATAATTTAAGGAGGAAAAGACTTGAAGAAAGCCATTATTGAGACGGAAAAAGGAAAAATCGTAGTCGAGCTTTTTGAAAAGGATGCGCCGGGGACAGTTGCAAATTTTGTGAAACTTATTAAAGAAGGATTTTATGATGGTTTGACCTTTCACCGGGTTATTCCTGACTTTGTAATCCAGGGAGGATGCCCCTATGGAACCGGTACCGGCGGTCCCGGCTACACCATAAAATGCGAGGTAGATAACAATCCCCGCAAGCATTTACGGGGTTCCCTTTCCATGGCCCATAGGGGACGGGATACCGGCGGCAGCCAGTTCTTTATTTGCCATAGCCCCCAACCTCATTTAGACGGAGTACATACCGTTTTCGGCCAGGTCATTGAGGGAATGGACGTTGTTGATAATATTCAACGTGGGGACAAGATGCTGAAGGTTACCGTTGAAGAAGAATAAAACGGTCATTGAATGAAGATTAGCCGGTTGACTTAGGTATTAATTGCCTAAGTTTTTCTTTTTGGTTAAAGGTTATAATGTCTACAGAAAAGAATATAAGTCAATGTAAATTATTTAAGAAACGGAGAGTGCAGGGTGAGGCCAAAGTACCTGATTGCATTTTTGCCCCTTGGCGTTTTGTTTGCTAATTTTACCGCCCTTTTTCCCCATAGGGTAGAAAAGTTTTACGCAAGCCGTTATTATCCCCTTCTTAGTCAGAATTTAAGTACCGCTACCGGTTATTTTTCCTTTTCCATTGGTGAAGTGACGGTAGTGGGCGGGTTTTTGCTTTTTATTATCAGTCTGGTTAAGCTGCTTCTGGCATTGGCCAAAAGTAAACAAGGCAGATTGGAAAAAATAAAGTCTTACTCGTTGAATATCCTTACCGTTATCGGTGTTATTTACTTTGGCTTTGTAATTACCTGGGGGCTAAATTATAATCGGCTGCCCTTTTCCCAAATAGCCCAATATGAAATGGAACCGATAAGTGTTGAAGAACTGGCTTTGGTTTGTGAAGACCTTATATTGCGGGCCAATGCTTTACGGCAGCAGGTAGAGGAAAATGAGCAGGGGTTCATGAAAATGGCCGGAGATAAATCCGACGCCTTTAATCGGGCAGGTTTAGGGTATGAAAGGGCTAGTCAAAGGTACCCTCAATTAGGCGGTGATTACGGTCGGCCCAAAGGAGTTTTTTTAAGCAAATTAATGGCTTACGCCGGTATTTCGGGAGTGTATTTTCCCTTTACCGGAGAGGCCAATGTTAATATATTAATTCCCGATTCTCTATTCCTTGTAACAATTGCCCATGATATGGCCCACCAGCGGGGTTTCGCCAGGGAGGATGAAGCCAATTTCATAGCTTATTTGACCTGCAGCAGCCACCCCGATATTGATTTTTAATATTCCGGAGTGTTTCTGGCTTTGCGGAATGCTATGAATGCTTTGGGAAAACGAGATTATGAGCGTTTCCATGAGTTGAGAAGTAACTATAGTGAAGGTCTTCGGCGGGATTTGGCCCAACTAAGTGCTTTTTGGGAAGAACATGAAGGTTGGTTTGAAAAAATTTCAACGAAAATCAATGACATATTTTTAAAGACTAATAGACAAGAGGACGGGGTATTAAGCTATAATCGCATGGTTGACTTATTGGTGGCTGAGTATCGGCAAAAAAATAATGTATGAATTTTTATGAGAGGGGCTTTCTTCAAAATAAAGGAAGAAAGCCCTTTCCCTTCTAGTTTTCAATGGGAATGGAGATTAACTTGTCATAACTCCTTTGGTAACTAATACGTTTTACCATCAGACTGACCTTGTTTCCTGTTTCTTTAAACTCCAGTGTCCGCCGGTAGATAAGCCTGCCATCCGGGTGTTTTTCAATTTCTCCGGGAATAGTCCGCTCCAATGAAACCTGTTTTTCATCAATTAAAAGATATACTTTTTCTAAGAGCACATTTTCCTCGGTGCTAATGGTCAGATAGGTATTGCCATTTTCCGTATACATTTTCTCCAGTAAAATTTCATTTCCTGCAATAGTTATACTCTCTTCCCCTTGGCCATCCATCGGCAAGTCTTTTAATATTTCCACCGGCTCACTTATGGTCAAGGCGGTAAGCCTAAGGGCAAGGGTTTTGAAACGATCAGGCAAAGGGTCAAATCTCTCTTCAAAGGTTATTCACCGGAGTGAGGTCCTTAATCCACCGCATTGGTGATTAATTTTTTCTCCATCGGCCAACAGGTCAAATTGGATGTTGTAACGGAAATATTGATTTTTGAGCAAGTTATTCAAATACTCCGGCGGTGTCCCGATAGTGCCTTTAATTATTGTTTGGGTTGGGGAAGCAGTTATCCAATGGAATTTGACGGTGGCATCATTAATTTTTATGGATTGATTGATCTTTTGGCGGACTTTTGTTGCCATGGCCTTGGATCTATCAAGTTTAAAGGTTATAGAGCCTTTTTCCAGGTAGTTGTCGGGGCCGTTTAGGGTAAAATTAAAGGTTAAATTTCTCTCGAAAAATTTGGGCGGTTCAAAATCATGAACCCATTTTATCCGGGTGAAACTATCATTATATTTTCCTTGACCGCTTTCCCCGTAGTACCTTAAAATGCCTTTCATCTCCAAAGACGAAAGATAATAATCCTCTAAATTATTATTCCCGTTATCCAAGGTATAAAAAGCTATTAATCTATTTTCATCCAGCATTATACCGTCTAGTTTCAGCACCAGGCCGTTTTTAAATATATAGCTTTTTTCTATTTTCTGGCCCTGGTTATCCTCGATTAGCTTATTTATAGGACCCTCAATTACATCTTCGTAGCCCAAAATGGTTTTACCGTAGTAGGCAATTACGTCCAAATTATACGAAAAGAAGATTAAAGCCATCAGTATGGCCGCTATTAAACCCAATTTGGGCTTGGGTTTTTCTTTTTCCTTTAATGCCTTTCTAAGTCTTAACTCCAGTTGGGGAGGGGCTTCTAATTTATCCAGTTCTTTACCTAAGCGGGATAATTGTTCCTCGATATTCTTCATAATACTCACCTCCCATTAAGTCTTTTAGTCTCTTTAACCCGATGGAAATCCGGGACTTAACGGTCCCGACAGGAATATCAAGAACTTGGGCAATGGTTTTATAATCCATGTCCAAAAAATATTTGAGCTTTATAGTTTCTTGTTGTTCGGGACTGAGTAAGGCTAAACATTTTTCCAAGTCGGCTTTTTGCTCCTTTTGATCATAGTTTTCCAGATAAGTTTTTTCCGGAGTATTTTCCATGGGGATAATTTTATTTCTTTTCCTTAAAATTTGTTTACAGCAGTTGACCAATATTTTTTTACTCCAGCTGTAAAAGGCTTCCGGGTTTTTTAAATTCTTAATGCTTTCATAGAGAATTACTATCATATCTTCCAGGGCGTCTAAAGCATCCTCTGTATTTTCTAAATAAACATAGGCAAGCTTATAATATTCATTTTTTCTTTCCAAAATAAGACGGATCAAAATTTCTTTATTTCCTTTTTTAATTTGTTGAAGTTTATGGGCTAAATCTTCCAACTCTTAACCTCCCCTCTATATATAAGAGTTTTTAAAGGAGAAAAAGGTTCATTATTAATTGCAACATCTAAAACTAAAACCCCTGCAAGGCTAGGCTAAAATAATTTATCGTACCTCGGCAGGGGTCTTTATATAATTTACCCGAAAAAATATATCTACTCAAAATATTTTAGAACAGGTGTTTTTCTTAAAGCAAAAATCACCAGATAGGCGATAACCAACCCGATAACAAATTGGACTATATTCCAAGGTATGCTGAAAATAGGTACTATAAAACTGCCATACATGAGGCCGGCCGCAAAATAATAGCCGGTAACCATCCAAAGCCCTGCAATAAGCATCCCCAGCAGTTGGTCAACGGAAAAGAGTTTCTTATCAATTCGGCCTAAGATGACCGAAAGAATAACAATGGCCAGGGGAATAAGGATAGCTGCTGTCAGAAGCTGATTTTGAACCTTCTGGCTTAAAATCAGAAGTTCTTCCATGGTAGTAACGCCGTCGATTTCACCTAAAAAGGGAGCCCCGTTTAAGGCGATGGATTTAATAATATTTCTTAAGACAGCGGTGAAGCCAAACCATAGGAAAGCCACGGTAATACCCAGCATTATTTTGGCCTTGTTGTTTCTTTGACCGGCGTCATAGGCAATCCAGCCTACTGCGGCACCCATAATGGATTTAATTATTAAGGTGGGCAAGGCCCAGTTAGCATATCCTCCCAGGATATCGGCCAGGGCCGAGCCGATACCCCCCGCCAAAGCTCCATATTTCCAGCCTAAAAGGATAGCGGCAATAAAAATCATACTGTCACCGGCATGGATGTAACCTTGAGTAAAGGGGACGGGGATTTTTATACTAAAGGTTGTTACATAAACTAAAGCGATCATCAGCCCGCCAAAGGTGATTTTTTTTGTTCTGTTAGGCTCCATTATTTACCTCCTGTGTGTCTTGCTAAGGGATTTTTGTTTATATATAATTAAACACAAAAAGTGACCCCATGAAAAGTGACAGTTTTTTAAATTTTAATCAGGACAGATTGAGGTGTGAGATGCTGGAGTTTGCTTGTCCCATTAATAAAAATGATAAAAAGCCCGTTTATCTGCAATTGTATGATTATATTAAAGAAGAGATTGTCAATGGGCGGATTGAGCCCCAAACCAAATTGCCGTCCATCAGACATTTGGCCGGGTATTTAAAAATAAGCAGGTCAACGGTTGAAGCCACATATCATCAGCTAACGGTGGAAGGCTACATTTCCAGCAAGCCCAAAGCCGGGTATTTTGTAAATTTTATTGACAATAAAGGGTTAAAAAGGGTTAAAGGAACCGGCGGCCAAGAGGGAAAAAAGGGAGTAAAGGACCGGGATTTGCAGGTTGAATACGATTTCCGCAATGATTATATTGACGAGGAATGTTTTGATTTTAACCTGTGGCGGAAGTATTTAAATAAAGCCATTTTAAAAGACAGCAAAAGATTTCTCAGTTATGGCTCCCATCAGGGGGAAATAGAACTGAGGCGGGAATTGGCCAAATACGTTCACCAGTCCCGGGGGGTAATCTGCTCGGAGGAACAAATTGTTGTCGGGTCAGGGGTCCAGCCTTTGTTAAATATTTTGTGCGGAATTTTAAAGCCTGAGTACAATAAAATTGGTTTTGAAGAACCGGGTTTTAATCAGGCCCGGCATATCTTTAAGGACCATGGTTTTGAGATTATTCCCGTACAGCTGGATGATGACGGGATCAATGTAGATTATTTGGCCGGGACCGGAGCCCAAGTCGTTTATGTCAGCCCGTCCCACCAGTTCCCTATGGGTTCCGTTATGTCTATCGGTAAACGGGTGAGGCTGCTAAATTGGGCCCATGGTGATAACAGACTGATTATTGAAGATGACTATGACAGTGAATTAAGGTATTTGGGCCGCCCCGTCCCCTCGCTGCAGGGTTTGAGTCAGGGAGCCGGGGTTGTGTATTTGGGTACTTTTTCTAAAATACTTTTGCCGTCAATCCGGATTAGCTTTATGGTTTTGCCGGAAAACTTATTGTCCATTTACCGGAGGGAAAAGAAAAAATATAATCAGACCTCCTCCCAAATTGAACAAATGGCTTTGGCTTTATTTATGCAGGAAGGAATGCTGGAAAAACACATCCGCAAACTTAGGAAATTTTATGCGAAAAAAAATCATTTACTGCTGGAAACTATCGCCAGGGTCATGGGGGATAAAGTTAAGGTCAGCGGGACCGAAACCGGTTTGCACATACTTTTAGAGCTGGACACCAATTTCAGTCCGGAGCAAATAACTCTTTTGGCCGAAAAAGTAGGGGTTAAGGTAATACCGTTAAAAAACTATTTTCTCTCTGATGCCAAAAATCATAAACCAATGGTGCTGCTTTACTATGGCGGCATTCCCATGGAGCATATTGAGCCGGCTATAAAATTATTAAACCAAGTTTGGTTTAAGCGGTGAGATAGGTGGTAGTGGGTAAGTGAGTAAGAAAACTACTCTTTCCCGTGCCCACTGATTAAGATTTCGTGACATCGTGTCACCGTGACACGATGTCAGTTTTATTAACTTTAACCTAGCGAAGCGAAACCTCAACCTTAACCTTTTTCCTGTAGAACGGTAGAACTGTAGCACTGTATAACGCAAAAAGACCTGCTTGTTGCAGGTCTTTTTACCGAGGAATACAAATTGCCTGACCGGCAAAAATGAGATTGGAAGGGGGTATTTGCGGATTAAGCCTCCGAATGGCCTCTACCGTTGTATTAAACCGTATGGCTATGCTGAATAAGGTATCCCCCGGTTGGGCGATATACACAAAACCGCCGGGGCAGGTTTGGAAAACCGGTATGCAAAGGTTTTGCCCTGGGAAGATTAACGCCGGGTTCATAATCTGAGGATTGGCCGCAATTAGGCTGGGCAAGCTGATATTAAATCTCGTGGCAATTAAATACATAGTATCTCCCGGACGAACGGTATAGATAAAGCCATTGGGGCAAGCCGGCACATTAATGGGTATACAGAGAATTTGACCGGGGTAAATTAAATTGGGATTGGAAACTTGGGGATTGGCACTGATTAAAAGCTGAAGATTGACATTAAATCTCCGGGCAATTAAAAACATGGTATCTCCCGGACGGACAATATAAAAAAACCCGTTACAACCCATCTGTCTGAAATAAGTATACATATTTAAATCTCTCCTTCTCACAAATACTGGCTTAGGCTTCAAAGGTTATAAGCCTCATTTAAAGTAAGTCTTACTTTATAATATGAGAAGGAGAGCGAGGATGTTTTAAGAAGAATTATTTTATAAATAATTACATACGTAAGTTGTAAAATTAAATGCCCAAGTAAATAAAAAAAGAGACCCATAGCTAAAATCCCTGTATAATGTTAAGCGACAAAACCAACATCAGGAGGGATATAGCTATGAGTCATAACCATTTTACCATTGAAAAGAGAAAA
>JAAXZE010000155.1 GCA_012720075.1 Clostridia bacterium
AGAGTTGGTCCCTCCCTCCAAATGACGGAGATTTGGGTTTAGCAGCCTGGCCCTGGTCCCCGTCTTCCGGCCGAACTTACTATTAACTTTATCCAAGGCCTTATAAAGCTCCTGGGATTTGTCTTCTTTTTCAGTAAATAAAGAAAATTGCAGATTTGCCTGCTCCTCATTTACCAGGTTGCTCAAGGTTATGCCGATTAATCTCAGGCTTTTGTTTTTAGGGAAATTGGCTTTAAAAAGCTTGACGGCTTCCTGATAAATCAAGTCATCCTGATTAATGTGCTGAGCCAGGGTATGGCTGCGGGTAATGGTTTTAAAATCAGGATAACGCATTTTTAAAGTGACGGTTCGTCCTTTTAAGCCCGCCCTTCGCAGGCGCCAGCCAACATCCTGGGCCAAATCCAATAAAACGGCGATTAAAAAATCCTCATCGGCAATATCCTGGCTGAAAGTAGTTTCATGGCCTATAGACTGGGCCTCTCGCTCCGGGATGACGGGCCTGGGGTCAATCCCGTTGGCTAAATTATATATTTCCAGTCCCCAGCTTCCCAAAGCCTTGATTAAAACTTGAGGGTCGCTTTTAGCCACTTGCCCTATAGTTTTAATGTTTAATTGCCATAGCTTTTCAGCCGATTTGGCGCCGATACCCCAAAGCTTTTTTACTGATAAAGGCCAGACCTTCTCTATAATATTTTCTTTTGTAATAACTGTAAACCCATCAGGTTTTTCCATGTCGGAGGCCAGTTTGGCCAAAAACTTATTGGGTCCTAGCCCAACGGAGGCCGTCAAATTCAGCTCGGACCTGATCCTCTCTTTAATTTTAAGTCCTATCTGCCGGCTGTCTCCCCAAAGCCGTTCACAACCGGTCACATCCAAAAACGCTTCATCCAGGGATAAGGCTTCGACCAAAGGGGTAAAATCACTAAAGATGGCCATTATCTGGTCGGAAACCTGGCTGTATTTTTTATGGTTCGGCGGCAAGAAAATCCCGTGAGGACAAAGGCGATAGGCTTCGGTTATGGGCATAGCCGAATGAACCCCATATTTTCTTGCTTCATAGGAGGCGGTGGAAACCACTCCCCGGGATTGGGGCCGTCCCCCGATAATCACCGGCTTGCCCCTCAATTCAGGATTATCCCTTTGCTCAACAGCGGCAAAAAAAGCATCCATATCAACATGAATAATTTTTCTCTCCATGTTATCACACCCGCCATGGTTCTTAAACTTAATTTTAACATAAAGAAAACTGTTGGGATATATAACCTGAAAAAGGAAATTATATATAGTGAAAGGGGGGATTAGGGTGAAAAAACAGGAGCAAAAAACCGCCAAGCAAAACGTAAACCAAAATCAGAACTATATGCAAGAAGCCTCTGAGGAATTAATGCAAGAAAAAGGCCTCCAGAAAACCAAGAAAAATCAAAAGACTAAGTAAGACTTAAAGGGTCCTGTCCGAAGCAAAAAGAGGATAAGCCTGAAAACAAAGCTTATCCTCTTTTATAATTAATAATTAGACTTAAACGCTCTTAATAAAGAGGCCAAACTATCGGAACTATGATTATGGAAACGATATAGCAAATTATTAATAAAGGAAGACCTACTTTTACAAAATCCATAAATCTCAAATTGCCCGGTCCTAAGACCAAGGTATTGGGAGGGGTACCGACGGGAGTTGCAAAAGCACAGGAAGCAGCTACACCTATCAGCATTAAGATGGCGTGGGGGCTGGCCCCTAAACCATTAGAAATAGCCAATCCTATGGGCGCCAACAAGGCTGCCGTAGCAGTATTAGACATAAACTGGCTCAAACCTGCGGATAAAAAGAACATGGCACTCATGATTACATAAGGACTGGCATTTTTCCCGATTATATTAAGAACAAAATCGGCAATAAGTTGGCCGGCTCCGTTTTTAGCCATAGCTGAGGCCAGAGAGAGCATACCGGCAAAGAGGAAAATAGTAGTCCAATCAATGGATCTATAGGCTTGTTTCTCAGTCAAAGTACCGGTAACGACGCATAATAAAGCAGCGACCGTTGAAGCTACATGCAAAGGTATTTGTTGGGAAAAGAAGGCCATAACAACTATTACGCCTATCAAAATACCGATGGAAATAGCTTGCTTTGCCGGACCGGCTTCTTTTACCTCATCACCTTGAATGCTGTCATCGTGGGGAACAGGACGGTCCGGTATAATTTTTCTTCCTAAAAACAACATATAAATTATTCCGGCCACGGTTATAGGAATTCCGATATAAGCAAATTCAAAGAACCAAACTTTCTTAAGCCTGCTGTTCCCAGTACGGAACTAACCAAAAGGTTGGGAGGGGTTCCTACCATGGTGATAATTCCGCCCAGGCCGGCAGCAAAGGCTAAAGGCATTAATGCCCTGCTGCGATTCCATTTGGCGGAATTGGCTATACTGATTACCACAGGCAACAGGCATGCGGTAGTCCCGGTATTACTTAGCACGGAGGACAGGGCCGCGGCAATAAACATAACCCCAAAAGCCAGCTTAATTTCACTGGATCCTGCTTTTTCAACTACAAAGATACCGATTTTTTGGGCCACACCGGTTTCAAACAGGGCGGCACCTACTACAAACATACCGGCAAACAAAATTACGTTGGAATCATAGAGCCCGGAAAAGGCTTCACCGGCATTAACCACACCCGTCAAGGTCAGAGCCACCGGAATGGCCATGGCCGTGATCGCCAAAGGAATAATCTCCGTAATAAAAAGGACGGCAACAACACCTAAAATAATTAAAGTGGTAACAGCTTGCCGATGTCTTTCGGCTTCATCGACGGGAGTTTCCGCAGCCAGGCCGATACTTGCAAAACTTAATAATAATATGAGCAGCAATACTATAGTGAAGCCTTTTTTCATAGACACCCTCCTTATGTCTTGTTTATTTTTTCCAAAGTTTTAACACCTGATATAGCTTGCTGTCCGGAAACACCATTTTGAAAATTTTGTCTGACTAAAAAACTCATACGACTTTCTTCCCCTTTCCTTTTTAAATTTTTCTTTTAATCTTTTCTTTTCTTAATATTCTCAGCTCCTTCCGGCCTAAAATTAAAATCCGGCACTCTGACCTCCATCCGAAAAAGATCAAGGTAAAATGCCGGACTCTACTAACTTTTTGTTATAAATGGTAATTTATAACCAGCCAGTAAAAGGGCTAATCTCAATTTTCTGAATTTATTATTTTTTGTTTATTTTCTACAAAAATTTGATTTTTCCTACATAATTCATAATTAAAATAATTTATCAGTAAAATATTGTAAATAAAAAAGAGGGGAATTTTCCCCTCGTTAGTCCGTTAATAAATATTCCCCAATTTCTTTACATTGCTTTCTTTAATAAAACTTTACTAACCAGTTCCGGTACCTCAAATGTAAGGGTGGCCACTTCTACGCCCACGGCATTTAAAGCCTTTACTTTCCCCTCGAAAGTACCCATACCCCGCTCGATAATGGCTCCGGCATGACCCATCCTTTTTCCGGGCGGGGCGCTTTTTCCGGCCAGATAAGCTAATACCGGTTTACTGATATGTTTGCTTATATAATCGGCGGCCTCCTCTTCGGCGGTACCGCCAATTTCTCCAACCAGTACTATTACTTCCGTTCCGGGGTCTTTTTCAAAACGGGCCAAAACATCAATGAAATTAAGTCCTACAACCCTGTCGCCCCCAAGACCCACAACCGTTGAGGTTCCCAGCCCTGCCGCTGCTAAAGATCCAACAATCTCATAACTTAAGGTTCCGGAGCGGGAAACTACACCAACCGGCCCCGGCACAAAATACTGGTTGGGCATAATCCCTATTTTGCATTTTCCAGAAGAAACCACTCCAAAGGTATTGGGACCTATAACCGTTGTACCTTTGGCCCTGGCAAAATTCATGATGGCCATTGCATCATGAAGGGGAATATGCTCAGGGATTAAAATCAAGAGTTTAACTCCGGCATGAATGGCTTCAAAAGCCCCGTCTTTGGCAAATTTGGCCGGTACGAAAAGGATGGAGGCATCTATTTGGTGGTGCTCCATAGCTTCCTTAACCGAATTGTAAACAGGGATATCATCAACCTTCTGGCCGCCTTTTCCCGGTGAGACTCCGGCCACAACCTTAGTCCCATAGGCCACCATCTGGCGGGCATGAAAAGCTCCCTGGTTTCCTGTTATCCCTTGAATTAATACTTTGGTATTCTCATCAACAAAGATTGACATTCTTGCCCTCCTCCTAACCTATTGATTGGCCGCAGCTAATTCCACAGCTTTTTGAGCTGCTTCGTGCATGGTATCATAGGCTTCAATACCTACTTCCCTTAATATTTCCCGGCCTTTTTCCTGATTGGTACCCACCAAACGGATAACCACCGGGACAGGAATACCTCTCTTTTTCTTCACCGAAGCAAAAGCGTTGGCAACATCATCACAGCGGGTAATACCGCCGAAAATGTTGATGATTATGGCTTTTGGGTTTTTAGCCAGGACCAGCTCCAGGGCTTTGGCCGTTGCTTCTTCGCTGGCACCGCCGCCGGCATCCAGGAAGTTGGCTGCCGAACCGCCAAAATACTGCAGGGTATCTAAGGTAGCCATGGTAATACCGGCCCCATTGGCCATTACTCCAATATTACCTTCCAGTTCCACAAAAGCCAGGCCTAACTCATGGGCTTTCTTTTCCGATTCGGTTTTTTCTTCAACATAAGGCAAATCCTTTTGTCTAAACAATGCGTCATCATCAATGATAACTTTGGCATCGGCGGCTATGATTTTGCCGGCACTGACCACCAGGGGATTTATTTCCACCAGTTCAGCATCCAGTTCTACAAACATCTTATATAATTTGACCAAAATTTCTTGAACCTGGGCTGCTTCTTCGGCGGGCAGTTTTAATTTGGAAGTAATATACTTGGTCTTAAAGGGCATCATGCCAATGGAATAATCAACATGATACTTAACAATATGTTCTTCGGGTACTTCCTCAATATCCATCCCGCCTTGGACAGAGGCCAATACTACCGGACATTTGGCTCCCCGGTCGATAGTAATGGCAAGGTAATACTCCTTATCGATCTTCAGCTTTTCTTCCACTAAAACTGCATCAACTTTAAACCCCCGGATTTCACTGCCCAAAAGCTCTGCAGCAAACTTCCGGGCTTCATGGGGACTGGCGGTAAACTTAATCCCTCCGGCTTTTCCTCTTTTCCCCGATAATATTTGGGATTTTATAACGGCATCCCCGATTTCAGCCGTAATCTGTCCGGCCTCTTCAGGGGTACGGGCCACTCTACCCTTGGGCACCGGTATTCCATATTTAGCAAATAGTTCTTTCCCCATATATTCGTAGATTTTCATCCAAGGTTCCTCCTCATATTATGGGTTAAATTTCAAATTTTTGCGGTCGTACATTAAGTGTTCCATATCTTTTCTGAAATTTCTATATAATTGCGAATATTTTTTAATAAACTCTCTTTATAAAATTTATAGAAGTTTCCGAATATTTCAGATGTATTTTATATCTCTCATAATTTAATATCAGCGAAAGAAGCTTTTTGCTTCTTTCGCTGATATTCGCCTCTGTCAAGACGTTTTTCCCTTTATTTATCCAAGGTCATCATTCTGCGGCAGTTTTCAGCTACCACTTCCGGATCTAATTCTATCCTGGCAACTCCGCTCTTTATGGCAGCTTCAGCAACAGCCTTGGCTACGGCAGGGGCAACCCTGGGATCCAAGGCACTGGGAATAACATATTCCGGGTTAAGGTCGTCGCCGACAAAAGAAGCTATGGCATGAACGGCCGCAATCTTCATTTCCTCATTAATATCGGTAGCCCGAACATCCAACGCCCCTCTGAATACTCCCGGGAAAGCCAGGACGTTGTTGACCTGGTTGGGGAAATCCGAACGGCCGGTACAGATTACTTTTGCTCCCGCCTCTTTGGCTTCGTCCGGGTAAATTTCCGGTACGGGGTTAGCCATGGCCATCACAATGGGGTCAGGATTCATGCTTTTAACCATTTCCTTAGTCACAACACCGGGACCGGATAGACCGATAAATACATCGGCACCGACCAAGGCATCGGCCAAAGTTCCTTTCAACATGGCTCTGTTGGTTACTTTGGCGATTTCCTCCTTAGCCTTGTTCATACCTTCGGCTCTTCCTTCATAAATTATGCCGTTTCTGTCACAAAGAATGGCATTGGTAATGCCCATGCTTAATAACAGCTTGACAACGGCTATGGCCGCAGCGCCCGCGCCGTTTACCACCACTTTAATGTCCTCAAGCCTTTTGTTGACTATTTTGCAGGCGTTAACAACGGCAGCCATTGTTACAATGGCAGTACCATGCTGGTCATCGTGGAAAATGGGTATGTTGGTTTCTTTTTTCAGCCTTTCTTCTATTTCAAAACAACGGGGGGCCGAAATATCCTCCAGGTTTACACCGCCAAAGGTGGGCTCCAGCATCTTGACCGTTTCCACTATTTTATCTACATCTTTGGTGGCAACACAAATGGGGAAAGCATCGACACCGGCAAAGGTTTTAAATAAAACGGCTTTACCTTCCATTACCGGAAGAGCGGCCTCCGGACCGATGTCACCAAGGCCTAAAACGGCAGTACCGTCCGATACAACAGCAACCAGATTTCCTTTAGGCGTATAGTCATAAACTTTATTGACATCCTCATGGATTACCTTGCAAGGTTCGGCAACACCGGGAGTATAGGCCAGACTCAAATCATGTGCTGTTTTAACCTGCACCTTGCTTACCACTTCCAGTTTGCCTTTATGTTCAAAATGCAGTTTTAAAGCTTCCTGTTTAATATCCATTCTTTCCACTCCTTTTTTAGCGAAGTAAACTTCGCGAATCTACAGTACCTACAGACGCTACAGTGACTACAGAAGATAAAGGTTAAGGTTTCGCTTCGCTAGGTTGAGATTGAGAAAATTTTACCTGAATGCTGAACCAATTTGTTTTAGGAGGGATTACTTGATTATCGACTATCGGAGATAAACTATAGACTTGAAACTTTTAGTTTGGAAAGTTGGAATGTTAGAAAAGTCGGAAAAGACAGCTGCTTAGGCAAAATAATTCTCAACTCTCCATTCTCAATTCTCAATTATTCTTACACACTTACGCACTAGCACACTAAAACACTTAATTTTCCAGTCACTAGTCACCATTAACTATGATCTAGTAGCTCTCGTAAAGATTATTCCCTTCAGAATCTATAGCGACTATACAGGGAAAATCTTCAACCTCCAGGCGATAGATAGCCTCCGGCCCCAGTTCAGGGTAGGCTACGATTTCAGCTTTTTTCACCGACCGGGCAATAAGGGCTCCGGCTCCTCCTATGGCGGCAAAATAAACGGCACCATGTTCTTTCATTGCCGCGATAACTTTTTCGTTGCGGGGCCCTTTGCCGATCATCCCCCTTAAACCTAATCCAATCAATGCCGGAGCATAGGCATCCATCCTTCCGCTGGTGGTGGGCCCGCAGGAGCCAATAACCTGACCGGGTTTGGCCGGAGTAGGTCCAACATAATAGATAATCTGGTCTTTCAAATCTACCGGCAGCTCTTTTCCTTCTTTAAGAGCATTAACAAGGTTTTTATGAGCAGCATCCCTTCCCGTATAGATCACACCGGTCAACAATACACTGTCGCCGGCCTTTAAATGGGCGATTTTTTCTTTGGTTAAAGGGGTAGTAACCTTTTTAACCTGGTCCATTTTTTTCTCTCCCTTAACTATAAAATTGCTTCTCTGTGGCGGGAAGCATGGCAGTTCAGATTAACGGTAACAGGCAGTGTGGCAATATGGGTGGGGTAGGTTTCAATATGCACCGCCAAAGCGGTTATCTTTCCTCCTAAACCCTGAGGTCCAATACCCATTTCATTGATTTTCTCCAAAAGTTCCTTCTCCAAGGCAGCATACTTTTCATCAGGATGGGGGGTACCGGCTTTACGGGTCAAAGCCTTCTTAGCCAACAAGGTGGCTTTTTCCATAGTGCCGCCGATACCAACGCCGACAATGACCGGTGGACAGGGGTTGCCGCCGGCTTCCCGAACGGTTTTGAGGATAAAATCCTTTACCCCGTCCAAACCGTCGGACGGTTTCAGCATTTTCAGCGCTCCCATGTTTTCACTGCCGGCCCCTTTGGGAACTACCATGATTTTCAGTTTATCTCCGGGCACAATTTCGGTATGGATGACGGCCGGGGTATTATCTCCGGTATTTTTTCTGTTAAAGACGGGGTCTATAACCACCGATTTGCGAAGATAACCTTGGGTATAACCCTGCCGGACCCCTTCATTGACGGCATCCACCAAGCTTCCCCCGGTAATATGAACATCCTGGCCTACTTCCAGGTATACTACCGCAATACCGGTATCCTGGCACATGGCCTGGTTTTCTTCTCTGGCCAAGCGGATATTTTCAATCATTTGTTCAAAGATATATTTCCCAAAGCGGGATTCTTCCCGGGCCTGGTTGGCCTTAATCAACTCTTCCACATCTTCCGGCAGATTGCAGGCAGCTTCAATGCACAGGTTTTTCACGGTCTGGATTATGACTTGAACGGGAATATTTCGCAAAAAATTCACCTCCCTAAATAGGACTTAAAAATTAAACTGGAAAAATATTATAAAACCATTATACTTCTCTTTTGTATCTTTTCGTATATTGTTTAGACAGACGTCCGGGAAACAACGGCTGTCCGTCGGCTTATTTCTTTAACCAGCCCAAAATACCGTGCAGGGTAGTTTCTTTGTTCAATTGAGCCAGGGATTTTTCCAGAGGTATGTGCTTAGGACAAACCCGAACACAGTTCTGGGAATTGCCGCAGTCAACAATACCCCCTCTGCCCATTACCGCTTCCAGCCGTTCTTCCCTGTTCATCTTGCCTATGGGATGCATGTTAAAGAGGGTTACCTGGCTTAAGGCCTGGGCTCCCATGAAGGGTGACTTGCTGTTCACATTGGGACAAGCCTCCAAACAGCAGCCACAGGTCATACATCTGGAAAGTTCATAGGCAAATTGCCGTTCTCTTTCATTCATTATGGGCGGCCGGCCCAAATCAAAACAGCCGTCGGTTTCCACCCAGGCTTTTACTTTCTTTAAGTTTTCAAACATGAATTGCCTGTCAACCATTAAATCCCTGACAACCGGAAACTTGGTCAAAGGCTCCAGAACAATCACACCGTCCGGCAGCTTATCGATAAGGGCCGAACAGGCCTGGCGGGGTGTTCCGTTTATGAGCATGGTGCAGGCTCCGCACACTTCTTCCAAACAGTTGCATTCCCAAACCACGGGAGCCACTTTCTGTCCTTTGGTATTAACAGGATTTTTCCTGATTTCCATTAGGATACTGACCACATTTTGGTTGGGTCTATAGGGAACTTTAAACTCTTCCCAATAGGGTTGACTTTGGGGGTCATTTTGTCTTTTTATTTTCAAATGGATATGTTCCCGAACCACTTATTTCGCCTCCTTTTTCCCCTGACGCCCGTCTACATCGTATACCCGCGGTACCGGCTTCACAAGAGAAATGTCCACTTCCTCATATTCAAAACGGGGTCCTTTTTCCGTCCAATAGGCTTTGGTGGTTTTCAACCAATTTTCATCATCCCGTTTATCAAATTCGGGTTTGTAATGGGAACCTCGGCTTTCGTTTCGGTAATAAGCTCCCAGGGTAATTACCCTGGCCAGCTCCATCATATTCCACAACTGCCTGATAAAGACGATATCCTGATTGGTCCATTGGGAATTATCACTAACTCCGATATTTTTATAACGCTCCATAAATTCCTGAAGTTTTTCATCAGTTTCTTTAAGTTTTTTATTATACCGGACAATACCGACGTTCTCCCGCATGATGTCTCCCATTTCTTCATGAAGCTTATAGGGATTCTCTTTGCCGGACATTTGGCAGATCTTCCTGTATTTTTCTTCTTCCAGCTTCAATTGGCTTTCAAAAACGGTGGATTTTACATCTAAAGAGGTTTTATCCATGTTTTTGAGGTATTCAACAATACTGGGACCGACAACGGTTCCGCTGTAAAGGGCGGAAAGGAGAGAATTGGCTCCTAATCTATTGGCCCCATGATACATATAATCACATTCGCCGGACGCAAAAAGACCGGGGATTTCAGTGCGGTGTTTCCAGTCCACATGAATACCGCCCATAAAGTAGTGAATAGCCGGGAAAATCTTCATGGGCACCTTCTTGGGATCATCACCCTGGAAGTTTTGGTAGATTTCCAAAATGCCACCCAAACGGGTTTCTAAGAACTTGGAATCCAAATGGGTCAAGTCAAGATAAACCTGGTTCTTTCCGTCGATACCCAGACCCATTTCCACACACACCTTATAGATAGCCCTGGCCGCAATATCCCTGGGTACCGTATTTCCATAGGCGGGATACCATTCTTCCAGGAAATACCAGGGTTTGCCGTCCTTATAAGTCCAGATTCTGCCCCCTTCTCCCCGGGCGGCTTCAGACATCAGGCGGTGCTTGTCGTCACCGATCATACCGGTAGGATGGATCTGGACAAATTCGCCATTGGCAAAAGGCACACCCTGCTGGTAGATGCTGGACGCAGCGCTGCCGGTATTAATGGTAGAGTTGGTTGATTTGCCGTAAATCATGCCGGCGCCGCCGGTAGCAATTAATACGGCCTCCCCTTTAAAGACCCTGATTTCCATAGTGGTAAGATTCTGGGCCACAATTCCCCGGCAGATCCGGTTTTCATCGATAACTGCCGAGAGAAACTCCCAGCCTTCATACTTGGTAACCAAGCCTTTGGCTTCGTACCTTCTGACCTGTTCGTCGCAAGCATATAAAAGCTGCTGACCGGTGGTAGCCCCGGCAAAAGCCGTTCTTCTTTTTTTAACACCGCCGAATAATCTTAAATCCAGATGACCTTCAGGAGTCCTGTTGAACATGACACCGGCCCGGGCCATATAATGGATAATTCCCGGAGCGGCATCGCACATGGCTTTAACAGGAGGCTGATTAGCCAAAAAATCGCCGCCGTAAATAGTGTCATAAAAATGTTCCCAGGTTGAGTCATTCTGCCCTTTGGTATCTAAAGCGGCATTTATTCCTCCCTGAGCGCAAATGGAGTGGGACCGTTTCACAGGTACCAGGGAAATAAGATCCACCGGGATTCCTTGTTCGACTATTTTGATCGTTGCCATAAGTCCCGAAAGTCCGCCGCCGACTACAATCACTTTTTGTTTTGCCATTTATTTTCCCCCTTAAAACGCCAGTAGTATTTGAACCGATAAGATACTTAAAACCACAAAAACAATTGATGAAGCAACGGCCACGACCCTTTGGGCATTAGGCCCAATGGTGATACCCAGGTCGATAAAAAAGGCCCACAAACCGTTAGCCAAATGATACATGGCGCTAACAACACCGAAGATGTAAAAGGCCAGCATTCCGGGTTTGGCGAGAATATTGGACATAAAATCATAGGTGATTTCATTGCCGGAAAATCTAGTAGTGAGGACATGATAAATCAGAAAGGCGAAAGTAATGACAGCCGTAATCCTTTGCAGGTAAAAAGCCCAGTTCCTGGAATAGGAAAACTTTAAAACGTTGTTCTTGGCTATATAGACTACATACAGGCCAAACAAACCATGATAGAGAATAGGCAGAAATATCAGGAAGATTTCCATAAAAGTCAAAAAGGGCAGTTCTTTCATAAAGGCGGCCCGTTGATTATATACTTCCGGGCTGACAAGAGCATAAGAATTAACGGTAAGATGGATCAATAGAAAAACTCCTACCGGAAGAACCCCGGAAATAACGTGAAGCTTTCTGATCAAGAAATAATGCCGCTCAAAAAAACTCATCTTTTTTTCTCCTCCTTTTTCAAAGTAACTCTCCCGCTTTTTTAACCTTCAGCCTGCTGTCCCCGGTAGTTGTTTTAAAAACCACTCCTTTCATTTTAAATATTCTGAATTTTATAAATCATTATAAAAAAATTAAAGGCCCACCAAAGACAATACCTAAAAGGTATTTCAGGGGAGGGCCGGACTCTACTTGCCTACCGTTATGGGAGTATTAATCCGACATAACCGGCTAGTAAAAGGGCTTTTCACTATTTACATATACCTTTATCTTTATTTTATCTGAATATTTTCATAAGTATAGTATATTCTTTATTTTTTGTAATTAAAATTATTTATCCGAAATATTTGCCTTTCTAAACAAAAATCAAAGTTTTACCGGTTGTTTTCTTTTTCGAAGTTCTGCCATTTGTCATACATTAGTTTCATAGCTGTGATGATGGCTTTCCGGGCACTGCCGTGATACCTTTTTTCAAAAGATTGCAGCAAAGGCTCTAGGCCGCTTTTTAAAGAGTACCCGACCGTTATTTTTTTAAAAAACCTGCGCCCCAAGTCAGTGGCCAAGGTGCAATCACTATCTATTATTTCCCCGGTTTCCGGGTCCACTTCTGCGCCGACGGCAATGACCTCATACAGTTTCTCCGCGGTGGTAGACGAAGGAAGTTTTGCGTATCCCGTCAAAAATATGGTATTATCCTTATTTGAGTCGTTCATTAACAAGCAAACCTCCTAATAAATATGGTTATTACCCTTTATAGCCGAAAGCTTCCGAAATGTCCCGGGCAGCTTTCAACAACCGGTATTTTAAAGCATTATCCATCATTTCCCTGGTGAGACGCTGGGCAGGGCCCGAGATGCTTACAGCGGCTATTACCCTTCCCCGGTGGTCTTTGATCGGCGCCGCTATACAACGGACACCCTCCTCGTTTTCCATATCATCATAGGCATAACCCTGCTCTCTGACGAATTGAAGCTGCTTCAACAATTCATTGGGATTGGTAATGGTATTAGCGGTCATTTGGGGCATTCCGTTTTCCTTTAGTATTTTTATTACCTCACCGTCGTCCAAACCCGATAAAAGACATTTTCCCAAAGAGGTGCTGTGCAAATAGTTTCTGGTTCCCACTTTGGAGAAAAGCCTTACGGAATGATGGCTGTCCAATTTATCAACATACAGGCTCCGTCCTTTATCCATTATCCCCAAAAAAACCGTTTCTTTTGTTTCTTCATTAAGCCATTTTAAAAAGGGCCTGGCAATTTTTCTGATTTCTAAATCTTCCTGAACCTTACTGCCCAATAGCATAAATTTTTTCCCCAATTTATATCCTTTTTCACCGTCCTGGTCCACATAACCCCACAACTCCAATCCCGACAGTAATCTGTAAACAGTGGGTTTAGGCAATTTGGACCGGTCGGTTATCTCCTTTAAAGATAAAGGTTCCTGAGAATTAGCAATAATTTCAATAATATATAAAGCCCTGTCCAAAGATTGAATAGGTCCTTGGATTATATCCAAAATCTCACCTCTTTTCAGATAACACTATTTGGACAACACTAAATGCCATAATATTGTATTGATTTTATATTATACCATTTGCTTTTTCTAACAACAATAAACCAACAGGACCCAAGCAAAAAACTTGGGTCCGTAAAAAGGAGGAGGGGAAGTTTACCTGGCTAACCAGCCGCCGTCTACCGCCAAAATATGGCCGTGCAGATAATCGGCGGCGGCTGAGGCTAAAAATACCGCCGCACCTTTTAAGTCATCGGGCGAACCCCAACGGCCCGCAGGAATTCGCTCTAAAATTGACCGGTTACGGTCAGGATCCTCCCTCAGGGGTGCTGTATTATCAGTCGCAATATAGCCGGGGGCTATAGCGTTTACATTGATATTGTATTTGGCCCATTCGTTGGCCATTGTCTTGGTTACCCCGGCCAAAGCACTTTTACTGGCCGTATATGAAGGCACCAGAATACCACCCTGGAAGGACAGCATAGAGGCAATATTGATAATTTTACCCCCGGCGCCCTGTTTAACAAACTGTCTGGCTACAGCCTGGGCCAGAAAAAAAGCAGTTCGCAAGTTAATATTAATGACTTGATCCCAGTTTTCCAAACTGAATTCTAAAGAGGGCTGCCTTCTGATAATCCCGGCATTGTTAACCAGAATATCTATATGTCCAAATTTTTCTAATGTCCTGGAAATTATCTCTTCTATGGGGTCTAAAGAGCTCAAATCGGCTTCTATCCCTAAAAAATCCGCTCCTACCCCTTCTACCTGAGCTTTGGTCTCCTCCATTTTTCTGGTAGCCACACCAACAATTTGGGCCCCGGCCTCGGCTAAACCTACTGCGATGCCCCGGCCGATTCCCCGGCTGGCTCCCGTTACTATGGCAACTTTACCTTTAAGGCTAAACTTATCTAAAATCATTTTTGCTCCTCCTAAAAATCCAGGATAACCTTACAAACATTCTCAGAATGGGAATTTAACAATTGAAAAGCTTTTTCAGCTTCCCGGAATTTAAATTTATGGGTAATTAACTTATGGGCCCCCGGCAATTTACCTTCTTTAAACCACCTTAAAACATCGGGCAGCTTATCCCTGTTCATGCGGGAACCAATAATCTCCAGTTCCCTTTTGGTTATTTCAACGGGCGGAATTTCCAGCGGCTCGGTAGTAAAGCCGATTACTCCTATTCGGCTCCCCGGCGGCGCGTCTAAAATCAGTTCCTGAAGAAGCTTGCTGTTACCCACGGCATCAACTATAACCGTAGGTCCTGTATTTTTCCAAAACTCCATTGCCCTTTGGACTACCTTGGAGCCCTTGGCATCTATCACAGCATCGGCTCCCATTTCCTGAGCCATGGTTAACTTTAATGAGGAAACATCGGAAATTGCCCCTTGTGCACCGTAAACACCTTTGACCACCTGTAAAAAAGCCAAGCCGATGGTGCCTGCGCCCACAATCAAGACTTTATCCCCATTGTTTATCCGCAAACGGTCAGCCATTTGGGCGGCAACACTGAAGGGTTCAACCAGAGCGGCCGTATCCCAATCTATTTCCGGTTCAAAAGGATAAACCCGATTGGCTTTAATATTAACAAACTCGGTGAAGCAACCATCGGTCTGCACTCCTAAACACTTGACAGTCTGACAGATATTATGCCTTCCAATCTGACACATATTGCACCGGCCGCAGCTCACTACCGGATCAACCGCTACCCGATCTCCAACCCTAAACCCCTCTACATCCGCCCCTACAGCTACTATTTCTCCGGAAAATTCATGGCAGGGAATCCGAGGGTAGGTAACAGCACCGTGGGTACCATGATAAATATGCACATCTGTACAGCAAATACCGGCGGCCTTTAACCGGATCAAAACTTCATCAGGGCCCGGTCCGGCAGGCTCTTGGATATCTTGCCATTCTATTCTTTTAGGCTCCCTAATTACTAAAGCCTGCATATAGTCACCCCCACTTACCTCAAATCAGCCATCGGAACATGGTCCATATCGTCAAATTGTTGGTTTTCTCCGACCATCCCCCAAATAAAGGTGTATCTCTTTGTACCCACACCGGAATGAATAGACCAATTAGGGGAAATTACCGCTTCTTCATTGCGGACTACTATGTGCCTGGTTTGGGCAGGTTCACCCATTAAGTGGAATACAACACCGTCCTCGTCCATTTCCCAGTACAGATACACTTCCATCCTCCGGTCATGGGTATGGCAGGGCATGGTATTCCAAATGCTGTTAGGTTCCAGGACGGTCATACCCATAACCAGTTGGCAGCTTTTTACCCCATCGGGATGGATGTATTTATAAATAGTACGGACATTGGCCCCTTCAGGGCTGCCAAGGCGATTGGCGGTCACATTCTTAATTTCAATTTTCTCAGTGGGATAGGTCATATGGGCGGGACCGCTGTTAAAGTAAAACTTTGCCGGATTTGAGTCATCCATACTGGAAAATTCCACTTTGCGGGTTCCTTTCCCAATATAAAGGCCGTCCTTTTGCTCCAGAATATACTCCCCCCGGTCGGTGGTTACCTTGCCTTTGCCACCCAGGTTGATGATACCCATTTCCCGCCTTTCCAGAAAGTACCGGGCACCTATTTCCTTTCCTGCCTCTAAAAGAATGGGTTCCTGAGGGCAAACACCTCCCACTATTATCCGGTCTTCATGGCTGTAAACCATTTTTATTTTTCCTGGCCGAAACAGACCCTGAATAAGGAAATATTCCCGGATCTGTTCCGTGGTATATTTCTTAAAATCCTTTGGACTAACCGAATATCTTATTTCCATAATTTCCACACCTATCTTTGAACCCGACCGGAACCGTCGCCGGCCATAAGGTTCTTTACTTCGTCAATACTTACCATATTAAAATCGCCGGGAATGGTATGTTTGAGACAGGAAGCGGCAACAGCAAATTCCAAAGCTTCATGGTCACTCATTCCGCTTAACAAGCCGTAGATCAAACCGCCGGCAAAGGAATCACCGCCGCCTACCCGGTCCACAATATGGATATTGTATTTTTTGGATTTATAGTATTCCATACCGTTATATAAAAGGGCAGACCAACCGTTATCGGAAGCCGAATAACTTTCCCTTAAAGTAATGGCTACTTTCTTCAAGTGAAATCTTTCCAACAGTTCGCGGGCCACCTGCCGATATCCGCTATCATCCAGGTCACCGGTTTTTACATCGGTGTTATCAGCTTTAATGCCAAATACCTTTTCCGCATCCTCTTCGTTGGCAATAACATAATCCACAAATTCCATTAAACCCGACATGACCTTATTGGCCTTTTCCGAAGTCCACAGCTTTTTGCGGTAATTAAGATCACAGCTTACTATTACCCCGGCTTTTTTGGCAGCCTTAACTGCTTCCAGGGTGACCTTTGCCGCTGAATCGCTAATGGCCGGAGTAATACCGGTAAAATGGAACAGGTCGGCACCGGAAAAAATCTCTTCCCAATTGAATTCTCCCGGTTTAACCTTGGCAATAGCCGAATTGGCCCGGTCATATATTACCTTGGAAGGCCTTTGGGAAGCCCCGGTTTCTAGGTAATAAACCCCTAAACGGTCACCGTCCATCAGTATATAATCGGTCTTAATCCCATATTTGCGCAAAAATGCCCGGCAGGCTTGCCCAATTTCATGTTTAGGCAGCTTAGTCACAAAATAGGCATCTATGCCGTAATTAGCCAAGGATGCGGCCACATTGGCTTCACCCCCGGCATAAGTGGCATCAAAGCTGGTGGCTTGAATTATCCTCTGGTATCCGGGAGTAGCTAATCTGAGCATAATTTCTCCAAAGGTAACTACCTTTTTCGCCATTTCAAAACCTCCTTAAAATTTTAAGAAATTTAACTACTCATCCTGGCATTTTGAATTTTTTCCACGAACCGGCGGGCCGTGTCGGTTACCAGTTGGTAATCACCTTCTTTAGCCCCCTTGGTTAAGGCGCCCCCAACTCCTACTGCTACTGCGCCGGCTTTAATCCATTCCTCAACATTATCCAAAGATACTCCACCGGTGGGCATAAGGGGAGCCTGCGGCAGAGGAGCCTTTATGGCTTTAATGGCTTTAGGTCCCATCAATTCACCTGGGAACAGTTTAACTATATCGGCTCCCAATTCCATGGCCTCTACAACTTCCTGGACGGTCATAGCGCCCGGCATGCAGGGGACCTGGTATCTATTGCACAGTCTAATTACATCCGGGTTGGTATGGGGACTTACCACATATTGAGCGCCGGCCAGAATAGCCGCCCGGGCGGTTTCCGGATCCAAAACCGTTCCCACTCCCAAAATGATGTCAGAGTCCTTGTAATATTCAGCCAGTTCCTTAATTACGTCTAAAGCTCCCGGAACAGTCATGGTTACTTCAATAGTATTAATTCCGCCGGCTTTTATGGCCTCAACAGTCTTTTTGGCCTTTTCGGCCGTTTCGGTCCTCACCACGGCAACAATTCCGACTTCCAGTATTTTTTGTAAAATATATAACTTTCTCAATTTTTACCCTCCTTGAAAACAGATGCCATTCTTAATCCATGTAAATACCGCCGTTTACTTCAATGGTCTCCCCTGTAATATAACTGCCATATTGAGAAGCCAATAGTACCGCTGCTCCCGCTACTTCCTCGGGAGTGCCTTCCCTTTGCAAAGGAATGCCTGCCGTTAGTTTGGCCCTTACATCATCAGGGGTATAGAGTTCATGGAACCGGGTAGTGATAATACCGGGGGCCAAACAATTAACAAGGATATGGGGAGCCAATTCTTTGGCCAGCCCTTTGGTAAAATTCTGAACGGCAGCCTTAGAGGTGGCATAAGCGACGGCACCTGGTCCACCTCCGTTGTGAGCGGCCATGGATGACATATTGATGATTCTCCCGCTTTTTTGAGCTTTCATAATGGGGATGACGTGTTTGCAGA
Source organism: Clostridia bacterium (assembly GCA_012720075.1). Lineage (GTDB taxonomy): Bacteria > Bacillota > Peptococcia > Peptococcales > BICA1-8 > JAAXZE01. Next base: position 18,302 of record JAAXZE010000155.1, read on the forward strand.
CCAAAAAGGTGGAAGTCATATTGAGGTCCATAATATAATTCCACAGTTTTAAATCCATGTCTTCTACGGGACACCGTTTTACCATGGCCCCCGCATTATTAACCAGGATATCTATTTTACCCTGACCAAATTGAGCGGCTTTTTTTACCAAGGCCTTAACCTGCTCTTCATCGGTGACATCGGCTTGAACAGCGATAGCTTCCCGCCCCATTTCCTTTATTATTTTCACTACTTCCAGGGCGGCATCTTTACTGGAATTATAATTAACCACCACATCAGCGCCCAGACGGGCAAACTCCAGGGCAATAGCACGGCCTATACCTGTACCGGCCCCGGTAATAAGGGCTTTTTTGTTCAACAAGGTAATCTTATCCACTTTTTCACTCCCTAACTTTATTATTTTCCTAAGTTTTATAAAGAAGCTTCCTGCCGCATTTTCTTCTGTAATCTTAATTGTCTGATGGTCGAAGTGATTAAGGATAAAAGGGCCAAGAACAACAAAACAGCGCAAATGGGTCTGGTGATAAACACCGAATAATCCCCTTGGGAAACAATTAATGCCCTCCGTAAGTTGCTTTCGGCCATGGGCCCTAAGATTAAAGCCAGTAAAATTGGCGAAGCAGGAAAATCATACCTCTGCATAAAATAACCGATTATCCCGAAAAGCAGGGCGAACCAGACGTCGAAAAGGCTGTTGCGCATAGCATAAGAACCAACAATGGACAAAACAAAGATAACAGGCAATAGAATATTACGATTAATGGATATAATTCTGGCAAAAAAACGAATTCCCAATAATCCGCATATAAGCAAACATATATTGGCAATCATTAGCCCGGCAAAAATACTGTAAACAACATCTATATGATCCCGGTATAATAAAGGACCGGGCCGTATTCCCTGCATGATAAAGGCTCCTAGAAGAACCGCCGTTACGGCATCCCCCGGCACCCCTAAGGAAAGCAAAGGTATCATAGCCCCACCGGTACAGCCGTTATTACCGGCTTCAGCGGCGGCAACTCCCTGGATTTCACCTTTTCCGAAATTTTCAGGGTTTTTTGAAGTTCTTTTGGCTTCACTATAGCCGACAAAAGCCGCAATATCTCCTCCGGCCCCGGGAATAGAACCGATAAAACTGCCCAAAATGGAAGACTTTACAATGGTTTTCCAGCACTTTTTAATATCGGCTCTGCTGGGTAAAAGCCGGGTAATTTTAGCTTCTACCTTAGCCTGGGTTACAATCTTTTCTACCCCTTTAAAGACTTCGGAAAAAGCAAAAAGGCCTATTAAAGTAGGAATAAAAGGAGGTCCTTCAAAAAGGTTCATAAACCCAAAGGTAAAACGGGGAAAACCGGAGACCGGGTCTAAACCGATAGACGCAATCATCAAACCGAAAACGCCGGCCATTATTCCTTTGAGAACGGAGTTTCCTGATACGGAAATAATGATACTCAAACCGAAAACCGCTAAGGCAAAATACTCAGGGGCACTGAAATTTAAAGCGAATTTGGAGATTTGAGGAGAAAGAATAACCATCATGATAAAAGAAATCATTCCACCGCAAAAAGAGGCAAAAATACTCATACTCAGAGCCCTTCCCGCCTCGCCCTTTTGGGCTAAAGGATAACCGTCCAAAAGGGTTGCCGCTGCCGAAGGAGTCCCCGGGGTTCTGATCAGGATAGCGGAAATTGAACCACCGTACATGGCACCACAGAAAATCCCCAAGAGCATGGATACTCCTTGTTCAACAGGCAAACCAAAGGTAAAAGGAACCAAAAGGGCTACCCCCATGGTTGCCGTCAGTCCCGGCAAAGCGCCGATCATAATTCCGCCGATAACACCGGCAATAATTAATAACAAAGTATTAATTTGCAGTATATTTACCAGCCCGTCTATAAACAAACCTAAATCCATCCCGTTCACCTCCTGATGTTAAGGTCATTTTCAGCCCCAAAATCCTAAAGGCAATGCTATATTTAAAGCTACTTTGAAAACATAATAAACAGCAAAGGTTACTCCTACGGCAACCAGAACCATTTTCAAATAGTCTCTAAGCTTTAACAGGTACATTAGAAACATTAAATAGACAATAGTGTCTACTATAAATCCAACACGTTTTAATAATAATAAATAGATTACCGTTGCAATCAAAGTAATAATGGACCTTTGAATTCCGGGGTCTTTTATATACAGTTTTTCTGCCGTGGGAGCTGATTTGCCTAATAATGCCTTAATAATTAGCACTGTAGACATAACCACCATCAAACCGGCCAGGATTCTGGGAAAAAAGCTGGGACCCAAGAGGAGAACATGGTCTTCGGGGAATTTGCCGCTTTGGACAATTATATAAAAGCTAAGGGCTAAGCCTAATAAGCCGGCAATTATATCAGCTTTTTTCAAAGTTTTTACCTTCCTCTCTTTAAGAATAGAAACAACCAATTGTTATATTTAAAGTTAAAGCAAATACCGAATAACTCCGGTATTTGCTTTAAAGTAAAATATCTATTTGGCCAAACCTAAAGCCTTCATTACTTCGGCTACGTCTACACTGGCTTGATCCAGATAAGCTTTAAAATCGTCAGCATTCAAATAGGCTAAGCCTAAACCGGAGTTTTTGGCAAAGGTTTGGAAGGTTTCGGTATCATAAGCTTTTTTGAATGCATCGGCTAAAATAGTCCTAACTTCTTCCGGAGTTCCTTTGGGTACGGCCAGTCCTCTCCAAGTACCAAAAGCAACATCATAGCCTAATTCTTTAAATGTAGGAACATCGGGGAAATTAGCCAGCCGTTCTTCGCTCATTACTGCCAGCATCTTTAAGTCGCCGGCTTCCACTTGGCCTTGTACTTCAGCCGGACTTACGGTAACAGCGCCGATATGGTTACCCACTAAAGCTGTTACGGCCGGTGCAGCACCGTCATAAGGAACATTGTTTAATTCAATTCCCGCTTTTTCTGCAAATAAACCGGCTGCTATATGCCATACTGAACCGGGACCCGAGTTGCCAACGCTAATTTTACCGGGATTTTCCTTGGCATATTGAATGAACTCTTCCAAAGTATTATAGGGAGCATCTTTATGAACCGTTAAAGCAGCAGGGTCCATATTAACCCGCATCAACAAATCATAATCCTTATAAGTAAAGGGAACCAGCCCTTGAGGCGGCAAAGAGATGAGTTCAAAGGTAATCATGGTTACTGTATAGCCATCGGGTTGAGCGCTTAAACCGGAACCAAAACCTACGGCTCCGCCACCGCCGGTGATATTGTTAACGGTAATGGTTTGACCCAAAAATTCTTCCGCGGCTTTGCTTAAACCTCTGGCTACCGCATCGGTACCGCCACCGGCAGCCCAAGGTACAATCATAGTAACTGGTTTAGTCGGAAAATCAATTTTCTTTTCTTCGGGCTGTTGAGCTTCACCTTGTTTTGGAGCGTCAGATTGACCACAGCCTGCCATAAATAGTACTAGAAAACCAATCAATAAAATTGCTACCAGTTTTTTCATCAAAATTCTCCCCCTTTTTGATATTAATTTTTAAATAATTTTAAATTAAAGCTATAAAAACCCCTCCTTTTGACAAATTTCGTATTATGAAACGTCATTTTATATTTTGATTATTAATTCTAGATTTTTTTCCAGATTCCTGCTTGAAAGCAAAAATTTTCGAAAACTAATCACCGGTTCCTTTACCGGAATTAACGGCCTGCACCAATAGAGGCAAGATTTCTTTTACATCACCCACTATTCCCAGGTCGGACACCTTAAAAATTTCAGCCTGTTCATCCTTATTCACGCTTATTATCAGCTCAGCATCTTTCATCCCACAGATATGGTGGGTTGCCCCTGATACGCCAAAACCTAAGTAAATTTTAGGCCGGACCGTTTTGCCGCTGGTCCCGATCATGACATGTTCGCCCGGGGCCCAGCCTTCATCAATGGGAGGTCGGGTACAAGCCACCGCGCCCCCTAATTTTTCCGCTAATATTTCTAGATAATTCCAGGTAACCTTATCGCCAATTCCCCATCCCCCGCATACGATTATCTCCGCCTCTTCCAGTGGTACGCCCCGGGGTTCTTCCCGTATTACACCAAGGGGTTTTAAACCGGTTTTTATTTCAGCAAGAAAACTCAGATCAATATTAAAAAATTGGGAATTAATTTTCATTTTTTCCGGTTTTCTGAAAATGCCCGGTTTAATACTGGCTATCTGGGGACGGGTGTTAGGTATCAAAATATCCCCTAATACTTTGCCGCCAAAGGCCGGCACAACAGCAACCAAACGGTCATTTTCTTCTATTCTCAGGCTAACGGCATGGGCGGCTACCCCCGTTTTTACTTTGGCCCCAACGGCAGCGGCCACTTGAGAGCCTTGAACTGTGGCACCGACCAAAAGAATATGGGGATCTTCTTTTTGAATAAGGTTGGTTAAAACCTCAGCATATAATTGGGGATGAAAAAACTTTAAGCAGGGATCATCGGCTACAAATATTTTGTCTGCCCCGTATTCCTGAACCTTCGGGATTAAAGACTCCAATTGAAAGCCTATTAAAACTGCGGCAATTTGTCCGGGCTCTTTCATGGCGGCTTTCAGTCGACGGGCCTCTCCTAAAAGCTCCCAGGAAACACCGGCTGTTTCTCCTTCCGTCTGCTCGATATACACCCAGATATCCTTGTTCATAGCTGCATCCCCCCATTACAACCGCCGGTAAAGATTTGGCCAGACATTC
>JAAXZE010000156.1 GCA_012720075.1 Clostridia bacterium
AAACAAATAATATCAATTGATATCACAACCCTCCTTTCCTTAAAAATAAATAATGCAAATTTTATGCCATTAAAAGATTTAAGAAATTTCTATCTTTTTTACAAAACAAAAGCCTTTGCAATTTATTATTTTTGATAATTCGCAAAGGCTAAATACCCGAAATTGAAGGTACTAAAAGAACTATTCATTATTATCATTTTTGATAAAAGAAATTATCAATAATGATAATTTTATAGATTATACTTTTCAATTTTTCTGTAGAGGGTGGCAATACCTATTCCAAGCCGTTCTGCAGCGCGTTTTTTACCTTCCGTACTGTTGCCTGTATTTGAAAGTGTCTCCCTAATTATTTGTATTTCAATTTTTTCTAATTTTTCTTTCAGGTTTTGGAGATTAGGAAAATTAACCGGACTTTTTAATTTTATATAGGCGGGAAGGTCTTCCATTTTTATCTCGTTGCCGTTACACATACTTACCGAATATTCTATAACATTCATTAATTCCCTGACATTTCCGGGCCAATTATAAGAGTGGAAAAATTCAATAACCTCTTTTGATATTTTTAAAGGTTTCATACCTAGCCTGCTGCAAAATTTTTCGGTGAAATATTCAGCTAATAATTTGATATCATTTTCCCTTTCCCTTAAGGGGGGAATATTTATTGGTATTACATTTATTCGATAATATAAGTCATCCCTAAATTTACCTTCTAATACTTTTTGAGCCAAATCAGCATTGGTAGCGGCAAGTATTCGCACATCAACTTTAATTGACTTATTTCCGCCTATTTTTTCAATAGTTTTTTCCTGTAGAACCCGCAGTATTTTTGGCTGAAGATTTAGCGGCATATCACCAATTTCATCAAGGAATATTGTCCCGCCATTTGCCTGTTCAAACTTTCCTTTCTTTCCAGTGCTAAGGGCACCGGTAAACGTACCTTTTTCATATCCGAAAAGCTCGCTTTCAAGTAAAGTTTCAGGTATGCTGGCACAATTAATAGTAACAAAAGGCTTATCTCTCCTGTTGCTAAGATTGTGAATAGCTCTTGCAAATAATTCTTTTCCTGTACCGGTCTCACCCAATAACAATATGCAGGATTCCGTCTTAGCAGCTTTTCTTACTAATTCTTTGACCTCGGTCATAGGTTTGCTTTTACCTATAATACTGGAAAAATCCGACTCTTCTAAGCCCTCAACTAAATGCAAAATATCATCTACTTTTCTAAAAATAATCATTGTACTTAGAGGAAAATGGCCTGAAGTAAGGGGAATGGAATGGTATATTATGTCATAATTTTTACCATCAACAGTCCAAATACTACGTTTTTCAATATTTTTTTGCTTGAAATTTAAGGGTTCATTAATACTTACTGCATTTGAAAACGTTTTATCCTTAAAATAACTTTCATTTACTGAAAGCAGTTCAAATGCCTTTCTATTAGCCATTGTAATTTTTCCGGAATTGTCAATTACTATTATCCCATCGTTGACATTATTTACTATTTCTCGAATCATATTTATTTCATTTGTTCTTTCCTCATTCACCCTATTATTTTCAATTTTACTTTCTATAAGCCCGCTCATTCTTTGCAAGAAAACTTTATAATTTTCCGCATTATCTATTATTTGTTTCCTCTGTTTTTCATTAAAAGCAATTATCCAGATTGACCCAACTATATCATTTCGATAAAAAATTGGATAACCCACTGAAGCCAATTCAAAACAGCCTTCGCGTTTTGGGCAGTTTATGCAGTTAGTTGGATCAACTTCTTTATGCATAAACTTAGGTTCTTCGGTTTTATGCAATTCATCTACCAGCGAATTGCCAGGAGCCGACTGATTGATTAAAGGGTAATACAGTCCTGTGCCTCCTATTCTCTTCAAATCTTTATCAATAATAGTAACATCGGCGCCTATTACTGCAGAAATTGCCTCAGCAATGTTTTGAACAGTATCTTGGATTTTAAACAAATGAGACACGCCAAACACCCCTTAGATAAAATTAAACAGAAAACTCTTCCGTATTATTTATGTAATATTCTGAAAATTTAGCTCATAGGTCTTAATCCTCTTTAAACCATATTTTTTAAAGGCCTACGCCAACACCTCTTTACCCTTTTTGTTTGCAGGCAATTAAAAGGATGATTATTTCAGGGTACCTTTATTAAAAATTAAGGGTTTTTTCCTTTCTGGCGGCTGGGGTTTTTCTTTCATGTAGCCTAAACACAGGGTACTAACTAAGTTGTATTCTTCCGGAACTCCGTGTAGGTCTTTAAATTCTTTTGTATTTAAGATAGCCTCGGCAAAGCCAATCCAACAACTGCCAATGCCTTTACTATAAGCGGCCAGTATAATATTTCCCGCTACAAGGCTGCAGTCATAAACATGCCAGTGGGAGGCCGTGTTGCCGTAAATTACCAGAACTGTAGGGGCATTGTTGAAGATATTAAATTTGGGGTTTTCAAACCATTTTTCATACTGCTTAAAGAACGGGTAGGAATCAATATTCTCCTTTATAATCTGCTTTGCCTTGTTAGATAGATTTTCTATTTCCTCCCTGTTTTGCAAAATGACAAATCCCCAAGGTTCCTGTCTCGAACCGGTAGGAGCCTTGATCCCAAGTTCAATTAATTCAAGTATAGTTTCTTCAGGTATTTGTTCATCGGTATATGACCTGATGCTTCTCCTGGTGGCAATACATTCCAATACATCCATTAGCAGTTCCTCCTTTAACTCTCGCATTTAGTTCTATAAAGTTAATTATACAAATTATACAATAAATCAGCAATTTACTTTTACGATTATAGGGACGAAACTGCGGGTCCGCCCTTTCCGGTGTTTACATTATGAGGCAAACATTTTGGTCAGAAATATATTAAACCTATAGAGTTTATTAAAAATATACTGACCTTTATCCAATTGTATATTATGATATAAGTATAAAAAATTTATCCGGAAAGGTTGGGACGAAGTGAGTAGTAGATGGATGCGGTTTGGGAGTTTATTTCTTTATACGGTTTTTATTGGATTGTTATTATATCTTGGCGGAAAAATTCAAAGCCATTTAAAATATATGACGACACAAACATTTAACCCTTTTGACCATATTTTATTTACTTGTATTTTCCCTGTAATAATCGGCATATTTTTGGCACTACCCGGTTTCATTAATGAGTTTAAAAATACGGGAAAATGGAAATTCGATTGGATTAAATTTTTAGCAATAGGAATTCCTGCACTCTACGCAAGTTTTTTCCCCCTTCTTTATTATTCTTCGTTAGGCCCTTATATTCCGAAATTCCTGAATATCGTCCAATTCTATATGGATTCAACAACGACAGTCCAAACCGTTGGCGGAATTGTTTTTGGCTATCTAATATTGGGGTGTTTCCATAAAAAAGGCGATGTTTTCCTTTTCCGGTAAACCATCCCTGGATTTAAAACAGCTGATTAATACGGACAAATAATAAAAACTCTGATTCTATGTGGATTCAGGGTTTTTTTATTTTCAAAGAATAAATTTTCCTTTACACCGGTCGCCATGGAAACCGCCCCCAATATTTAAGCTATTTCGACGTCACGATGTCACAGTGACAAGAGTCACCATTCTCAGTAATTATAGGGCGAATTCATTCGTCACTCTCTAAACATCTAATAAAAGCAAAACTTTTAAGAAATACCCGGAATAAAATAATATGAAAGGCTTTTATTTTCCGAACGAAAGGGGAGTTACATATTGGATGCTAATAATTTATCCGGAGGGGGTTGCCTGAAAAAACTTAAGGATAATGGAGAGGGAAAATTCCGTACTATTTTCCCCCCTACTACCCCTTTGACACAATTTATAAATTTGTCCGTTAATGGTGATTATGTTGCAAAAGGGATTGGAATGCGGGGAACAGGAAACGGAGTAATTGATTTTACAGGCCAAATTCCTCCCGGTTCCACAATAATTGCCGCTCTTTTATACTGGGCAATTATTCAAGAAAGTAACGGAGCGGTCAATACTACCGGAACATTGAATGGATTTGATATTAACGGAACCATAATCGGGACGGCCGGAGAACCCTGCTGGCTTAACAACGGATTAATTTATGCACTCTATGCTGATGTTACTAATATTGTTAATACGGGTGTAAATACATTGACCAATTTCCCCACCGGTCCCGATTTCAATACTCCGCCGTTACTGGAAGGGGCTTCATTGATCATCATTTATGGAAATTCCCGCATCAGACAAAATAGGATTTTGGTTTATCACGGCGCTGTAACC
>JAAXZE010000157.1 GCA_012720075.1 Clostridia bacterium
GATATACTCTCTATGGAAAGATAACAGGCCTTTTGACCCTAACTATCAATGGTCACCCACAAACTCTCGTTAGTACCAGAATCTCTATGTGGTTGTCAAAGAACAATTAAATATTTGTTGACTTTTCATAGCACGTCTTTTTTAAAACTTTTCTCACATTGCCTTAGCTTTTTTAAAATATGGCTCCCACTCCTTCAGTAGCTGAGCCAAATAGCTTTGATCCTCATAGATAAAACCATAGGCTAAAAAACTTAAACCCCGATAAAAGTCTTCTAGGGATTTATCAATTACCCGCTGAAAAAATTGAGGACCAAAGGCTAAAATGTGCTGACTTAAAAAGAATTGCTGGTCCAATAGATTTTCCAAAAACTTATCGGGCTGGTTTGCTAAGGATATGGCCTGCTCGATCAAATAAGCCATAAACTGCAGTTCGATACCTATATGGTCATCGGGTTCTTTATATTTTTTTTCAACCTCCAGTCCCCAAGCCCGGTAACAATCTCTAATCTGCAAAGTCTGAATATCAAAAATTATTTTTTCTTTGCCTAGATAAACGGATTCGTAAGGTGGTGCTACCAACGGCCCCGGGCCAATAAATAAGCGATAAAATTCCTCCTTCAACCTTTTAGTTAATTGCTCCAAATTTGAACCAGAGTTTTCCCGGAAAAATTTCGAAAGTAAAACAATTCCTTCCCCAAAATACCCGCTTAATTCCATTTCCGCCAAATCTTCAAAGGGATTTTGGTCGATGATTTTTCCCAGTTCCTCCGCCGATAACGGCTGATAAAAGTAAGAACCTAACAGACTATAGATACTTTTCCTGACATTAAACTCTTCTGCCAATGCCTGAAATGAATTGTCAGCTGAAATTTGCAAGTTTCTTCTCACCTCCTGTCAAAGGATTAATCGCCTACACTTTTCCTGTTCTAGGATTTTTTAAGTTTTAAGCAATGATGACCTATATTGCTGTATAGGATGAAATTATAGGTGTTATAAAATTCGCTGATATAGGTCCTAAATACCTTTGTAAAAAGCAATAAAGATACGGAGGTTTTTTTGTATAAAAAAACAAAAAAGTGAAGCGTTAAAAATGCTTCACACAGATTGTTGACAAACCATATTTATTATCAACGAAAAACCATCTCAAACAGTTATTAGGAATGAACTCGGTGGCTTCGGGAATTATCAAAACTCCCCGGCACTTAATTGAAAATTTAGTTACTTTTCTTAATTATTCTTTTATTTTTATTCATTATTTTTTAAAAGATACAAAATTGATAGTTTCAATTAAGTGCCAGGTCAAACAGTTGATAATTCAAATCCTCAGATCCTTGCGTTCTTTTTATAAAATCTCGCTAAGGCTTTTCTTATGATAATAAATCTCAAAGTCTTTTTTGCTACATATTTAATAATAACTTTGTCGACAGTATGAGTGAAGCGTTGAAAAAGCTTCACTTTATAAGAAAATTAAGCTCATTATTTTTCATAAGAAATTACAAACTATTTAGATCAAAATCACCGGAATAGGCTAAATCCACTTTTAATTCCCGATAGTACCTGCCGTCTTCCCTTTCCTCCATAATTCCCGTAGAAATAGCAATTTCCAGATTCAAGTCTTTAAAATATTTTATCTTTTCCACGGCGAATTCCACATAATTATATTCATCATTAAGCAAATAATCTTTAAAGCCCAGGGAATTAAAGATTTTAAGCACTTTTTTTCTATCCTGGCCAAAAACCTTGGCCGATTTTAAAAAATAATCTCTCTCTGAGAAAAATAAATGGCCGGGTAGATTAGTGATACAATTTTGCTGAAAAATTTGGGCCGTATGTTTGTTTTCCAGGGAACAGTAATGAATGCCTAACTTCAGTTTTTCCTTAAGGGCAAAATCCAAAAGGTCCAGGCATTCCCCTTCACTTCCATCCACCGGAAGACCTCCCCCATACCAGTAATTATAAAGTACCTTAAATGGAGGATTTTTAATTTTAAAACCCCTTTTTTTATACTCAAGGACATTATTAAAGGGAAAACAAAATTCCAAGAGATTAATACCGTAAATCCTTAGGTTATCTAAAACAACCAATAGTTCTTCCATGTATTTTTTTGAACCGGGAATTACAGGCATTTCTACCATCACATTGGGAATATAATCTTGGGATTGCTTCAAAAGTTCAAGCAATTTACCGGTTCGGTCCGGGGAGTCCTCCTGTTTGATACTAAAACGGATTTCATCCAGTCGGACCTTATTTAATTCTTTAAGCAAATTGGCATTTAATCCGTCCCCACAGGTGTAAAGCCTGGTATAAACAGAAGGATATAACTCTTTAGCCTTTTTGAAAAAGTCAAGAGTTTCTTGGGGGTGCAACAGGGGTTCCCCGCCCGTCAAAGCCAGATGTTGAACAGGGATATTTCTATAATGGATATTACTTAATTCCTCTATACAATCCCTTTTATTTCTAAGATAATACTCATAGTTTTCCTGATTGGGATTAAAGCAAAAATAACATTTTCGGCGGCAAAGCAAAGAAATGAAAAAAGTTATGCTGCCTATCCCCTTTTGGCAAGCCTCACAAGCCGGAGAAATTCTATTAAGAACCATGCTTTTATTGTTATTGCGACTGATAGCACCCTTGGCAATAAGCCTTGTCTTCCTTTGATTCATCTCCTCACCGTCATAGGGAGACGCAATCTGAATACCGGTTTTTTCAACCTGTTGTAAATAATCATCATAGATATCCAAATAGATAGCAGCATAGGCCCGAAGGTCCCGATTCTTTATATTACCAATTGTTTTATTGTTAATATCTATTAGCATGATAATACCTCCTTCAAAACCACCAGTGTCTATTTTGCTTACTATGAAAATTTAATTGTTGGAGAATTGTAATTTACTTCTTGAAGGCAGGTTTAGTTTCCTCTTTTTGAATGATCATCTTTGTTGAAAATATTTTCCTTCTTTATTTAAAATTGCTGCTCACCAAAGCAAAAGAAGCACGGTGTTTAATCCGTGCTTCTCTATTTTTCTATGTCGGCAAAAACCTGGTAGGTTCTGGCCTTAGATCTATAAGGCAGTAAATTGACTATAGGCTCTAATTTTCTGAACTCGGGATTTTGGGCTTCTTTGGGTTCAAAGGCTTTGAGCATATAGGGAAGTTTATTGCTCCCGGAACCTTCCCCGATCAACTTAGCAGTCAGGGCAATTTCCTCGGGAGTTAAATAGCTGACCGACCCGTCTTCCCGGATAACGGGCGCAATAACAGTCCGGATTTTATACTCCGGAAAGCTTTGGATTAATCCCAGGCTGGCTTTAATGTCTTCAATATCTATCTCTTCACCGGCTAACCGGCTGTATAAATGCTCCGGCCCTAAAACATCCATAATCATTACATCAGCCAAACCCTCATCCAAGACCTGTTTTAATACACCGCTGTTTTTGCCGGTGGTCTCCAATTGCAGTTTCATGTTTTTATCTTTTAAATACCTTAAAATATATAAAAATTCTTCAGCATATCGAGGGTCACCGCCGGAAACATGGATACCGTTTACCCATTCCTTATGCAAAGTACCAACGGTAAAGAAACCGTCCAGTTTTTTACCGGCATGTAAAAAAGCCAGAGCGGCACCGATACTTTGCCGGATATTCTCTCCGTCATAAATGATAGGGAATTCTATCCCTTCGGGCCCCCGAAAAACAGCACTGCGATTAGCTTTATAAAATGCCTGAAAATCATCTTTGCCATCAGCTTTCATATCTTTTTCAACATAGGAAATACCCCGCTCCTCCATAAATCCCTTCACTATTTTACAACGGGCGCAACCGGTGGCCGTATAAATTGTTATGTCCATGCTCGTATCTCCTTTCAAAAAATTATTTTTCCCCTAGCCGGGGCTTGCAGGTTTACAACCATCTTTAAAACAGTCCCAAGTCCTTTTATCACTTATTAGCACTAATCATTTCAATAGTTTTATATAGAGGTCTTTAGTTAACAAAGAATCCACTTCTTTTAAATCATTGGGCTCAATCACAATCATCCAACCTTCATCATAAGGGCTGTTATTTACCAATTCCGGATCATTTTCTAATGTTTCGTTTGTTTCAATAATTTTACCCCCAATAGGCATATAAAGCTGGGATACGGTTTTGGCCGATTCTGCCTGGCCGAATTCATCGCCTTTTTGGAATTCCGCACCAACCTCAGGCAATTGGATAAAAATTATATCCCCCAGTTGGTCTTGGGCATAATCGGTAATGCCTACTTTTACTTTTCCATCTTCAATTTTAGCCCAGGTATGCTCTTCAAAATAAAAAATATAATCCCTAAAATTTAATTCATCTTTAGATTTTTTGTTGCTCATGGTACCCATCCTTTCGGATATTTATTAATATTAATAATCTTGTTTATAATTGTAATCTATATGTTTCTAAAATAATGTAACGGGAATTACATTTGCCTGCTTTGTTGTTAATTTTTTTAGAGTAAGTTGCATTTTTACAGTAAAAAAGTCAGAGTATCCATTGATAACTCCGACTTTTTCTTAAAAAAATTGGTGATATTTCTCACAGAACATTTCCTTGGCCTGCTATATACTGTACTTAACCAATAATTACTAGGGGAGGATAAATAATGGAAAAAACCTTAAGGTTTAGAAAACAGCATGAAGAAATAACCCAGCTGGCCGAAAATTTAAGTTCTTTTTTGAAACCGGAACGGCTACGGACTGAGGCCAAGACCGCCAGATTGATCTTGGCTAAGCTGGCAGGAGTGTTGAATATCCATTTGGCAGCCGAAGATAACGTCCTTTATCCTAATTTACTCAATAGTGATGACGAGCAAATCAAAGTTATGGCCCAAAAATATATAGCAGAAATGAGCGCTCTAAAAAATAGTTTCAATGAGTATCTAAAAAAATGGCCCAGCCCGTTAAGTCTGCAAAATAACCCGGAACAGTTTATTGAAGAAACAAAACAAATTTTTGAGATATTAGGGCAAAGAATCCAAAGGGAAAATGACGAACTTTACACTTTGGTTGACAAAAAGAGTTAATAATCATTCCTTAAAGTCCAAGCAGAGCCCAAAAGAGCTCTGCTTTTTTCATCGGCTATTAAAGAGTAGGTTATGAAATAATAATAAGTTATAATTGCCCTGCCTTGGAAAAACATTTTCGTTGAGCATTTATTTTGCCGGAAGATAAATAGTAAAAGAACTGCCCTTACCTACGGTACTCTTTACATCAATATAACCACCGTGGGCGGCTATAATTGAATAGCAGGTACTTAATCCCAGTCCCGTACCTTTTTCTTTAGTGGTAAAAAAAGGTGCCCCCAGTTTGGGAATCATATCCTCAGGAATACCCTGACCGTTATCTTCTAGGCAGATAAACACATGTTTTTCTCCGTCATAACCGGATACTATTTTTAATTTTCCACCGGAATCCATTGCTTCAACCGCATTTTTGCCGATATTTAAAAGAACCTGCATTATCTGATTTTTATCCAGTAAACAGGATAGCAAAGGGTCCTGGGTTTCATAAGTTACTTCAATGTTATTTAATAAGGCATAGGGTAAAAAGAGCTCCATAAACTCATTGATAAGCTCGACAATGGATTGTTCTTTCAAATTGGTTTCCTTTGGACGAGCCAGCTGTAAAAAATCGGAAATCAGGCTGTTGGCCCTGTCAATCTCCCCGATCATGATATCCAAATAAGTGTTGATTTTACTCTTATCGTAATCTTTGATTTTTAGTAGTTGTGCATATCCCCGGATGGACGTTAAAGGATTTCTTATTTCATGGGCCATCGCCGCAGACATTTGCCCGATGATTGCCATTTTTTCTCTTTCAAAGAGGGTTTTTCGGGTTTCTTCTAAATGGGCTTCAGACCTTTTCCTTTCGGTAATATCACGAAAAACTATAAGTTTTGCCGGTTGGCCCTGAAAATATAAGGTCGTACCGGTTATCTCCACATCTATTGGCTCACCGTTATTTTTAATATACTTCCCTTCTATCAGAGGTACCTCGGAACCTTTTTTAAAAAAATTCTCTGTTAATAAACTTTTACAGTCTGGATGAATAATACTTTTATATTCCCTGCCTACCAAGGTTTGGTCCTTTCTTACCCCTAACAAAACCCGGGCGAATTTATTGGCAAACACTATTATTTCTTCACAGCAAACCAAAATTCCATCGGGTAGTAATTCTACCAGCTTTCGGTACCTTTCCTCACTGGCTCTTAGCATTTCTTCGGCAAACTTTCTCTGGCCGATATCCCTGCTGCATAATATACCGCCTTCCACCTGTCCTTTGGTATCCAAAGAAACCGTTCCGATAATCTCCAACCATACATAGCTGTTTTTTGCATGTCTGAAGCGGCATTCCAGTTTTCTAAATTGTTTTTTGTTTATAACCAACTCTATTTCTTTTGTAAATTTGGCAATATCATGGGGATGAATATAATCGAAGAAATTTTTTCCCAGCATTTCTTGAGGGTTATATCCCAAAAGATCGGTATAGGAAGGGCTGGCATAGATTATCTTTCCATATTTATCGATAATAGTAATAACATCCAACATATTATTGGTTATGAGGCTAAAAAGGTGCTTAGCCTCTTTTAAAATCTTTTCGTTTTTTTTTCGTTCGCTAATATCATGGCAATAAGCTACATATTCCCCCTCAAAAATCTTAAAAGCTCTTATCAATACCGGTATGGGGGTACCGCTCTTTGCCATTAAAATGGTTTCCAAATGGCTGCTCCCCGTTTTTTTTACTTCTTCAAAAGCCGCCAGACTCTTATCCAGTTCTTCAGGGGCCACCAGTTCTTTAATTGACATATTAAGAAGTTCTTCTTTACTATACCCTAAAAGTCGGCAAGCAGCAGGATTTACGTTAAGGTATTTACCGTCGGCATCGGCAACAAAACCGGCATCAATAGAATTTTCAAAATACCGAAAATATCTTTCAGCATTTAAATCATACCCAGTAACCTCTTTCATCCCTTTTACTCCATTTTCCAAAAAAAACATTTGTTGAAAATATACTATTTTTCACAGCAAATTCCTCTTTTTTTGTAATTATATAACAAATTTTTTAATTACTACACTTAAATAATACTTAACCAACCCAAAGGTTTCCCTTAATGTATATTTAAAACGCAGCCAGCCATTGGTATAAAGGGGACTGTCCAGCGCAGGAGCGCCCTGGGCGCTAATCCCCAAGTCATTAGCAATTAATAAAACCCGTTTAAGATGAAAAGCATCGGAAACAATGACATAACTATTGAACCCTAAACCATCGCCAATATTCTTGCTAAATAAGATATTTTCTTCCGTAGTTTTGGCCTTATCTTCCAAAAGAATATTTTCCGGGGGCACACCCCAGTCATTGGCCAGACTCCCCATGACTTCAGCTTCGGTAGGGGGTATTCTTCCTAAACCCCCGGAAACTATGATTTTATCCACCAAATGAGCTTGATACAGCTCTACACCCTTCCTTACCCTGGCGGCCATAGAAGGACTTGGTTTTCCTCCTTCCCACACGGCAGCGCCTAAAATAATAGCTGCATCGGCTTTTTCTAAAGGTATACTTTGGCCTGATTTCTCAATCTGATAGTACAAAGTGCCCAACAAAACTGAAAATACCACTGCTAAAAGGGTTAACCCTTTTAATATATTTTTTAATCTAAACCTAGCAGCCAATGAACCGATAAAAAAAGCCATAAGAAGAGACGCCGCCAAAGAAATTAACACATTCCGGATATTCAGATTGTTATTGGGATAAATACTATAAACTATAGGAACTAAAACCCAAACTAAGCCTGTTAACTTTAACCCGGCCCGTCTGTCATGACCCAATCCGGAAACGACAAATACCGTAAACATTAAAACCAACCAAAACAGCAATTGGGGCGGATAAAGGCCATAGCGAAAAATTACGGCGGCAACCAGCCAGCCTAGTATTGCAAGGGTATACCCAAGAATTTTCATGATAATTCCCCCTGTGCAAAGAAATTCGCCCCGAGGGCGAATTTCTTTAGCATGTAAGTGATTTAGTGTGTCAGTGTTAAAGAGAGAGTTAGTTGGGAAAGGTATTCAATTATCTATATTTCCATCTCTTCAGGCGTAAAGCATTGGATACCACTGAGACCGAACTAAAAGCCATAGCTCCACCGGCAATCATCGGCGACAACAGTCCCAAAGCGGCAACGGGTATCCCTAAAGTATTATAAAACAAAGCCCAAAAAAGGTTCTGCTTAATATTGGTCATAGTAGCCCGGCTTAATTTTATGGCAGCCACTATACCGTGGAGGTCTCCGCTGATTAAAGTAATATCACCGGCTTCCATGGCAATATCGGTGCCAGTCCCAATAGCAATACCTACATCGGCGGTAGCCAAGGCAGGGGCATCATTGATGCCGTCACCGACCATAGCAACAACCTTGCCGGTTTTTTTCAGTTTATCCACCTCTTGGGCTTTATTTTCCGGCAATACTTCGGCCAAAACCTTGGTAATTCCCACCTGTTTGGCTATGGCCTGGGCGGTTTTTTTATTGTCACCGGTGATCATTATTACTTCGATTCCCATTTTAATTAACTCTTGAATTGCATCCCGGGAACTTTCTTTAACAGTATCGGCTACGGCAATAGCCCCTTTGGCTTCTCCATTTACAGCCATCAGCATCGCCGTTTTTCCTTCATCCTCCAATTGTTCCGCTTTGGCTAAGAGCGGGCTTATATCTATTCCATTATCCTGCATTAATTTTCTATTTCCCAGTAATACTTTTTTTCCGTCAATATTTACCATTACCCCTTTGCCGGGGATGGCTTGAAAATCCTGACCTTGGCCTAAAGGGATCCCTTGTTTTCGGGCATAGTTCACTATGGCTTGGGCTAAAGGATGCTCCGAATTTTTTTCAGCGGTGGCTGCCAATTTCAACAATTGCTCTTTAGTCATACCTACAGCCTCAATATCCGTTACTTCCGGCTCACCCTTGGTAATTGTGCCTGTTTTATCCAGCACAACGGTATTAATTTTATGGGCATTTTCCAGATGTTCCCCGCCTTTAATCAAAATACCGTTTTCAGCGCCCTTTCCCGTTCCCACCATTATGGATGTAGGAGTAGCCAGCCCTAAAGCACAGGGACAGGCAATAACCAGAACGGAAATAGAAGGTAAAAGAGCATTGACAATATTACCCGGGTCAACAAAGAAATACCGGACCAAAAAAGTGACCACGGCAATACCTACAACAAATGGTACAAAATAAGCGGAAATAACATCGGCCATTCTTTGAATGGGGGCTTTGGAACCTTGGGCTTCCTCAACAATCCGGATGATCTGGGCCAAGGCGGTTTCTCTGCCTACTTTGGTAGCTTTAAACTTAAAACTGCCGTGTTTATTAATTGTAGCACCAATGACTTCACTGCCTTCTTTTTTGTCAACAGGTAAACTCTCACCGGTAAGCATGGATTCGTCAACACTGGATGTACCGCTGATGACTATACCGTCCACAGGGATTCTTTCCCCCGGCTTAACTATTATAACATCTCCCACTACCACATCTTCAATGGGCAAGTCCAGTTCTTGACCGGCTCTCACAACCCTAGCTGTCTTGGGTTGTAAACCCATCAGCTTTTTTATGGCTTCCGAAGTCCGGCCTTTGGCCAATGCTTCCAGTAATTTGCCCAGAATAACCAAGGTTATGATTACGGCGGCACTTTCATAATAAACATGGTTTGAACCGATAGCCTCGGGGAAAAAAGTTGCCGCCACACTGTAAAAATAAGCCGCGGAAGTACCCAAAGCTACTAAAACCGACATGTTGGCACTACCGCCTTTTAACGCTTTAAAAGCATCAATATAAAAATAACTTCCCACACCGAATTGCACCGGCGTAGCCAAAATCAGCTGAAAAATAGGGTCCATGAGAAAATGGGGGGCTACCCCATGAAGACCAAACCATTCAATAAACATCATTGATAACAAAGGAAGCGACAATAAAGCGGAAATTAAAAAACGATTCCTCTGGTGTCTTATTTCTTTTTGCCGGGCTTCCTGTTCCTTATCGCCTTTTTCTTTTTTGTCTGAATCCAAAACACGGTAACCCAGCTCTTCTACCTTTTTCTTAATCTCTGCTGCCGAAACCAGTCCGGGGACATAAGTGACATTAGCTTTTTCTAAGGCCAAATTTACATTGGCCTCCAGGATACCGTCCATTTTTGTTAATCCCCGCTCGATCCTGGCTGAACAGGCAGCACAAGTCATACCTTGGATCTTTAACTCTGTCTTTTCCATGGGAACGTTATAACCGGTCTCTATTATCTTGGCAATTATATCCTTTAGCTTTACTTTATCGGCATCATATCTAACCTGGGCTTTTTCCGCACCGAAATTTACGCTAATATCTATTATCCCTTCCAATTGGGGAAGTTTTTTTTCAATTCTGGCAGCACAAGCGGCACAAGTCATGCCCAAAACAGGTATCTGGACGGTAATTTCTTTAGCCATATTATTTCCTCCTCCAATAGCTACTGAACCGGTCCAATCAGTGTAATTATACCATATACCCCCCTATAGTATTAAGAAAAAGGTTAAGATATAATTAGTTGTCTGAAAGGCAGATTATATTCCTGAAGCCTTCCGTATCCCTGATATTATCCAACTCCGGGTCCTTTTTGGCGTAAGCAATGTTTTCCGGATTGAGCCGGACCGCCCTTTCCAAAGCTTTAAGGGAATTTTCCAAATCATTGGCTTTGGCATAGGTGCAGGCCAGATTGTACCATCCATCGCCATAAAAAGAATTAAGTTCCAGGGCTTTTTTATGATATGCTATGGCTTCCTCCAGTTGACCCAAGGCCGTATATTCCACACCGATATTGGAATAAATCAAAGAGGAACGAGGCTCCAAGGCCAGCGCTTTTTGGTACATGGCCAAAGCTTCTTTTCTCCGGCCCAGATTGGACAACTCAACTCCAATATTGATATAAGTATCAACATCCTGGGGATTTAAATCTTTTGCTTTAAGAAATTGGTCCAAAGCCTCTTGACTCAGACCCTGAAGGGCATAGACCTTTCCCAAATTATAATGGGCTTCAAAAAAAAGAGGATCAATCTTTAACGACTCCTTATAGTAGTTAACGGCCTCTTCATATTCCCCTTGCTCTCGGCTGACATTTCCTAGGTAATAGTATACATCAGCAAGAATTGCCGGGTCAGTCTCCAAAGCCCTTAATAAAGCCTCTTTAGCTTTATTCCATAAGCCTTTTTCCTTATACCAGACACCCATGGGAAAATTAATTCCCGGTGTCAATGGATTAAGCTTTAAAAGTTCTTGATAAATTTCTTCGGCAGCTTGAAAATCATGGTTATTGACGGCATCAAGCCAAAGTCGATAAACCCTTTCCCGTTTTTGAGGCAAAACAGTCACCTCCGTCCATGAATCATAATACCCGATAGTATCTATTATTAAACCCTTAGGTAAAAACCTAAGGGTTCAGTCTTCCTCCAGAAAATATCGCATACTGGTCTTTTTTAATTCCTTTTCACTAAATAACAAGCGGTAATCACCGACGCCAACCAGCTCAGCCATTTCCCTGGCCAACACAAAACATTCTTCCTTGGTCTCGGCATGAATCATCACAAAAAGATTATAGGGAAGAAAAGGCAACATTGGCCGTTGATAACAGTGGGTTACCCGGTCCAGAGAAGCCAGTTTTGTTCCTACTTCATCAATTCTTTCTTCCGGAACACGCATAATAATCATGGGATTGGCTTTCAGCCCCATCTCCCGGTGTCGCAAAGCGGCACCGAAACGGCGAATATACCCCTTTTCCTGCAAAAACTTAATCCTTTGTAATAACTGTTCTTCGCTGATACCCAAACGGTGGGCTATCTCGAGAAAAGGCTGAGATACTAAAGGAATATCCTCTTGGATTTCTCGAATAATGGCTTTATCTAATTCACAGAGCACTTATCTTCTCCTCCTCCAAGCCCGGGACATGGAAATTTACCTTTATCTTAAATAATTTTTTGGCCGGGAGGCTGTAAATCTTATACCCGGTTTTTTGCTCCAAATCCGCTAATGTTTTTTGCAAGTGTTCCTCGGAAGGAGTAATCAGGGTGAACCACATATTATATTTATGGTTACGCAGGTAATTATGGGTTATTCCGATATATTTATCCAATATGGCGGCAACCTCAGGAATTTTTTCCTCCGGAACTTCCATAGCGCAAAGGGTGCTTTTATATCCCAGCTTCCTGGAATCCATAATTGCGCCTAATCGGCGAATGACACCTTGCTCTTTCAATTTTTTCAACCGGTTCAATGTTTCTTCTTCCGTTATGCCCAAAGTTGCCCCAATTTCTTTAAAGGGGTGTGAACAAATAGGGAAATCTTTTTGGATAATACTCAATAATTTCTTATCTATAATATCCATTTCTTACCGCCCTTCTACCAAACCTATTTCTTCATCGGTTAAATAACAAGCAGGGTCCGACTCCCAGAAATCACCGGTTACCGCTTCAGCCCGGGCCCGGAAGTTACCGTTGCAAAGAGCCAACCATTTGCATTGGGCACAGCGCCCTTTTAACAATCCTTTGCGGTCTTTTAACCCCTTTAAAATGGGGTTAGAAGTATCGGTCCAAATATCCCCGAATTTCTTCTCTCTGACATTTCCGAAGGTATGGTTTTGAGTAAACTGATCGGGATGAACGTTGCCAAACCAGTCAACTTCACCTATGGCAATACCGGAACGGTTGCCTCCGTTAAAACTCAGTAACTCCAGAACCTTTTCAGCCCTTTGGGGGTCTTCTTTTAACAGCCTGAGATATAAATAAACGCCGTCGGCATGGTTATCAACGGTCAATATTTCTTTATTTAATCCTTTGGCGTTAAAATAACGCACTTTTTCAATAATCAGGTCCAAAACCTTTCTGGTTTCGGCATGAGAAATATCTTCATTAATCATTTTACTTCCCCGGCCTGCATATACCAGATGATAAAAACATACCCGAGGAATTTTTTCCTCTTCAATCAAATGGAAAATACCGGTGAGCTCCTGATAATTATGCCGGTTGATGGTAAATCTCAGTCCTACCTTTTGACCTTCAGCCAAACAGTTTTCAATTCCCCGTAAAGCCAGCTCAAAGGCACCCTTTTGTCCCCGGAATTTATCGTTGTTTTCTCCTAAACCATCCAGGCTTATGCCCACATATCCGACACCAATTTCTTTAAGCTTCTTGGCAATTTTTCTGGTTATCAAAGTGCCGTTGGTGGAAAAGGTGGTGCGGATTCCCTGTTTGGCAGCATACTCAGCCAAATACAGAATATCATCCCGCATAAAGGGCTCGCCCCCGGAAATCAAAAGAACCGGCACGTTAAATTCCTTTAAATCATCGATGAACTTAACCGCTTCTTGGGTAGATAGTTCACCATCATATTTTTTATTATCAGATCCGGCATAACAATGGATACATTTTAAGTTACAGGTTTTAGTGCTATTCCATACAACCACCGGACCTTGACCATGGGTAGTACCATGGTAGGTTCCCTTGGAACGATGGCTGTAACGCAATGTATCGCCGAAGTTATTTGTATCAACTAATAGTTTACTAATTCCAATCACCAGGACAACCCCCAGTTTTTTCATATTAAGTCCTACTGGTCAGTAGGCTCTGCCTAACGCAAGTCTACTTAACAGTTTATCAGATTTGCACATTAATGGTCAAAGAATATTCTTGGGTATTTTTTAGCATTATATTCTAACCTTCCACCATTCCCATTTTCCTTTTATTGCCCCGTAGGCGGCGTTAAAGACCGATTTATTAATTTGGTTTGCGATGGCTTTAAAAACTTTTTATAGATATAAGAATTATAGAAAATCACTAAGGGCATACCTATTACCGCCAGTATCAACATCACAGTCAAAGTGAACCGGGAAGATGAAGAGTTATAAATAGTCAAGCTTCCTAAAAGATCGGGGCTGGCCGGAACCAAATACGGAAAAAGCCCACCGCCGATAGTCGCTATAATTCCAACAATGCTGAGGGCCGAGGTTAAAAAGGGAGCCCAAGGGGAATTAGCCTTAAAAGTCTTGGGAAAGTATAGTAAAGCCGCTAGAGTTATTGCCGGCGCAACAAAGAGCAGCGGAAACTCAAAATAATTTATAAATAATCTGGGTGTAGCCAGATAGCTCCACACCGTTCCAACTACAAAAAGCAATAAATAATCAGCCCAGGCTTTTCTAGCCCACCGCCGGCTTTTCCCAGCCAGTTCCGAAGTACCTCTTCCATATAAAAATGCGGCACCATGCATGGTAAACATGGCCAGGCTCAGTAACCCCATCACCAGGGCATAGGGATTTAATAAATCTAAGAAACTTCCGGTATAGTTAAACTGGGCGTCCAGCGGAATTCCCCTGAGAATATTGCCTATAGCCACGCCAAAGAGAATGGAAGCCAAGATGCTGCTGAGCCCAAAACCCCAATCCCAAAAATTCTTCCACCGGGAATTATTCAGTTGATGATGGAACTCTATACTTACCCCGCGAAAGATTAGCGCCAATAAAAGGAGCATAAAAGCCAGATAAAACCCGCTAAAAACGGTAGCATACACCATGGGAAAGGCAGCGAAAAGAGCGCCTCCTCCGGTAAGCAGCCAAACCTGGTTGCTGTCCCAGAAAGGACCTATGGAGTATATCATTTCTTCCCGTTCTTTGGCGGAACGATTAAATAAATGGAGATTGCCTACCCCCAAATCAAAACCGTCCAGCAGAGCATACCCCAATATTAATATTCCTACCAAGAAAAACCAGGTTATCTGGAGAAATTCCATACTCATGCTTTAACACCACCTTCCAAAGGCATTATTTCCGGTCCTTCCATAACCTTTTTCTTTATTAATACCAACCAGAGAGAAAAGAGCAGTCCATAGACAGCGGTAAAAATTATAAGGGAGAGGAGAATTTTATAAGCCGGTACAGTGATAGTAGCTCCCTCAACAGTTTTCATCAATCCATAAACAATCCAGGGCTGCCGTCCAACCTCTGCCGCTATCCAGCCCAGCTCATTGGTGATAAAAGGTAAAGGCATGGAAAATAACAATACCTTTAAGAAAAGTTCATGTTCAAACAATTTTTGCCGGCAAAAAAGAATTAATCCAAATATTGTTACTAATATAAAAAATCCTCCCAAATACACCATTAAATGAAAAGGATAAAAAGTCATTGTCAAAGGCGGCCATTCGTCTTTTGGAAAATCTTTAAGGCCCTGCACTTTGGCGTCGGGTTGGCCAACGGCAAGGAGACTTAAAAGTTTAGGCACCCCTAATTCAAAATGTACGGTTTCCTCTTCACCGTCGGGTATACCAAAGAGAAGAAGCGGCGCACCTTCCTGGGTCTCAAATAAACCTTCAAAGGCAGCCAGCTTAGCCGGTTGGGTATTAGCTACTTGTACTGCCGAGTAATGTCCCATGGCACCTTGGGCTAACGAAGCCAGTAGACCAAAAACAAGGGCTATTGCTAAAGTTTTTTGAGCGAAGGGGATGTATCTTTTTTTCAATAGATAATAAGCTGAAATTCCCATCATAAAAAAGGCACCGGTAATCAGGGCTCCTGTAATAGTATGCAGGTATCGCGGAACCGTAGAGGGATTGAAAACAGCCGCCCAAAAGTCGGTTAACTGAGCCCGGCCGTCAACAATGGTGTAAGCAACCGGTGTCTGCATCCAGGAATTGGCAACAATTATCCAAAATGCCGATAAGGTTGAGCCTACAGCACCCATTAATGAAGCAAACCAGTAAAACTTATCCGAAACCTTGTCTTTACCCCAAATCAACACCCCAATAAAAGCCGACTCCAAAAAGAAAGCCAAGATTCCTTCCGCTGCCAAGGGAGCGCCGAAAATATCACCTACGAAACGGGAATAATTGGCCCAGTTGGTTCCGAATTGAAACTCCATCACCACTCCGGAAGCCACTCCCACAACAAAGCTGATAGCAAAGAGTTTAATCCAAAATCGGGACATCTGGGCATACAGAGCATCCTTTGTCTTTAAATACCTGGTTTGCATGACAAAGATAATCCAGGCCATACCGATTGTTAAGGGAGGAAAGAGAAAATGGAAGCCCACCGTTAAAGCGAACTGGATCCGGGACAGAATTACTGCATCCATCAAAAAGCCTCCTTTTGATAAATAGTATTTTTTTTGACATTAAACTTTTACCCAAATAATGGAGACCGTTAACTATAAATCATAAGGAACATTTTGGTAGTTTATAAATAATTTGCTAAAGTTTTAATTAATGAATAAATTCCAACAATTTATCACATTCTAAATTTAAGAAAGGAGGCTTATGATGTTTACTCTTCCACCTTTAATTGCCAAATTGAATAATTTGTATTTAGAATTTATCGGTCCCATTATTATCCTGGGGACTCTGGGAGTTCTCCTGGCCGTTATAATTCATTATTTGCTAATCGGTCCCCATGGCAAAGAACTAAGTAAACTTGAACCGGAAATCATCCGCCTTAATTTCCTGGAACGACTTACCCATTTTGTCCGAATGGTAAGTACGGTGATTTTGGCTGTTACCGGTATATCTTTTGCCCTCTTCAGACCCGGAAGCCTAGGTTTTGATTATCCGGTTATCTATAACACACACCTTATTTTTGCAATTTTATTTACTGTCTCCAGTTTAATATCCATAGTCATTTGGCTAAAAGACAATTTTTTTACAAAATATTACTGGCAATGGCTGAAAGTATTAGGCGGTTATTTAACCCGCAAAGAAATTCACCCGCCGGCAGGCAAGTTTAATGCCGGACAAAAAATTTTTTATTGGCTCAGTTCCATTCTGAGTATTATTATCATTATTTCCGGGGTTATGCTGGCTTACTATGACAAATTTATCCTTGGGTCCTTGATCTGGGCTGCCGTCCTTCACGGAATCTGTGCTATTTTGTTAACAGCCACCATAATCGGCCATGCATATCTGGGCAGTGTTGCCAACCCAGGTACTTTGGGCTCTATTTTTCACGGCAAAGTAGCCAGAGAATGGGCCAAAAAACACCATCCCCAATGGTATGAAAAATTGATGCAAAAAGATAAACAAAAAAATGAAAAGAAACTTCGACTTATAACTGAAAATTAAAGAAGAATTATTAAGGACGCCGGAAAGCGTCCTTAGTTTTTTCGACTTCCAAACTTTCAACTTAACTAAAACCTGAACCTTCTTGTTGACCAATCTTTACAATCACATTTCAACTAATTCACGACACCTTTTCCAGCTTACTTACGGCCTCCTGGCTTAAAGTTCCCACTTCAACGGTTACTAGCTTTCCATCCTTGAAAATGCAAATCTTATTTTTATCATTTTGTATTTTTTTTAATTGGGGCAAGCCGTCCTGATAACCTATTTCGCCTAAAGCCCAAACGGCATAACCCCGCAAATCGGCATTATCGGAACTAAGGAAAGCCGTTATTTCTTTAACAAAAGGCAAAACCAAGATATTCCTGACCCTTCCGATTCTCCCCGCTGCCCAGAGCATTCCCCTATGACACATAGGGTTATCCAATGCGTTAGTAATTAAGAAAGGAGTAAAGTCGCCCAAGAGAAAGGGTTGATTGGCTATAACACTGGCCATGGCCTCCGGCGAGCTCCAGGGTACGTTGCCGCTTTCATCGTTCATAGCCCATAAAAAACGGCGCAGAAGATTGCGGTAAGCTTCCGGTTCTTTAGATGCGAACTCTTTGGCCAGCCTGCCCAAAGCTTCAATGGCATACCACCTTATAGGCTTATTTATATCTTCAAAAAGATGCATTTGGATATATTTCAAGGTTTGGCTGTGTTTTTTACCGGCCAGTTTAATAATTTGCTCATATTTTTCTTCAGCCAACAGTTCTGTAACCAATTTTTTTGTGTCCATAATAATAACCCTCCGAAGACTGTTTTGATTTATCTTACCCTTGGATGCAAAGTTTAAAACCTAATTTTTACAAGCCCTTTCTACCAAAATTTGCGTTGGCTAATTACTGTACCTTTTCCCGTTATATTAATTACAAAAAAATTTTATAGTATGTTTATTCTATTTCTTTTAACAGTCAAAAAGCCGCGATTTATAAGGATTCATTATACTTTATATTATTATCATATTTTATTGTTTAATTAAGAACATTAATAACCAGAACAGGATTTTTGAAACATTTGGCCAAATAATTATGCATGAAAAGGATTTTTATTACTAACTTAACATCCTAGGGAGGAATTTGAAAAATGGGATTTTTTTCATCTCTTTTTGGTAAAAAAGAACCTAAAAAAGTTCGTATTATTGACGACTTGCAAATTGAAATAGTGCATCTCTCACCATTAGCAAACGACTCGGAAAAGTTCATGGAAATGGCAACATTCAATGAACTGTCCAAATATTTCGGAGAAATTAAGAGAGCAGTATTTTTAGGCTGGGGAGACCCAATGAATCATCCCCAATTCTTTGAAATAGTAAAAAATGCTAAAGACAATGCCCCTCAGGTTGAAATAGTTACTTTTGGGACAAAACTTGATTCCAATAATATCCAAGAGCTGGTCAAACTAGCTCCCGATAAAATTACCGTCAAATTAGAAAAAACCATTCTAACCGACTTGAACGAAAATATTAAAAATCTGGTCAAACAACGTAAAAGCAATACTAAAGTGATTCTTGAATTTATCATGACCAAGGATACCATCAAAGAATTACCGACTTTTATAGAACAAGCCGCTCCTTTAGGTGTTGATGAGGTTATGGCCAATAATATAAATTTCATCATCTCACCTGAGAAAAATAGCCAAAAAGTTTTTGAAGGTATAGTTACTGATGAAAATCGGGGCGATTTATTGGCCCAAGGGAAAGCAAAGGGTAAAGAAGAATACGAAGATTTAATTGCTCTGGCTGGGAAAGTAGCCGATAAAAAGGGCGTATACTTCACCCCTAAAAAGCTGGTGTGCAATGAAGCGGTAACCTGTGATTATAACCCCCAAAAGAACGTATTTATCGCTTGGAATGGTGAAATGTCACCCTGTCCCTATTTATCTTTAAAAAACGTGAAAGCATTCTTTAATGAAACGGAATATGCACAAAAACCCTTTATTGTCGGCAACATTCTAGAAACCAATTTCCTGGAACTCTGGAATAAGAAAGAATACGCCGATTTCCGCGGGATATACGAACGAAGAGTGAAAGCTCTAAATGAATATATGAAATCCACCTTTGACGAAGATCCCAATGCTCAACTTATCCAAGAAAACTATAAAATCCTGGACCAAAAACTGTCCGAGGAAAAAGTCCCTGAGTATTGTGCCAAGTGTTATAAAATTTACGACGTATAATTATCTAATCACTTCTGCTAAAAATCACAAAACCCAAGGTGCGCACCACCTTGGGTTTTGTCTTATACAAAAATTTATGAAGTTATTGTACATCCATAATAATCAGATATTGGCCAATTTTACCTTAATGTTGTTTAACATATCTTTGCTGAGGATAATCTGATTAGTTCCTACTTGTACAAGCCAATCCACTGCCTGCTGCAGGACAATTATCGACATTCCTTTGGCAATTCCCAATTTTTCACTCATTACTATGGTCTTGCCGTTTTCCTTCAGTTCAACAATTTCAGCAATTTGACCTACTTTTAGTTTTGCCAAACTAAAAACATTTGACATAAAATCCCTCGCTTTATTAAACTGAGTAAGTCTCATTATAAACCACAACTTGAATTAAGTAAATATATGCTAAATCTCTTTTTCTCCGTCCTCCGCCTCTTCTTGAGCCATTTTCCTCTGCTTTCTTTTATATACCACTGATGAAATAATAATACTGAATTCGTAAAGAATAATCATCGGCAAAGCTAAAAACATTTGAGCTACAATATCTCCACCTGGAGAAAGAACGGCTGCCAAAACCACCATTATAAATATTATAAAGCGTCGATTTTTCCTTAAATATTGGGGAGTTACAATACCCAACTTGGTAAGAAAATAGGTTATTAATGGAATTTCAAATACTATGCCGAAAGGTAATAAAAAAGAAATGACAAAAGCAACATATTTGCTGACCGAAATCATCGGAGTCAAGCCACCGCTAAAGTTTATAAGAAGTATTTTTAATCCCAATTCCAATACAAAAACATACCCAAAAACAATTCCTGCTACAAATAAAAGTATTCCGAAAAAGAATAAGGGGAAAAACAGCCTTTTTTCATGACTGTAGAGGGCCGGAAGAATAAAACTCAATAACTGCCAAATGATAACCGGTGAGGCCAAAACAATACCTGCAAAAAAAGCTACCTTTAACTGTGTAAAAAAGCCTTCTGTCACCGCTAAAAAAACCAGTTCCTGTCCTAATCGTTCCAAAGGCCCAACTACTATTTCCATTATCCGGTCTATAAATAATCCGTAGCTTATGGCCGTACCAATTAATACGGCAATCAAAGACCAAACTAAAACCTTTCTTAAATCTTCTAAGTGTTCTGTTAAAGGTGCCGTTTTTTCGCTCATTTTTTCCACCTTTTAATCTTTAAATTAAATTCCGGGAATAATATTATTATAGCATAAATAAAAATGGGAATATTAAAAAGGAATAAAATGCCCGAAATAGGGAGTCACAAAAGTATTATAACATAAGTTAGCGCAAGGAAAATAATATTTATACTATTTATTTTTAGTCCCTTTTTATTTGGATAAATACTAATTTAGTTAAATAACTTATCGTTTGTGGCAAGTCTTATGACAATTTTTCTTTGTTTTTTTAAAAAAAGCGGAAAAATCAACAATAAAGCAGGAATTTGACAAAATATGTCGTAATATTAACAAATCCTATTTGTTTATTACGGAGGTATTTGCCTTGGAAAAAATAGCATTAATTACCGACAGTTCTTGTGATTTGCCGGAGGAAATCATAAATAAATATAATATTCACGTCCTTCCTTTGCGAATCATATTTCAAGATGGAGATTATCGTGATCGGGTGGATATTACCCCGGAAGAATTTTATAGACGCCTTAATACTGAAATGGCATCAACATCTATGCCGTCTGTCGGCGAAACCTGGGAGCTTTTTGAGAATCTAAAAAAACAGGGCTATACCCATGTTCTGGCCATTTTAATATCCGGCGGTTTAAGCGGCACCCTAAGAATGGTAGAAAGTTTAAAAGAAAAAACAGCCGAATTAGGATTAAAACTTAAAACCATTGATTCCAAAGCATTATCTTTGGGACTGGGTTTTTTGGTTATGCACGCCGGGGAGTTATTGAAAAAGAATATTCCTTTACAGGACATTATTACAAAAGTAGAAAGCTTGGTTGAGGAAACAAAAGTATATTTTGTTTTAAAAACCCTGGAATATTTGAAAAAAGGCGGACGCATAGGTCTGGTCGAAGGTACCATCGGTGATATTTTAGATATAAAACCCATAATCTCAATTAATAAAGATGGCATTTATTACTCAATTGCAAAAGTAAGAGGTCGTAACCGTTCCCTAAACAAAATTATCGACATTGCCAAAGAAGCCATTGGCAACAGAAAAGTATTTCTTGCTGTCATGCACGGCGACGCACTGGAAGAAGCCCAGTATATAATGGAAAAACTTAAGGAAGCCAAGCTAAACATTGTTGAAAGTTTTATTGGGCAAACCACAGCATCTATGGCAGCCCACACCGGTCCCGGACTGGTAGGAATTACTTTTTGTCCGGTCTAATTTTTTAAAAAGAGCCGCAAGGCTTTTTTATATTTATGAAGAATAATATATAGAATAATTGGCTTAACAATACTGTTACTTATTTGCTTTTTATGCTATAATTCTTTATTTGAAAATTAATAAGATTTATTTCAGAGTTTTCTAAATTATTTATATAGTCTTTTTTAAAATATCCTGGCTCCATGGAGGTGCATAATGAACAAAATACTAAAAGAGAAAATAATGGAAGCCCTTTCTTCGGTACTACCAATTACGGCAATAGTCTTAATATTAAGTATTACCTTAATACCTTTGCCTATTGGTACATTCATGTTGTTTTTAACCGGTGCGGTACTATTGATTATAGGCATGGGCTTCTTTACTCTCGGTGCAGATATTGCGATGATACCCATGGGTGAAGGAATTGGTGCAGAAATGACCAAAACTAAGAAACTCAGTCTAGTCATCCTGATTTGTCTGGTGATGGGCATTTTAATTACCGTTGCGGAGCCGGACTTACAGGTTTTGGCCGCTCAGGTCCCGTCCATCCCAAATATTGTCTTAATTTTAACGGTGGCGGTGGGCGTAGGAATATTTCTTGTCATTGCAATGCTAAGAACATTATTTAAAATAAAGCTTTCCCATATGCTAATAGTTTTTTACATTATAGTTTTCCTTTTGGCAATGTTTGTCCCCCAAAATTTTATACCCGTTGCCTTTGATTCCGGAGGGGTAACTACCGGGCCCATTACAGTGCCGTTTATCATGGCCCTTGGATTAGGTCTGGCTACAATCCGTAGCGATAAAGACTCCCATGATGATAGCTTCGGTCTGGTTGCCCTGTGCAGTGTCGGACCTATTCTGGCCGTGCTTTTATTAGGAATTCTTTATAATCCTTCTTCTGCTTCTTATACTTCTGCTCAAATCCCTGAAGTACTTACCTCCAGAGATGTTGCTATGCAATTTGCCATAGGTTTGCCTCATTATTTTAAAGAAGTTTTTATCGCATTAATACCTATTATAGTTTTTTTTGCCGCATTTCAACTAATATTTAAAAGGTACCGCAAACACCAGCTAGTGAAAATCGCAGTGGGTTTTGTTTATACTTTTTTAGGATTGGTTCTTTTTCTTACAGGGGTAAATGTCGGTTTTTTACCGGCTGGTCAATATCTTGGCTCGGAAATTGCCTCCTCTTCCTATAAATGGCTTTTATTGCCTCTGGGAATGTTAATTGGCTATTTTATTGTGGCTGCCGAGCCAGCAGTACATGTCTTGAATAAACAGGTTGAAGATATTTCCAGCGGGGCCATTCCCCAATCAGCAATGCAGCTCAGTCTATCCATAGGTGTAGCTATTTCAGTAGGTCTGGCCATGATCCGGATACTTACCGGTATTTCTATATTCTGGTTTCTGGTTCCAGGGTATATAATAGCAATAGGGTTAACGTTTTTTGTACCCAAAATTTTTACCGGTATCGCTTTCGACAGCGGCGGCGTGGCCAGTGGTCCCATGACTGCCACCTTTCTTTTACCCTTTGCAATGGGGGCTTGCGAAAGTTTAGGAGGTAACGTTTTAACCGATGCCTTCGGCGCCGTGGCTATGGTTGCCATGACCCCTTTAATTACCATTCAAATGCTGGGGCTGGTTTATAAACGTAAGATGAAGCTCACTACAGGCTTAGAACCTATTGACATTATGGGAC
>JAAXZE010000158.1 GCA_012720075.1 Clostridia bacterium
ATAATAAATATGGTTTGTCAACAAGCTGGAGGGGCGAAAGCCCCTTATATTGTTAGTAAATTGACATAAATTTTCTTTTCCTAACGAAACATATATGAAGATTAGAACTTTTTCCCCAGGATTTCGTCTGTATATCAGAGAGGTTACTTTTGGAAGGGGGATAGCTTAGGAAAACAATAATTCAAACGGAGGGCAGAAATGATTAAGCGAAGTATCACAATAATTTTACTGGCGGTATTTTTTTTCGGAGCATTTTATTGTTTGCCTGTTGAGGTATCGGCAGGTGAAACAAGTTTTAGGTTTATCCATATTACCGATACCCATGTAGGCTCGGCCAACGGCAATAAATACACCCCTGCGGTTGTTCAAGATATTTTAACTAATTTTAACGATGCCGGTTTTGTAGTTCACACCGGTGATGTTACCGAGGTCGGCATGCCCCAGGAATATGAAAAATACTTGGCAATGATAAAGCCGCTGCCAATGCCTGTTTATCATATCCCGGGGAATCACGAAAGCCGCTGGACCGATGCCGGCAAAGGATATTTCCGCAGCTATTTGGGTCCTACATATACCTCCTGGAATTATCAAGGAATCCATTTTGTGGCTTTGGATTCTTCCATTGCTCAAGGACAGAACGGGTCACTGGATAAAGCCATGCTGGAATGGCTTAAAAAGGATTTGGCCCAAATTGGCCCCAATGACCCTGTGGTGATTTTCGCCCATCATCCTATTTTTTTTGACGAGGCTATTGATGCTACCAAATTTATGGACAACGACTGGGATCTGTGGCCAATCATCAAAGACTATAATGTGGTAGGCATTTTTACCGGTCACGGTCATAAAGACCTCTTTTGGACCGTCAATGACATTCCGGGTATTATGACCGAAACCGTTATGGACGGTGGATATTCGGTAATTGAAGTTGATAAAGCCAGGGGAGAACTAATAATATATAACCGTTTGGTTGAAGGACAAACCTTGACCGAATATGCCCGCTTGCCGTTTAAAAAACCGGCGGTTAAGTCTTCGATAAAAATAACTGCGCCGGAACCCAATAAAACTTTTTCTGATTCTTTTCTTCTGAAAGCAACTTTGCAAAACTGGGCTGTCCAGCCCTTAAAGGTTGAATATAAACTGGAGGACTTTTCTTGGAAGCCTTTGGAGTTAGAAAATAATACTTATAATACTTACCAAAAACAAATCGAGCTGGCCGATATTGAGGATGGGATTCGGACCATCTGGGTTCGGGCCGTGCATCCCAATGGCAAGGTTTATCTGGACCGGGTGACCTTTACCGTTAAGAAAAATGAAAATGTTAAAATCCTTTGGGAAACCGAGCTTAACGGCGGTATCTTGCATGCTCCCGGAGCCAGTCAGGAATATTTATATATCGGTGACAGCACCGGAACGGTCTATCAGCTGGACCAAAAGACCGGTAAAATCAAATGGCAATTTAAAACCGGCGGATCCATTCAAGCCTCGCCGGTTTATGTCAGCGGCACCGTCTATGTAGGTTCCGCCGACGGTAAACTTTATGCCCTTAAGGCTTCCAACGGCCAGAAATTGTGGGAGTTTTCCACCGGCGGCGCCGTAATTGCTTCTCCGGTAGTAAAGGACGGTAAAATATTCTTTGGTTCCAGTGATTTTAAATTCTATGCTTTGGACGCTAAGACCGGAAAATTGCTCTGGCATTTTGCTACCGGCAATACAATAGCCAGCTCTCCTGCCGTGGGAACCGATACCGTTTATTTCGGCAGTTGGGATAATTATTTTTATGCCGTTGATATTTTAACGGGAGAAGAAAAATGGAAGCAGCAATGTGGAAGCCAGATTTACTATGCCCCCGCCGGCAGCGCGCCTCTTTATTATCAGGGCAAAGTAATAATCAGCACCCCTGCCGGGAAAGTTTTTGCTTTTGATGGCCAAACGGGAGAAAAACTATGGGAAGTAAGTGCCGCTTCCGGTCTTTCTACGCCGGTAATCTTAAGTGGGGCCGTTATTTACAATACCACCTCCGGTTCGGTCTATGCCTTGGACCCGGAAACAGGGGAAAATGTTTGGCAGTATGATTCCCGGCTTTCAGGTTATCTTTCTTCCCCAATCCTGCAGGGGGGAGATATTATCCTGAATGGTCTTAAAGGGAAAATAATTTCGGTCAATACGGGAGAAAATCCCCTTAACTGGACCGTTAATTTGGGAGAGACTTATCTTTTCAGTAACGGTACGGTAAACGGAAACCGTTTGTTTGTCGGCACCCTGGGAGGAAAAGTTTTTGCCTTGGAGGTTAATCAGGTTTCCCAGCCCCGGCCTTTCCCCAAAATGGCCGCATTCCAGGATATCTTAGGTCACTGGGCAAGGAAGGACTTGAATAAACTGTCTCAATTGGGCTGGATAAAAGGCTATGACGATGGCACTTACCGGCCAGACAGCCCCGTTACCCGGGCTGAACTGGCAGGCATGCTTTCCAGGTACCTCAATCAGCCGGCGCCTCAAGAAGGCTTTATCACCGCTTTTTCCGATATCCAAGGGCACTGGGCTGAAACAGCCATAGCTTCCCTGGAAGAAAAGAAAATTGTCGGCGGCTATGAGACAAACGGAAAAAGGGTCTATAAACCCGATGCCAAAGTTACCAGGGCCGAAGCCGCTGTAATGCTTTCCAGAATTATCAATGTTATGGCCCCGGTGAGGAGTTTGTTTCAGGTTTTGCCGATATCGAAAAGCACTGGGCTAAGGAGGCTATTATGGCCTTAGAAGAGAAGAAGCTTTTAGGCGGTTATGACGACGGCTCCAGAAGGATTTTTAAACCTGAAGGCAATATCACCAGGGCGGAAATCGGCGTGATCTTAGTGAGAATTGCTGCCCAAAACCTTCAATAAGCAAGGCCTTGCCCTAGGAAGCTCCAAAACCTACGCTATCTACAGTTACTTCAGGATCTTATGCTTTTTTCCAGGCATAAGATCCTTTTATTTCTGTTTCCAATTCTCCATTTTCAACTCTCCATTCATTATTCAATCTCCACTCTCAATTCTCCATTCTCCATTATTTAAAGCTATGGTAAAATTAATATGTTATGATTTAACAAAAACGGCGGGGGAGAGGAGGAGTCAAATGGAGGAAAATTTGGAAATATCCCTTTTTAATCTTGTCCTGAGTATTGGTAATACAGCAGATTTGGTAAGTCCTCTTTTGGTAAATCATCATAAACAGGTGGGCTATATAGCCAATGAAATAGCCAAGGAAATGGGACTTCCGGAAGAAATGCGGAATGAAATTATGTTGGCGGGATTACTCCATGACCTGGGTGGAATTTCCCTCCAAGAGAGAGAAAATGCTTTAACCTTTGAAGATACCCATGCGTTTTTACACTCAAAACTTGGCTATCAGTTGTTTAAGGATTTTCCACCCTTTGCCGGAATAGCGGAACTTATTTATTATCATCATTCATGGTGGGAACCCGGGGGAAAAAACGTCCCCCTGGGCAGTCATATTATTCATTTGGCCGATAGAGTAGCGGTAAGCATAAATAAAAAAATTCCCATTCTGGAGCAAGCGGAAAATATAGTAAAAAAAATCCGGGACCAGTCAGGCCGGATGTTTATGCCTGATGCTGTTGAAGCTTTTTGTTCTTTAGCCAAAAAGGAATACTTCTGGTTTGATACCGTGTCCCAATACATATTATCCATTTTGGAGCAAAAAGAGGAACAGGGCAGGCTCATTTTAGACTTAGATAATCTCCAGGTTATTGCCAATATCTTTTCCAAAATAATTGACTTTCGCAGTCCTTTTACCGCCAACCATTCCAGCGGTGTGGCCGCCACTGCCCAGGCTTTGGCGGAAATACTGGGCTTTTCCGAAAGCCGGAGGCAATTAATAAAAATTGCCGGCCTTTTGCATGACGTGGGCAAGCTGGCCATTCCTCCCCAAATTTTGGAAAAACCGGGACCTTTGACTAAAGATGAATTTAATATTATTAAAAGCCATACATTTTTCAGTTATCGCACTTTGGAAGCCATTGACGGTTTTGAAACCTTAAACCAATGGGCGTCTTTCCATCATGAACGGCTGGACGGCCAAGGCTATCCTTTTCATCTTTCCGAGGAGGAACTTCCATTAGGTTCAAAAATTATGGCCGTAGCTGATGTTTTTACCGCCATTACCGAGGACAGGCCTTATCGCAGTGGGATGGACAGTGATAAAGCCGTCAAAGTTTTGACTAAGATGGCCTCAGAAAAGGCCGTGGACCAGGATATTGTGGATGTTTTGCTGACCAACTATGAAAAAATCAATGCAGTTCGTATTGAAGCCCAGTCGGCAACAGTCAATGAATATTTGAAGTATCAAAGGGATAAAGGTAATATCAGTATTAATAATTAACAATAGAAAGGTTAACAAGGGATGTTTTTCAAAAAATCAACAATCCAGGCTTTTAAAGAACATGGTGCAAAAAATTTCAAGAGTTTTATCCATATGTATGTTTATGCCCGGTGGACGGACAAGTATTTGGCCGTAGCTCGCAGGTTTTTGCCCCGAATGGCTCAAAAAAACGGGAAAAAGGTGGCGGACGGCTATCATGCCAAGGTCTTAACCACCCAGCTGGCTAAAAAAATTGTTACTCTTAATAAAGAAATTCCTTTAAAGGATTTGGAACAAATCATTCCTTATCCCGTTGCCCGGAATATTGTTTTAACCAATCCTTTGGACATTGTTGCCATGGAATGCCCCTGCCGGGCTTCAGCACCCAATCCTTGTTCGCCGTCTATGGTATGCATGGTTATCGGCAAGCCTTTTACCGATTTTGTATTGGAACATAAGCCGGATAAAGCTAAAAGAATCACCCAGGAAGAGGCCTTGGACCTTTTGGAAATAGCCCATAAAAACGGTTGGGTCCATAGCGCCTATTTTAAAAATGTATGTCTGGACAGGTTCTATGTTATCTGCAATTGCTGCAAGTGCTGCTGTCTTGGTTTGGAAGCCATGGTTAAGCATGGGATTCCCATGTTGGCGCCGTCGGGTTTCAGCGCCCGGATAGATAAGGATATTTGTCTCCGGTGCGGTTTATGCGTAAAAATATGCCCTTTTAATGCCATAGCTTCTTCTTGGGAAATAATCCAGGATAAATGCATGGGCTGCGGTGTCTGTGCTGCAGTCTGCCGACCTGAAGCCATCAGCCTGAAGAGGGATGAATTAAAAGGGATACCGTTGGATGTAGAGGCTATTTAGGTGTAGAATTATAAATAAAATAAGTGCTTAACCCACTGTTGACAAAACCAGTTAACCATGGTAAAATACTTTTTGTCAACAAAACAAGCCGAAGTGGCGGAATTGGCAGACGCAGTGGACTCAAAATCCACCGCCCTCAAAAGCGTATCGGTTCGAGTCCGATCTTCGGCACCAAAAAAAGCACCCTGAAAAAAGGGTGTCTTTTTTATGAAAATTTCAGGTGGTTAAGTATTCCCTTTTAGGGGAAACTAACCGCCTATTTTTATTTAAGGTTATTTTCTCTATATTGGGTAGGTGACATCCCCAGATGTTTGCTAAATATTCTACTGAAATAATTGGCATCTTTATAACCCACTGCCTGGGCAATTTCAGCAATGGTTTTGTTGGTGGTGGCTAAGAATTCTTGAGCTTTTTTTAGACGAATGTTTGTTAAATACTGGCTAATGGTACAGGATTTGTTTTTTTTAAACAGCTGGCAGAGGTAATTGGGATGTAAAAAGGATAACCTGGCCAGCTGATATAAATTGATATCTTTGTAATAATTATTTCTAATATACTCACAGACCTTATCTATTACTTCACTACTGAAAATTTGTTTATCTCTATATAAGCAATTTATAAAAAGCTGGACCACATTTTCCGTCCAAGATTTAAATTCAGGAAAATTATTTATTTGTAACAATTGGGTTAAGGCTAATTCGCGAATATTTTCTACATCTTTACTATTGGCTCCGGCATGAATTAACGTTCTGGTAAGAAGAATAAATAACTGGTCCAGTCTCGCCTTAATTTCTTTAAGGGCAATTTTTTTTCTAAATAATTCTTCTATGAGCTGGTTTAGGGCTTTGGTGGTTTCTTTTGCATCTCCCAGACGTACCAGTTCCAGGATTTGTTTTTCTATTTCATAAGGGTAATCGGAATCAGGCTGACGCAAATGTTTTATATGGGAAAAATGCAAAATGGTGTTGTTTCCCAGCATATTAGTTGCTGTTTTTTCAGCCTCTAAGGCCTGAAAGTAGGAAAGACGCAAATTATTTATTTTGTCGAAGGTTTCTCCAATACCAATGGATACAGTTACCGGTGTATTTTTATTTACGTTTTGGCTTATTTCTTCTGCCAGATCTATAAGCTTGAGGCTGTTTTGTTTTGTTGCAATAAAACATACGATTCTATCACTGCCATAAGGCACAACAATTGAGGGATGATAGGCATTAACCGTTTCTTTGATAATTTTGAAAACTTTATTTTTTAGATCTTGAGTTTGGATTTCGTTAAAACCTTCAATAGTTTGGGAAAAATTGCAGATATCGGCTACCAGGCAGCAGTTTGGTTTTTCATTAATACCCAAAAATTGCAGGCGATTGTCGATATCCTTTTCAGGAAGCATATTACCACTGAGAAGATCTGTAACCAGCGAGGCTTCAATATAAGGTATTACTGATTGCAGTTGTTGCTTAAGCTTTTCTTCAGCTTTTATTTTTTTCTCTCTATGGGCTAGGTTTCTCACCAGGTTTTCTACGGCAGAAACGATCTCTTCAGGCTTGGCAGGTTTTAATATATAACGAAAGGCTCCGTTATTAATAGCCTCCAGGGCGTAATCAAATTCATCATAGGCAGTAAAGATTATATAGCTCATGGAAGAATATGCCTGCTTCATCTGTCTCATTACTTCCAGGCCGCTTTGGCCAGGCATGTGAATGTCTAAGAGCAGGATATCGGGTTTAAGTTCTTCGGCTAATCTTACCGCTTCAAAGCCGTTTTCCGCTTCGCCGACGATTTTTATCGGCGCGGAGCATCTATTTTCAAGAATAAAGCGCACCGCCTGCCGTTCTAAAACCTCGTCTTCAACCAAGAGAATGTTATACTCTGCCAATTCAGGCGCCCCCCTCAATCAGTGGAACCTCAATTATAACCTTCGTACCATTGACACTTTCCAGTCTCAGACCATACTTTTTCCCATAATGATGTTGAATCCTGCGGTGTACATTAAGGAGTCCTATACAAAAGTTATTATCCTTGGCGTTTAATTTATCATTTTGCAGGATGTTATTAATTTCCTCCACATTGTTGATACCAATACCGTTATCAGATACCTCCAGGTGGAGGTTATTTTGTTTTTTGTAACCTATAATTTTAATTTCGCCTTTTCCGTCATTGGGTTCTAATCCATGGAAGATAGCATTCTCTACCAGTGGTTGAATAGTTAAGAGCGGTAGTCTGATGGGAAGCAAATATTCGGGGACATCTATGGAAAATTTAATTTTATCTCCAAAACGCATTTTAGTGATTAACATATAATCTTGTACGTTTTTCAGTTCCGATGCCACTGTTACAATTTTATCTATTTTGCCTAAGTTGTAACGGAGCATGTCGGCTAAGGCATAAACTACTTTTTCCGTTTTAACGGCATTTTCCAGCATAGCCAGCCTGGAAATAATATTTAAGGTGTTAAAAAGGAAATGAGGATTGACCTGAGATTGAAGGGCTTTTAATTCCATTGATTTTAGAGTTCTTTCCAATTCTGCCCTGCTTTTCTGTTCTTCCAATATTTTAAGGGTTTTTTGATGGAGCTCTTTCTCAGTAATAAAACGTATTCCAACGTTTACGAAATATTGGGCGACGAGCCATAAGAGATTGGTAGAAGAATGGAGAATTTGTTCAGGAATGACAGGGATTTTTTTGAACGATTTAATAAAAAGGTCAGGATCACACTTTAATTCCAGGGCTAATTCATAAAGTTCTTTTTCATCCCGTTGATGGGTAGGAGACAGTAATACTTGTCCACATAAGACGCTTCCTAAGTATTTATCATTTACCACAATGGGAGCCGCCATGTCGACCAGCCCGGCATGACATACATGGGTTGCGGTTTTTTTTTCTTTAAAAGCTTTAAAGCTTACGATTGTATCGGATCTCATGCACCTTTTCATTCCTTCGGGGGAAGAACGTATCAATTTGCAGAACTCGGAGAAGTTACTGGGTACTGTAAGAGGCTGCCCTTTGGTGTCCGTAATTATAGCTCCCATATGTACTGATTCCGTAAATTTATCCTGAACTTCCTGTAAAGTTTTAATGTCAACCACATCTCGCAGATCCACTCTTATCACCTCACTCCCCTTTCTTAAGATTATTATATCATTTATTATTAGTAAAATTATGCATTTATTGAAAAACAAATAAAATTCTTAAAAAAATTATTATTAATCCCTTAAGATTGTCCAGATTTTCCATTATTTAGTCTATTAGTTTTATATCTGACAATCAACATACGTAAGTCCAGATAAGAGCTTAAATGAATTCAGAGGTAAGGTTTAACCGGTGTCAAAATTAATTTTGAAAAACTGAGCTTATGTATTTGTTAATGTTATTAACTGCAAAAGGAAGGAGGGAATTAGTTTGAAAGAAGCTTTAGGAATGATAGAAACCAAAGGTTTAATAGGTGCCATTGAAGCGGCTGACGCCATGGTAAAAGCAGCCAATGTTACATTAATAGGTTATGAAAAAATTGGTTCCGGTTTGGTAACAGTAATGGTCCGGGGAGATGTAGGCGCAGTTAAAGCTGCTACCGATGCAGGCTGTGCTTCAGCCAAACGGGTTGGGGAAGTGGTTTCTGTACATGTAATTCCAAGGCCCCATACCGATGTAGAGCAGATTTTACCACAAATTGAAAGTAAATAATTATTAATTCCGTATTAAAGGGAGGTGCACCAAATGGATGATTCTTTGGTCAAAAAAGTAATGGAGGAGGTTATGAAAAAGGTTGAAACCGATACAACTCAGACCTCCAACCTGAAAACCGATTTCTGCTCAAGTCTTAGTGGCGTAACAGAATTTGTCGGAATTGCTGAGGGTGATACCATTGGGTTGGTAATTGCTAATGTTGATCCAATTCTTCATGAAAAAATGGGTTTAGATAAAAAATATCGTTCTATTGGAATATTTGGTGGAAGAACAGGAGCCGGTCCCCAAATAATGGCCGCCGATGAAGCGGTTAAAGCAACCAATACCGAAATTGTATCCATCGAACTGCCCAGAGATACCAAAGGCGGGGCCGGTCACGGCAGTTTGATAATATTTGGTGCCGAGGAAGTTTCCGATGCCCGGAGAGCCGTTGAGGTTGCTTTAAAGGATCTCCATCGTACTTTTGGCGATGTTTATGCCAATGATGCCGGTCATTTGGAGTTCCAATATACTGCCCGGGCCAGTTACGCTTGCAACAAAGCCTTTAATGCTCCCATTGGCAAGGCTTTTGGCTTGATAGTAGGCGCACCTGCCGCTATTGGAGTGTTGTTATGTGATACGGCCATTAAAGCCGCCAATATTAATGTGGTTGGTTATGCCAGCCCCAATAAAGGTACTTCCCTTACTAATGAAGCCATTCTCTTTATGAGCGGTGATTCCGGTGCCGTTCGTCAAGCGCTGATTGCAGCCAGAGAAGTTGGTTTGCAGTTATTGGGAGCATTGGGTGAAAAACCGAAATCGATTACTACACCATATATTTAATGACAAAAATTCCGGAAGGGGGGTTTATTAATTGAAACGGTCAAAACGTTTTCAAGTATTGGAACAACGGCCGGTTAATCAGGACGGTTTTGTTGAGGAGTGGCCGGAGGTTGGCTTAATTGCCATGGGAAGCCCTAATGATCCCAAACCGTCAATAACCGTCCAAAACGGTAAAGTTGTGGAAATGGATGGCAAAAAACGTGCTGATTTTGATTTCATAGATCGCTTTATCGCCGATTATGCCTTGGATGTCGAAAAAGCTGAAGAAGTTATGAAAATACCTTCTGTTGAGCTGGCCAAGATGCTGGTAGATATTAACATTCCGCGTTCTCAAGTGGTAAGTTGCTTCGGTGCAATGACTCCGGCCAAAATAGTGGAGGTAGTGGAACATCTAAACGTGGTCGAGATGATGATGGCGGTCCAAAAAATGAGAGCCCGGAAGACGCCTTCCAACCAGTGTCACATTACAAATGTTAAGGATCACCCGGCTTTACTGGCAGCTGATG
The DNA here is from genome assembly GCA_012720075.1 of Clostridia bacterium. Taxonomy (GTDB): domain Bacteria; phylum Bacillota; class Peptococcia; order Peptococcales; family BICA1-8; genus JAAXZE01. The sequence continues at coordinate 10,233 of JAAXZE010000158.1, forward strand.
CTGCAGAAGGGGCCTGGCGGGGGTTTGATGAAGAGGAAACCACTGTTGGTGTAACTCGATATGCACCATTTAACGCCTTGGCTATCTTAGTAGGCTCCCAGACAGGTCGAGGCGGAGTACTTACCCAATGTGCCGTAGAAGAAGCCACAGAACTGACCTTAGGTATGCGTGGCTTAACCAGTTATGCCGAAACGGTTTCCGTTTATGGTACCGAACAAGTCTTTATAGATGGAGATGATACTCCCTGGTCTAAAGCTTTTCTAGCATCAGCCTATGCTTCCCGGGGATTGAAAATGCGATTTACTTCAGGAACCGGTTCTGAAGTGCTAATGGGCTACGCCGAAGGCAAATCCATGTTATATCTGGAAGCTCGATGCATTCTAGTTACTAAAGGTGCCGGTGTGCAGGGGCTGCAGAACGGTTCTATCAGCTGTATTGGTGTTCCCGGAGCAGTACCCTCCGGAATAAGAGCCGTATTGGCCGAAAACTTAATCACCACTGCCCTGGATTTAGAAGTGGCTTCCGGAAATGACCAGACTTTTTCCCATTCCGACATTCGCCGTACAGCCCGGATGCTGATGCAATTGTTGCCCGGTACTGACTTTATCTTTTCCGGTTACAGTGCTGTACCTAATTACGATAATATGTTTGCCGGTTCAAACTTTGACTGTGAAGACTTTGATGATTTTCTGGTACTGCAGCGGGATCTCAAGGTTGACGGCGGGTTGCGTCCTGTTAAAGAAGAAGATGTCATTAGAGTTAGAAATAAAGCGGCCAAGGCATTACAAGCCGTATTTAAAGAGTTGGGTCTACCACCGATAACCGATGAAGAAGTCGAAGCCGTTACCTATGCCCATGGAAGCAAAGATGTCCCCAATCGAAATGTTAGGGAAGACTTGAAAGCCGCTGAGGAAATGATGCAGAGGGGAATCACCGGCTTAGAAGTAGTTAAGGCTTTGGCTAAAAACGGTTTTATTGATGTTGCCGAAAACCTGTTCCAGTTATTAAAGCAAAGGGTTTCAGGAGATTATTTACACACCTCCGCTATTTTTGACAAAAACTTTAAAGTATTAAGCGCCGTTAATGATTTGAATGATTACCAAGGACCTGGAACCGGGTATCGTTTGGAAGGACAGCGTTGGGAAGAAATCAAGAAAATACCCAGGGCGATGAAACCCGATGATTTCTAAGTGAAAGGGGTGTAATTAATGGAAATAAGTCGTGAGATGATAGAGGCAGTAGTTCGTCAAGTTATAGAACAAGTCTATTCCAAGGAAAAAGGTAAATTATCGGACTCAATGTATCAAGTTCCTAATGAGCCTTCGGTTGGTAACGGCCAACTGCGCCTCTTGGAGATTGGAAAAGCCCTAAAGGGAAATAAGGTTGATGAAGTTGTTATTGCCGTTTCACCGGAATTCGGCCTAAATAAAGCCCAAACAATTACGGGTATTCCCCATGGTGTAGTTTTAAAAGAATTAATAGCCGGTATCGAAGAGGAAGGCCTAAAAGCAAGGGTTATCCGGGTAAAAAGAGTTGCTGATTTGGCCTTCCTGGCTTGGGAAGGAGCTAAACTTTCCGGTTCGGGAATTAGTATAGGCATCCTGTCCCGGGGTACAACCATAATTCATCAAAAAGACTTGCAGCCTTTGAATAACCTGGAATTATTTCCGCAGGCTCCTTTGTTGGATAAAGAGACTTACAGAGCTATCGGAAGAAATGCCGCCAAATATGCCAAAGGAGAACCAACGGACCCTGTTCCTGTTAGAAATGACCAGATGGCCCGACCCAAGTACCAAGCATTAGCTGCAGTGATGCATAATAAGGAAACCCAAATGGTTGATAAAAACGCCGATACTGTTGAGCTACAAGTTAAATGGGCTTGAAGAATGGAGGGGTAAAGATGATTGATGAAAAACGCATTGAGGAATTGGTCCGTGAAGCGATACGTTCTTTATCCATATCCGGTAAAGAAGTAAAAAGTTCATATAACCCCAAACAAAATGTGAGCTTAGAAGATTATCCTCTGGGATTAAAAAAGCCAAATCTCATAAAAACTGCAACGGGCAAAAGTTTAGATGAACTAAGCCTGGAGGGGGTTTTGAACGGTCAGGTAAGTAAAGACGACTTAAAGATATCACCGGAAACATTAGAGCTTCAGGCACAAATTGCCGAACAGGCCGGCAGAGTTCAGGTAGCCCGCAATTTCCGCAGAGCTGCCGAATTAAACGTTATTCCCGATGAAAGAATTTTACAAATCTATAATGCCTTAAGGCCTTATCGTTCGACCAAACAAGAGTTGTTGGACATAGCTTCGGAATTGGAGACCAAATATAACGCGGTTTTGAATGCCGCCCATGTTCGGGAAGCTGCCGAGGTTTATGAGTCCAGGGGTGTTTTAAGAAGAGAATAAATATGTCTTCAAGGTGAGGTGGCTGGATTGAAAATTATAGCGGGAGTAGATATAGGAAACTCTACAACAGAAGTAGCCCTGGGAGCATTTATTCAAGGAAAGATCTATTTTTTAAGCTCTGCTCTTACCAGGACTACCGGTATCAAGGGGACCGTAGACAATGTTGCCGGAATAAAAATAGCCTTGGAAAAAGCAGCAGTCAAAGCAGGCCGACCTCTCCAGGATATTTCTCTGGTCAGATTAAATGAAGCTGCTCCTGTTATCGGCGATTTGGCTATGGAAACAGTTACGGAAACCATTATTACCGAGTCCACTATGATCGGCCATAATCCTTCTACACCCGGAGGATTGGGGCTGGGAGTGGGGATTTTACGGTCTATCGAAGATATTGATTTTTTAGAAGCCGGAGAATCATATATTCTAACTGTTCCCAAAAGTGTAGATTTTGAAACTGCCGCTCGCCGGATAGAGTCAGCTTTCTCCAGGAATATAGATATTAGAGGGCTGGTTGTACAAAATAATGATGCTGTTTTGATCGCAAACAGGATCTCCAAAAAGATACCCATAGTTGATGAAGTAAGAGATTTACATTTACTGCCCTTAGGAGTCAAGGCTGCCGTTGAAGTAGCTGAACCGGGAAGGGTAATTGAGGTTTTAAGTGATCCTTATGGGATTGCGGGAGTTTTTAATTTATCACCCCAGGAAACAAAACTGGTTATTCCTATTGCCCGGGCTTTGATTGGCAACCGTTCGGCGGTAATCCTTCGGACTCCGAAAGGGGATGTGACTGAGCGAAAAATCCCTGCCGGAAAAATTCAACTGCAAGGAAGGAAAAATATTATAAGTATCGACATCAATGAAGGTGCCGAAAAAATTATGGCAGCTCTGAAAGAGGTTGAACCTTTATTAGATGCTAATGGCGAACCGGGAACCAATGTTGGGGGCATGACCCAAAGAATTCGCCAGGTTATGGCCGGTCTGACCGGCCAAAAACCTGAGGAAATCCATATCAAAGATTTGCTGGCGGTGGATGTATCTATTCCCCAAAAGGTAAAGGGAGGTATTGCCGGCGAGTTTTTTATGGAAAGCGGTGTTGCTCTGGCGGCTATGGTTCAGACTTCCAGAGTTCCTATGGATGCAGTGGCCAGGAAATTGGCTGAAGAAACAGGACTGGAAGTTGAAATAGCGGGAGTCGAAGCCAATATGGCTATTTTGGGCGCTCTTACTACTCCCGGTACAGATAAACCTTTGGCCATCGTTGACTTGGGAAGCGGTTCAACCGATGCAGCTATAATAACAGCCGATAACCAAATCACATCGGTTCATTGTGCCGGTGCCGGTGATATGGTTAATATGCTGATTAACTGCGAGTTGGGCTTAAATGATATGAGCTTAGCCGAGGAAATCAAAATTCATCCTTTAGCTAAAGTTGAAAACCTTTTTCAACTACGGATGCAGGATGGAAGTATTCAGTTTTTTGATAAACCTCTGGACCCCAAAGTATTCGGAAAATTGGTTCTATTAAAAGACGGTGAAATGGTTCCGCTGGAGATCAATCACTCTCTGGAAAAAGTATGTCATGTGCGGCGGAAAGCCAAAAGAAAAGTGTTTTTAGAGAATACCATAAGAAGTTTGCAAAAGATTTCTCCTACCGGCAATATCCGTCATATTGAATATGTGGTTATGGTAGGCGGTTCGGCCTTAGATTTGGAAGTGGCGGGAATTATAGCCGATGGTCTTAATGAATTTGGAATTGTTGTCGGAAAAGGCAATATCCGGGGTCAGGAAGGACCTAGAAATGCAGTGGCCACTGGTTTGGTTCTCTCCTATTCCGGCTAGCCTTGATTATAACTTGGTGGTGAAAAGATATGACAAGTATGAACCGGAAACCTACCATTAATGTAATTTGTAATAATATTAATCACCCTTTGTTGAAACCGGTTTTGGCCGGTATTGAAGAAGAGGGAATACCGGTTCAGACTGATTTCAGGAAAGAAGATGATTGGGTTAAAGCCGCCTACCTGGCTGCAGAAGAATCTGTATTGGGTGTGGGTATGGCCCTTGATGAAAATGGGACGGTAATAATTCATTATTATCGTTTGAATGAAAACGAGCCATTGTTTAAACGAAACCAGGTAGATAGCTCTCTAGCCAAACAAATGGGGATAAATGCTGCCCGTTTGGTTAAGGGTAAACCTTTTGATTTATCTTTATAAATCCGGTACGGAAAAATTATAGGCATACCTTCTTAAAAAAATTGGGGTAAAAAGGGAACGAAAGGGGGGAGATTTTTGAAACAATATGCCCTGGGTTTAATAGAAACCGTTGGACTAGTTTCAGCAATAGAAGCTGCAGATTCTGCAACAAAAGCAGCCAACGTTAAGCTGATTGCTTATGAGCTAACTAATGGCGGAGGAATGGTTACGGTAAAAATTACTGGAGATGTGGCTGCTGTTCAAGCTGCCGTTAATGCCGCTAAAGCTGCAGCCGAACGAGTGGGAACTGTAGTCTCTGCCCATGTAATTCCCAGACCTCACAATGAAATAGAGACATTGATTTATTCAAAAGATAATGTTGACGGAGAAAAACGCAAAAACAAAGGAGGATTTGTTCAGAAAAAAGCCGTTAGTGAAAAGACGGAAAGCGGCAATAAAAAAGCCGATGTTTCTAAAAGCAAAAAAAAGACCGGCATCAAGGCGGGTTCATCCGATAATAAAACCGGTGAGCAGCCAAAAATAATAGAGTCTCAGGAAAAACCGGAAATAACTGATACCGAAGAAAAAAATATCTCTAACGGTGAAGTTTCCTCCCTTAAAAAGGATATTAAAACTTAAATCTTTAGCCTTTATAAGCTTCCGGTAAATTAAGGCAGTAGGAGGAGACAATGATGGCAGACAATAATTTGCCCAAAGTTAAAAGTGAAGAACAACCAATTTCCGGCGAAATTACTTTAAAGGAGGAAATGGCAATGAAAGGTCAGGCCTTAGGCATGGTTGAAACTAAAGGTTTGGTCGGTTCAATAGAAGCTGCTGATGCCATGGTAAAATCCGCCAATGTTACTCTGATTGGTAAAGAAAAAATAGGCAGCGGATTGGTCACGGTTATGGTTCGGGGAGATGTTGGAGCCGTTAAAGCGGCAACCGACGCCGGTGCGGCAGCGGCACAAAAAGTAGGAGAACTGGTTTCCGTTCATGTCATCCCAAGACCCCATCCGGATGTAGAAATGATTTTGCCCAAGAAGTTATAGGCCTTAAACAGGCTGCTATGGGGTTGATTAAATGGAACTTCAAGAGCAATTTATTGAAACAATAGTATATTCAATTATTAGTGCTCTAAAGGAAACCCACCGGCCGTTGGTGATTCCCGTAGGTGTATCCAATCGCCATATTCACCTTTCGCAAGAACATTTGGAGGCTTTATTCGGTAAGGGATATCAATTGAACGTCATGAAAGAATTACAGCCCGGTGAATTCGCGGCTCAAGAAACCGTAATCTTAGTGGGGCCGAAAGGAGTTTACCAAAATGTAAGAATATTAGGTCCTGTCCGGAAAAAAACCCAGGTCGAAATTTCCAGAACCGACGGATATGTATTAGGTATTAATCCCCCTCTACGGGATTCCGGAGATTTGGACGGCAGTGCCGGCGCTACCTTGGTTGGCCCTAAAGGTGCGGTAACACTTGCGGAGGGTGTTATAGTTGCCAAAAGGCATATTCACATGCCGACCCGGCTGGCGGAAAAACTTGGCCTTAAAAATAATCAACGCATAGATGTCTTTAAAGATGGTGAGCGAAGTCTGATTTTTAAAGAAGTGCTTATTAGGACAAATGATAATGCAGTTTTGGAAATGCACATCGATACCGATGAAGCCAATGCGGCTGGAATTTCCAATAAAGACACCGTTTTATACGGAGGTGAATTATTTAATGACCTCCGGCATGGAAAGGGCCAACTTACGGCTGGCCCATCTGGAAAAATTGCTGGACTCTCCGGTTAAAACCGCTGAAAATCTTGGCGAACTGCGGGTAGGTGTGGATTTAGGTACTGCCAATGTTGTTTTAACCGTTATTGACAGCCAAGGGGAGCCGGTTGCAGGGGCTTTAAAAAAAGCCAGCGTTGTTAGGGATGGATTGGTTGTAGATTACTTGGGGGCCATAAAAATAGTCAAGGAATTAAAGGCTCAGATCGAAGAACAGTTGCAGACCCCTTTGACAAAGGCGGCTGCAGCCTATCCCCCTGGTACGGCAAAAAATGATGCCAGGGCCATTGCTAATGTGGTCCAGGGGGCAGATTTAATTGTCACCGATATGATTGATGAACCTACGGCTGCGGCCAGGTTTTTGGATATTGAAAACGGTGCTGTTGTTGATGTAGGGGGCGGCACCACAGGGGTTTCCGTTTTAGAAAAGGGCCAGGTAATATATACGGCCGACGAGCCCACAGGCGGAGTGCATATGGATTTAGTACTGGCAGGCAGGTATGGTATTGAAATGTCTTTAGCCAGAAATCTTAAAGAAAATCCTGAGAAGTGGTCGGAAATTTTCCCTGTGATAATGCCGGTGTGTGAAAAAATGGCTGAAATAGTAAGAGGGCATATCAATAACTTCCAGGTAAATACTGTTTATCTGGTTGGGGGAACGAGCATTCTTCCCGGCTTAAAAGAGGTTTTTATCAAACAACTGAATTGTGAGGTAATAAAACCCTATAATCCCTTACTGACCACCCCTTTGGGCATCGCTTATTTCTGTAAGTAGGTGATACAGGTGGATGATTTATTAATAGAAAAAATAGTTGAAGAAGTTTTAAAAAGGCTTAAAGAAGGCAAAGTGAAGACTGACCGGATTTTAGTAATCTTTACCGGGAGCTTTACCGGATTAAATACTGTTTTGGCACAGCTAAAGGTTTTAAAAAATAAATACCGTTTGGAAGCAATATATTCCGAAATGGCCAAAAAACTGGGTATTCCCAAAAAAGTCTTGGAGGACACGGGGATTAAAGAAACTACCGACTATTGTTTAAAAGATGTCAAAAAAATTCTTATACCTGTATTGACTCAGAATACGGCAGCCAAAATTGCCGGTGCCGTTAATGATAACCCAATGCTGAATTTGATTTTTGACGGTTTAATGAGAGGTATCCAGGTTGTTGCCGTTCGAAATGGTGCTGATCCCTGGGATGAAAATAGAAAAGAAATGGGATGGAACCATATGCCTCCGGCTTTAGCAAAAAAACTGGAAGATAATCTATCGGTATTGGAAAGTTACGGAATAAGACTGGTAGACGCGGAAAAGTTAGCCGGAGTTGTTCTGGAAGAAGACCAGGGTTATAAAAGGTCCATTGGTAAGGAAGATAAAGGGGAGCTTTATTTTCAGGGGAAGGTTTTTACCGCAGCCGAACTGGACAAATATGAACAAGGAGCGGTGATTAGGATTAAAGAAAACACTTTAATTACGCCCCTTGCCCGGGATAAAGCCCGTGAATATAAGATAGTGTTTGAGCAAATCAAATAATCGGTCAGGGGGTGGCATCTTGTTTTTAGGAAAAGTAATTGGGACGGTTGTGTCAACCAAAAAAGATGAGCGTCTAATAGGGCATAAACTCCTCATTATTAAACCCCTTTCTTTTAAAAACGATACGGGCTCTAAGCCTATGGTTGCCATTGATTTAGTAGGTTGTGGCGTAGGAGAAACGGTTTTAGTCGTTCAAGGCAGTACGGCCAGTCGTAGTCTGGATAAAGAAAATGCTCCTGTTGATGCGGCGGTGGTGGGGATTGTTGATACTATAGAGACTGCGGGGAGTAAAGATGAAGATTTATACTAAACAGGGCGATAAAGGTACTACTCAGCTTTATAGCGGTCAAACTGTGTCCAAAGGAAATTTGCGGGTTGAAACTTATGGCACGGTAGATGAACTGACCTCCCATTTAGGCCTGGCTAAATCTATTTGTACTGTAGCAGAAATCTGTAGGGATTTAGAGGGTATTCAAAAAGATTTAATATTAATTGCCGCTGAACTGGCAACCCACTCTGAAAATAATTGGGCGGACAATAGAAGAAAAAAAGCAAAACAAGTTACTGAAGAATGCATTAAAGAAATTGAGAGAAGAATTGATTATTACCAGGCAAAAACCATTCGGCTGAAAAACTTTATTTTACCAGGGCTTTTTCAATGTTCTGCCCAGCTGGATGTAAGTCGTACCGTTTGCCGAAGACTGGAACGCCGGCTTGTACAATTGGCTGAACAATTCCCGGTCCGTCCGGAAATTTTAGCTTATATTAATCGTTTGTCTGATTTACTCTTTGTTATGGCCAGATTTTTTGAAACGGAATGCATCGTTAAGAATATTGTGAAGGAGTTGAAAACTGCGATGGATGTCCAAATAAGGGAAAAGGAACCCTTTACCCAATACCAGGCTGTAACTTTGGCTAATGCCAAAAGATTATTGGACCGGGGAGAGGAAAAAGCCAGGGAAATCGGTGTACCCATGGTAATGGTTGTTATGGACCCGGGAGGCAATCTAATCGCTTTACATCGGATGGAAGGCGCCCTTTTGGCAAGTATAGATATAGCCCAGAATAAAGCTTTTACGGCTCTCAGCTTAAAAATGCCCACATCAAAATTGGGAGAAATAAGTCAACCGGGAAAAAGCCTTTACGGCATACAGGAGACTAATGGCGGACGGATTGTTATTTTTGGCGGAGGTTTCCCCCTTTTCCATAATCAAAAGTTAGTTGGCGGTATTGGAGTTAGCGGGGGAACAGTTGCCGAAGATGAATTGGTGGCTTCGGCAATGCTGGAAGAGTTTGAACGGAGTATAGTTTGATAATGGAAAGTAGGTGGAGTATGTGCTGCCGGAAGAACAGGTGATTAACGAAATTGTAAATAATGTTTTAAACAGGCTCCGGGATCAGGATGAATTTAAAATAAAAGAAATCACCGGTACTAATTTAGGGTTATTCGACGATGTTGATACTGCCGTTAACGCAGCTAAAAGGGCTCAAAGAAAATTACGTTCCATTTCAATAGCTGAACGGGAAAAATATATTGCTTCTATTAGAGAGGTAATTTTACAAAATGTTAATATTTTAGCCCAATTAGCAGTACAGGAAACCGGCATGGGAAGGGTGGAAGACAAAATAATTAAGAATAGATTGGCGGCTGAAAAAACACCCGGAACTGCTGATCTTACCGCAGAGGCTTTTACTGGTGACCATGGATTGACTTTAGTAGAGATGGGACCTTATGGAGTCATTGGCGCCATTACACCTTCTACCAATCCTTCGGAAACCGTAATTAATAACAGTATAGGTATGATAGCTGCGGGAAACAGTGTGGTGTTCAATGTACATCCTGGTGCCAAAAACACATCTCTTTTAGCGGTTAAATTGATTAATGAAGCAATTGCTAAAGCCGGGGGACCGGCTAACCTGGTCTGTGCTATTAAAGAACCTACAATAGAAACGGCTCAACAATTAATGAAGCATCCTGATATTGCACTACTGGTAGTTACGGGGGGCCCCCAGGTTGTACGAACTGCCCTATCTTCCGGGAAAAAGACCATCGGTGCAGGTGCCGGTAATCCTCCGGTTGTTGTGGATGAAACGGCAAATTTGCGCAAAGCTGCCCAGGATATTGTAAAAGGTGCATCCTTTGACAATAATCTTCCTTGTACTTCGGAAAAAGTATTAATTGTAGTCGGAAAGGTTGCCGATGAACTTTTAAAATATATGCAGGGCTGTGGTGCCTGGCTGGCAGACCGGCAGGTAATAAAACAGCTGGAACAATTGGTGCTGGATAAAAATGCTAAAGGCGAAGTTTACTGTGGTTTCGGAGTTAACAAGAAGTTTATCGGTAAAAATGCTGACTGGATTTTAGAGCAGATTGGAATAAAAGTTCCGGAAGAAACTAGGCTTATTTTGGCAGAGGTAGAGGCTGAACCCCCCTTTGTGCAATTGGAAATGTTAATGCCCATTTTACCCGTTGTTCAAGTTAAAGATGTGGATCAGGCCATTGAGTTGGCGGTTCAAGTGGAGCATGGCAATAGGCACACTGCAATTATGCATTCCACCAATGTTAACAACATGACAAAATTCGCCAGAGAAATAGATACCACCATCTTTGTAAAGAACGGGCCTTCTTATGCAGGAATTGGCGCAGGCGGTGAAGGTTATACAACTTTTACTATTGCCGGGCCTACCGGAGAAGGGTTAACTTCGGCCAGAAGTTTTACCAGAAAAAGAAGGTGTGTCTTAGTTGATGGTTTTTCAATTGTTTAGCGGAAAGGAGTAATCAAATGGGCGGTATTATTGATAGCATCCGCTCTAGTGGAGTTGTTGGAGCCGGCGGGGCCGGGTTTCCCACCCATGTAAAACTTGATACTAACGCAGAAGTAATTATCGTTAATGCTGCCGAATGTGAACCTCTTTTACGGGTGGACCAACAGTTGTGCCAGCGTTATGCTTTGGAGTTGGTGAGAACATTAAAAACACTGATGGCTGTAGTTGGGGCGGAGCAAGGTTATTTTGGGATAAAGAAAAAATATGGTCCGGCGGTTACTGCTCTTCAAAAAGCCATTGACAGTGAAGGCTTAAGTAATAATATTAAAATATTTCTCTTGAAGGACTTTTATCCCGCCGGAGATGAACAGGTTCTGGTTTATGAAATAACGGGCCGGGCAGTACCTGAAGGCGGCATCCCTTTAATGGTCGGAACAGTGGTAGTAAACGTAGAAACCCTGCTGAATATTTATTTCGCACTTAACTTTAATAATCCAGTTACGGAAAAGTACGTTACCGTTACCGGGGCAGTATCCCGACCACAAACTCTCAAAGTCCCTCTGGGTGTAAACCTCTCCTTTCTATTAGAATTGGTAGGCGGAACAACGGTCTTTCCCTTTGCCGTAATTGACGGTGGACCGTTAATGGGCAATGTTATCAAGGATAAGGATAAGTTTTTCGTTACTAAGACAACCAAGGGTATTATTATACTTCCGGAAGATCATCCTTTGATTTTGGCTAAAAATCAAGCCCTTCAGGTATCATTACATCAGGCTCGAAGTGCATGTTGCCAATGTGTAGCATGTACTGAAATATGCCCTAGATTTTTGTTAGGCCATAATTTGCAGCCTCATAAGACCATGCTTTCCATTAGTTATTTAAATTTGGCTTCTGCCAAGGGATTGACCCAAAGCTTCCTTTGTTCCCAATGCGGTCTTTGTGATTTATATGCATGTCCTATGGGTTTGTCACCTCGTAAAGTTAATCAATTTCTCCAGCAACAATTACGGGAACAAAAAGTTAAGAACCCCCACCAGAGAAAAGACCTTACTCCCCCTTCATTTAGGGAGTATCGCAAGGTCCCCGGCAAAAGAATAATTGAACGATGGGGATTAGCAAAGTGGGATGTTGAGTCTCCCCTTAAGGAAGATAGTTTAAAGGCCCAAGAAGTAAGCCTTTCCTTAAAGCAACATATTGGTGCGCCGGCCATACCGGTGGTTGAGAAAGGGGAAAAAGTTGAAAAAGGTCAATTGATTGGAAAAGCGCCCGAAAACACTCTGGGTGCCAATATCCATGCCAGTATCAGCGGGATTGTAAAATCAAGGGATGAGAGTGTTATAGTTATTCAAAGTATTTAAGTAAGAGATTGGGGGCTCTAAAGTGATAAAAAAAGCCATTGGAATGTTAGAATTCAGAAGCATTGCCAAAGGGATTGAAGCTACTGATGTCATGTTAAAAGCTTCCCAGGTCGATATTATCTTTGCCCAACCAACTTGCCCGGGAAAGTACGCCAGTATGATTATAGGAGAAGTAAGTGCCGTAAAAAATTCCCTAAATAGCGGAAAAAGGGCGGCTGAAGGTTATGTTGTGGATGAATTTATTATTGCCAATCCCCATCAGGATCTTGCTTCAGCTATAACTGCAACTACCGAGATAACCCAAATCAACGCTTTGGGTATAATTGAGACTTTTTCCATTTCTTCAGGGATAGAAGCGGCAGATATTGCAGCTAAATCAGGAGCCGTTCAATTAATAGAAATTCGACTGGCTAAGGGTCTGGGGGGTAAGGCCTATGTGCTTTTAACAGGTGAAGTCAGTGCGGTTCATGCTTCATTGGAAAATTGTAAAAATATTTTAATGAAACGGGGAAATCTGGTAGAAGTAGTCACTATTGCAGCTCCCAACAGTAAATTAATAGAGCGAATATTGTAAATTTGGGGCCAAGGTTCTGCTGCTTTCCAAACCCTAGGCAAGATTAATAAACGGGTATGTAATCTTACCTAAAATGAGGTGATATTGGATGAAGTAATTTAAAGTAATTTAAAGAGATCCCACCTAAAAAATAAAATAAATTATAAAAAAGGAGGAAGATAAAAATGAAAATTATGATTTCTCCCAGCAGGTATGTGCAGGGACCCAATGTTATTAACGACATAGCCAAACAGTGTCAGGCTTTAGGGTTAGGAACCAAAGCCCTGGTAACAGGCGGTAAGACGGCGTTGAATATAGTTAAGGACAAGATCGCTGCCGCCTTTGAACCGGCTGGAATTAGCATGCATGCGGAGTTGTTCGGTGGAGAATGTTGCGACCAAGAGATTGAGCGGCTGAAAAAGATTTCCGAAGAATACGGTGCCGATTTTATTATTGGAGTAGGCGGAGGTAAGGCTTTGGATACTGCTAAAGCGGTTGCCCATTACTTAAACATTCCCATTGTGATTGTGCCCACAATTGCAGCTACCGATGCTCCTACCAGTGCCCTTTCGGTTATTTATACAGAAGAAGGTGTTTTTCAGAGGTACTTGGTACTGCCTAAAAACCCCGATTTGGTAATTGTTGATACCCAAATAATTGCTCAGGCACCGGCCAGATTGTTCGTTTCCGGTATGGGCGATGCCTTAGCCACTTGGTTTGAAGCTGCTGCCTGCAAACAGGCCAGTGCTCTGAATTTGCCCGGCGGAAATTCAACTGAAACGGCATTGTCTCTGGCCCGCCTTTGCTATGATACTTTAATTGAAAGCGGTTACCGGGCTAAACTGGCTGTTGAAAAGGGAGTAGTAACCGAAGATGTTGAAAAAGTGGTTGAGGCCAATACTCTCCTAAGCGGATTAGGATTTGAAAGTTCAGGATTGGCCGCTGCACATGCGGTTCATGACGGTCTGACCGAACTTGAACAGACCCATTCCTGCTATCATGGCGAAAAGGTTGCCTTCGGCACTCTGGTTCAGCTTGTCATGGAAAATGCACCAAATGATGTTTTGGATCAGGTCCTGGATTTTTGCACCAAGGTAGGGTTGCCGATTACATTGGCTCAACTGGGGTTAAGTGAAGTCACAGACGAGGAACTTATGCTGGTAGCCAAGTCTTCCTGTGATGCTGGCAAACCAATGCACAATATGCCTTTCCCTGTTACACCGGAAAAAGTATTTGCAGCCATTAAAGCTGCCGATGCCATAGGAACGGCATATCAAAAGCAATAACCGGCAAAACTTTAGTGTCAAAACATCAATAAAAAAAGATGTTTTTAAGAAAGGAGGGTAACCACCATGAAATTGTTTGGTCTTGCCCTTAGTATTGCAGTACTGGCGGGGATATGGACCTTTGTTTCCCCGTTAATTGCCATTTTAACCTGGCCGGCTTTTGTAGGTTGGGCTTTCTTCTTTGTCGCCGGTGGTGATGCATCAGCCATATATAAAGC
>JAAXZE010000159.1 GCA_012720075.1 Clostridia bacterium
CCATCGCAGTTACCGACCATGGTGTTGTTCAGGCCTTTCCTGAGGCTTATGAAGCCGGGAAAAAATACAATATTAAAATTATTTACGGTATGGAAGCTTATATTTATGATGATGAAGAAAAACACCAGGGGAAGACACCCACTTACCATTGCCTGCTATTGGTGAAAAATGCCCAAGGATTGAAAAATCTTTACAAACTGGTAACGGAATCTCATCTCAATTATTTTAGCCGGGTTCCTCGAATACCCAAAAACCTTTTAGCCCAAAAAAGAAGCGGCCTTTTTGTGGGAACTGCCTGTGAAGCCGGTGAATTGATAAGAAAATATTTAGAAAGCAAAGGGGAAAAAGAATTACTGAAAAAAATAGCGCAATTTTATGATTTTATAGAAATTCAACCCGTCGGGAACAATGAGTTTATGGTTAGAAACGGTATTGTAAGCTCAAAAGATGATTTAATTAAATTAAATCAAGATTTATATAATTTGGGTCGTGAGCTGAATAAAATGGTTGTTGCTACCGGAGACGTTCATTTTGCCAACCCCGAAGATGAAGTTTTCCGGAGAATTTTGATGGCAGGAAAAGGTTTTAGCGATGCCGATCAACAGGGACCGTTATACTTTAAAACAACGGACGAAATGCTGGAAGAATTCGCTTATTTGGGGGAAACCGGAGCCAAAGAGGTAGTAATTGAAAATCCCCAAATAATTGCAGACCAAGTGGAAAATATCAAACCTATCCCTGATGAATTTTACCCGCCTGTAATTCCGGGCGCTGAAGAGGAAATTATTAATTTGACCTATTCTACCGCCCATAAACTCTATGGTCCAAAACTTCCTGAAATAGTGGAGGCCAGGATTAAAAAAGAACTGGATTCCATAATAAATAACGGTTTTGCCGTTCTTTACCTGATTGCCCATAAATTAGTTAAAAAATCCAATGAAGACGGTTATTTGGTCGGTTCCCGGGGGTCGGTGGGTTCTTCTTTTGTGGCAACTATGACAGGTATTACCGAGGTAAATCCCCTGCCACCCCATTATCGCTGTCCAAAATGTTTTTATACCCAATTTGTTACCGATGGTTCTTATGGTTCAGGAGCCGATTTGCCCGATAAATTATGTCCCCAATGCGGACAACCTTTGGTAAAAGACGGTCACGATATACCTTTTGAAGTATTCTTAGGATTTAAGGGAGACAAAGTACCGGATATCGATTTGAATTTTTCCGGTGAATACCAGCCTAGGGCCCATAAATATACCGAAGAGTTATTTGGCAAAGATAATGTGTTCCGGGCCGGAACCATATCAACCATTGCTGAAAGAACTGCCTATGGTTTCGTAAAAAATTATCTGGATGAACATAAACAGGTGAAAAGGTTAGCGGAGATTAACCGTTTAGTGATAGGGTGTAGTGGTGTTAAGAAAACGACTGGACAGCATCCCGGCGGTTTAATGGTTGTGCCGAAAGGCATAGACGTCCATGATTTTACGCCTTTACAGAGACCCGCTGATGATATTAAATCTGATACAATTACAACCCATTTTGATTATCATTCTATAAGCAGCCGACTGGTCAAACTTGATATTCTCGGTCATGACGACCCTACTGTTATAAAAATGCTGGAAGACTTGACAGGTGTGGATGCTCGGCAAATATCCTTGGATGACCCACTCACCTTGAGCCTGTTTTCCAGTACGGAAGCTTTGCAAGTTGACCCTGAAGAATTAGGCTCTACGGTGGGTACTTACGGTATACCTGAATTTGGTACTAAGTTTGTCCGACAAATGCTGGAAGATACCAAACCCAAAACTTTTTCCGAATTAGTTCGCATTAGTGGTTTTTCCCACGGAACCGATGTTTGGCTAAATAATGCTCAGGACTTGATTAAATCAGGTACAGCCAAGTTGTCGGAAGCCATTTCTGCCCGTGATGATATTATGACTTTTTTAATTCAAAAAGGAGTAGAACCCAGCATTGCCTTTAAAATAATGGAATCGGTCCGCAAAGGCAAAGGGGTTTCTCCCGAAATGGAATCCATAATGCTGGAGAATGGCGTTCCCCAATGGTATGTTGAATCATGTAAAAAAATTAAATATATGTTTCCCAAGGCTCATGCCGTAGCCTATGTAATGATGGCCTTTAGAATTGCCTATTTTAAAATAAATTATCCCTTGGCTTTTTACGCAACTTTTTTCACCGTAAGGGCCGATGAGTTTGATGCGGAGCTTGTTACAAAAGGCGTAAATGAAGTCAAAAGGACTATTTCATATATCCAAGAGAAAGGGAATTCGGCCAGTGCCAAAGAAAGCAAGCTTTTAACCATATTGGAAGTGGCCTTGGAAATGTATTTAAGAGGTTTCACTTTTCAAAAGGTGAGCTTAGAAAAATCTGCCGCCCAGGAATTTATTATTTCCGGCAACTCGTTAATCCCGCCATTCGCGGGTCTTCAGGGAGTAGGTGTAACAGCGGCGGAAAATATAATAAAAGCCAGGGAAGAATATTATTTTACTTCTATTGAGGACTTAAGGATTCGGGCCAAATTAAGTAAAACTGTAATTGAAACCCTGGAAAAACATGGATGTTTAACTAATCTTCCTGAAACCGATCAACTTGCCTTATTTAGTTAATCTTGCTAATTATCATAGTATGTGTTATACTTTACTTGGATTTTCTGGAAGTTGACGATATTATTGCTAAAGAGTGGGTTTGAGCCCACTCTTTCATATTATTTTACTTATCAGCCGGTATAAGCTCTAGTATTAATAATTAAACTATTAATTACCTAAAGTAAGGAAGGAGTGGGTTTATGGCCAAAATAGAGGAAAAAATAGGGCAAATGGTTGAACCCGTTATTGAAAAAAATGGAATGGAACTGGTTGATGTTGAATTTGTCAAAGAAGGACAAGAATGGTTTTTAAGGATTTTTATTGATAAAGAAGACGGTATAACGTTAGATGATTGTGAATTGATAAGCAGAGCTGTCAGCGATATATTGGATCGGGAAGATCCTATCAGCCAATCCTATCATTTGGAAGTGTCATCGCCGGGAATAGAGAGACCGTTAAAAAAGACCAAAGATTTTTTGCGATTTATTAATAATACCATTGAAATCAAAACCTTCTCACCTATTGCCGGTAAGAAAAAACACCGAGGAAAACTTATAAAAGCCGATGAAGACAATATTGCCCTTCTTGTTGGACAGGAGGAAATAGTTTTTCCCCGGGATATGATTTCCAAGGCCAACTTGGTATGGGAAGACTAAAAGATTATTACAGGAGGTAATCTTGGTGAATTTGGAGTTGATTGAAGCCTTAAAAGCTTTAGAAAAGGAAAAAGGAATTGATGCGGAAATAATTTTGGAAGCTATTGAAGCAGCCTTAATTTCAGCCTATAAAAAGAATTTTGGCTCTTTGCAAAATGTCAGGGTTTCTATTGACCGTATTACAGGGGAAATAAAAGTTTTATCCCAGAGGAAAGTAGTGGAGAATGTAGTAGATGAACGAACAGAAATTTCCCTGGAAGAAGCAAGAAAAATAAACCCCAATTACCAGTATGATGACATCATTGAAACGGAGGTTACTCCTAAAAACTTCGGAAGAATAGCCGCTCAAACAGCAAAACAGGTTGTAGTACAAAGAATAAGGGAAGCGGAAAGAAGTTTGATTTATGATGAATTTTCCAATAGAGAAAGTGATATAATTACCGGCACCGTTCAAAGAATAGAAGCCAAAAATGTATACATAGACCTGGGAAAAACCGAAGCGATTTTGACTCAAGCCGAACAAATTCCTGGGGAAACCTTTAGTATCCATGAACGAATTAAAGCCTACATCGTAGAAGTTAGGAAAACTCCCAAAGGTCCTCAAATATTGGTTTCCAGGACTCATCCTGGATTATTAAAAAGGCTGTTTGAACTGGAAGTACCGGAAATCCATGACGGTATTGTTGAAATCAAATCGGTTTCCCGGGAAGCCGGTTCTAGGTCCAAAATTGCCGTTTATTCCCATGACCCCGATGTTGATCCGGTAGGGGCCTGTGTGGGAACAAAAGGTATGAGGGTACAAGCCATAGTAAATGAACTTCGGGGCGAAAAAATAGATATAGTAAAATGGGATAAAGATATGGCTGTTTATATCGCCAATTCTTTAAGCCCGGCAAAGGTTCTCAATGTAGAGATTAACGAAGAAGAGAAAAAAGCCAGAGTAATAGTACCGGATTATCAATTATCTTTAGCTATTGGAAAAGAAGGACAAAATGCTCGACTGGCTGCCAAATTGACAGGCTGGAAGATAGATATAAAGAGTGAAAGCCAAGCAAAAGAAGCCGGTATTTATTTTGATGATACCAATACCTTAGATTTGGAGGGATAAGTGTTGCCTAAGAAAATTCCGCAAAGAATGTGTATTGGCTGTCAGACAATGTTTAATAAAAAAGAGCTATTGCGTATCGTAAGAACACCGGAAGGTGAAATATTGTTAGACAATACCGGGAAAAAATCCGGCCGGGGCGCTTATATCTGTTCTAATTTAGAATGTTTTAATAAAATAATTAAGACAAAAAAACTGGCTAAAGCCTTAAAAACTTCCATACCTGATGAATTTTATGAAAGCTTAAAGGGGCATTTCCATGAACAAAAAGAATAAGATACTTACCATGCTTGGTTTCGCTCAAAAAAGCGGCAAATTGGTTTCGGGGCTATCAGCAGTTAAGGCAAAATTAAATAAAAATCAAATTCATTTATTAGTATTAGCAGAAGATTTAAGTGAAAATCGCAAAATTTATTGGACCAGAATAGCCCAGCAAAATAATATTCCAAGCATAATAATAGGCACGAAAAACCAATTAGGTTTGGCAATAGGTTCGTCACCAAAAGCTCTTTTAGGTATAACTGATAAACAAATGGCTTTATCCATGTTGCAAATGTAATAAATCCGGGGGTGATTAGATGGCAAATGTAAGAATTCATGAATTGGCCAAGGATATGGGTATTAGTAGTAAAGATTTATTAGATAAATTAATAAATTTAGGTTTACCGGTAAAAAATCATATGAGTACAATTCCCTCTTACGAAGTTAAACGTATAAAAAATATGGTCTTAAAAATGGAAGAAAGACCGGAAAGCAACTCTCCTGAAAAAAATAAAGAAAGTAAAGAAGTTAAAGAAACCAAACAAAATAAAGAAGACAACAAAGGTAAAATAAATCAGAACAAGCAGAAAATTGCCGATAAATCCAGAAAAGAAAAACCTAACATAATTAACAATAATGATGATTACCAAATAAACGACGAAATTGATAAAAATATAAATAGATTTGAAGAATTCAGCTATTTAAATACACCTAAAAATAAAAAGATTGTTAAAGTAAATAAGTTTAATGACGGGGGAAATATAAAATTTGGCAGTAAAAACAAAGGCAAAGATAATAAAAATAAAAATAAAATAAGAAACACAAAAGAAAATATTAAAGAGTTTGCTGAAGTGAAAAGACATGTTGTTTTAGAAGGCTCCATTAGTGTGCAGGATTTGGCTCATCAGCTGGGCAAAAAAGCCACCGAGGTTATTAAAAAGCTGATGCTGATGGGCATGATGGTAACCATAAATCAGGAACTGGATATTGATACGGCGACAATTGTTGCTGAAGAATTTGGGGCAACTGTTGAAGTTAAGACCAGTAAAGAAGAAGTACTTTTTGCCGAAGTTGAGGATAAACCTGAAGATTTGGTTGTAAGACCACCCATTGTCACTATCATGGGTCACGTTGATCACGGAAAAACCTCCTTATTGGATAAAATCCGGGAAACCAATGTTATTGCCACAGAGGCCGGAGGAATTACCCAGCATATCGGTGCTTATCAAGTAGAGATCAGAGGAGAAAAGATTACTTTCCTGGATACTCCCGGTCACGAAGCTTTTACGGCAATGCGGGCCCGTGGTGCTCAAGTTACTGATATAGCAATTCTGGTTGTTGCCGCTGATGACGGTGTAATGCCTCAAACGGTGGAAGCCATTCACCATGCCAAAGCAGCCAATGTGCCGATTATTGTGGCTATAAATAAGATAGATAAACCCACCAGCAATCCCGAACGGGTAAAACAAGAGTTGACCGAATATGGTCTGGTCCCTGAAGAATGGGGAGGAGATACCATTATGGTTCCCGTATCGGCACTGACGGGTGCAGGGATAGACACTTTGTTGGAAATGATTCTCTTAGTGGCTGAAATGGCTGAACTCAAAGCCAACCCAAATAGACATGCCAAAGGCACGGTAATCGAGGCTAAACTGGATAAAGGACGGGGACCCGTTGCTACTTTGCTTATCCAAACCGGAACCTTAAATATAGGAGATTTTCTCATTGTCGGGGCAACACAAGGCAGAATAAGGGCAATGTTTTATTATAAAGGCAGAAAACTGAAATCTGCAGGTCCTTCAACCCCTGTTGAGATCCTGGGATTATCGGAAGTTCCCAGTGCCGGTGACGATTTTATTGCCGTTGATGATGAAAAATTAGCAAAACAAGTAGCCGAAAAACGGCAACAGGAAAAACATCATGAAGAAATAACAAAAAGAGCCAAGGTTTCTTTGGATGATATTTTTGCCCAAATCCAGCAAGGTGAAGTAAAAGACCTGAATATTATTTTAAAAGCCGATGTTCAAGGTTCCATAGAAGCACTAAAACAGTCCTTGGAAAAACTTAGTAATGATGAGGTAAGGGTTAATATAATCCATTCGGCCGTAGGCGGTATCACTGAAACCGATGTAATGCTGGCAACTGCTTCCAATGCCATTATTATTGGTTTTAACGTTCGTCCTGATTCTAATGCAAAGAAAGCTTCGGAAAAAGAAAATATCGATATTCGGACCTATAGAGTCATTTATGATGCCATCGATGATGTGAAGGCTGCCCTGAGCGGTTTATTGGCACCGGAAATTAAAGAAGTGGAATTAGGTCAAGCAGAAGTAAGAGCTATCTTTAAAGTTCCTAAGGTAGGTACCGTTGCAGGGTGTTATGTAACTGAAGGTAAAATCACCCGTAATGCCAAGATAAGGGTTGTCCGAGATGGTGTGGTAATTCATGATGGTGAGCTAGCATCCCTTAAACGTTTCAAAGACGATGTTAAGGAAGTTCTGTCCGGTTACGAGTGTGGAATAGGGATAGAAAGGTTTAATGACATAAAAGAAGGTGACATTTTAGAGGCATATACCTTTGAAGAAATAAAAAGGGCACTATAATTATTTGAGGTGAATTAAATGGGTAAAGTTCGTTCCAATAGGATTTCAGAAGAAATTAAAAGAGAACTGGCTAATATCATTCATATGGAATTAAAAGATCCAAGAGTTAAGGGTCTATTAAGCATCACCGATGTTAAGGTCACCGGCGACCTTCGCTATGCTGAAGTATTTGTCAGTTTTTACGGAAACAAGGAAGAGCAGAAAGAGGTACTGGAGACATTAAAAAAAGCTGCCGGTTTCATAAGGACTGAATTAGGAAAGAGAGTCCGCTTAAGGTTCGTCCCTGAACTTTTATTTAAGCCTGATAATTCTCTGGAACATGGAGCGAAAATATCGGCTATTCTATCCAAAATAAACCGGGAAGAGGAAGCTAATAATGACCGAAATAGTGAAGATTAAAGAACAAATTAAAAAAAGCGACAAAATAACCATTGTTTCTCATTGTCACCCCGACGGTGATGCTTTAGGTTCACAAATTGCTCTTGCCTTGGGATTGGAACAACTGGGAATGGAAGTTACCATGATTAATAAAGACCCTGTTCCCCAAACCTATAGATTTTTAAAAAATTGGGAATTAATAAAACCTCATGATGAAAATACAGGCCCTAGCGCGTTAATGATTTTTCTTGATTGTGCCACCTTGGATAGGGTCGGTTACCCTGTTGAAAACATTGTCGGCAGCAATTCGGTGGTAATAAATATTGACCACCATATAAGCAATACTAATTTTGGCCATTTAAACTGGGTTGAACCAAGTGCCGCCGCAACAGCCGAATTAATCTATGATTTGTTAGGGTTATTACATGTCAAGATTGACAAAGATATTGCCACTGCTTTATATACCGGTATAAGTACTGATACCGGTTCCTTTCTTTATGAAAATACAACGGCCACAACCCATTTGGTAGTTTCCGATTTAATAAATCGAGGTGCCGATGTGGGTCTGGTGAGACTAAATTATTATGAAAACATTAATATCAGTAAAATTAACCTACTAAAATATATTCTCAACAATCTTAAATTTTGTTCCGATAACAAGATTTGTTGGGCAGCAATCAAACAGTATGATTTTGCTTCCAGCGGGGCCACCGACCAAGATACGGAAGGTTTAATAAACTATCTAAAGAATATTTCCGGTGTAGAAGTAGCCATTATTTTCAGAGAAATGGCCCCTGAGCAAGTTAAAGTAAGTTTCCGTTCAAAAAAATGGGCTGACGTAAACTTAGTAGCGGAAAAATTTGGCGGTGGTGGTCACCCTAGGGCGTCAGGCTGTACTGTAAACGAAGATTTGGATAAGGCCATATCCAGTGTTTTAAGGGTTGTCATGGAAAGTGTGACCTGAGGAGGGGCAAACCATTTGGATGGTGTAATAAATGTTCTTAAACCAGCTGGGATTTCGTCCCATGATGTTGTTCAGCAAATAAGAAAAATACTTAGAACCAAAAAAGTCGGCCATACCGGAACCCTGGACCCTGATGCAATTGGTGTGCTGCCTATCTGTATTGGAAAGGCTACCCGTTTGGCTGAATATTTAACTGCTTCTACCAAACGTTATCGAGCTCTGATGGTTTTCGGTTATGAAACCGATACTCAAGATAGCTCCGGAAAGATAATAAAGACTTCGGCCTTGCCTGTATTGGAAAAAGAACAGTTTGAAAAGGCATTGGGTAATTTTGTCGGAGAAATAGAACAAATACCTCCAATGTTTTCGGCTTTAAAAGTCAAAGGACAACCTTTATATAAATTGGCCAGAGAAGGTAAGGATATCCAGCGGGAAGCCCGGAAAATACATATTTATGATTTAAAGCTGATTGATTATAATTATAAAAGCGCTCTTATTGATGTAACCTGCAGTAAAGGTACTTATATCAGAACCTTATGCCAGGACATCGGAAGAGCGATTAATTCCGGTGCTTACATGTCCTTTTTAATGCGAATAGAATCGGGGATTTTCCATATTCAAGACGCTTTTACCCTGGAGGAAATAAATCAATTAAACCCCGAAATATTTTTAATTAGTATGTCCGATAGTTTAAGGGACTGGCCCGTTTTAAAATTCTCCGACCGGGAACTTATGAAAATTGCCCATGGCAATAGTGTTCCAATAACTACATCTTTGGAGCCGGTTTTTAACCAGGGGAAATATAAGGTTTTGGACAAAAACCAGGAACTATTAGCCATCGGGTTTGTAAAAGAAAATTATTTTAAACC
This sequence comes from Clostridia bacterium, assembly GCA_012720075.1. GTDB lineage: Bacteria > Bacillota > Peptococcia > Peptococcales > BICA1-8 > JAAXZE01. The sequence continues at coordinate 9,440 of JAAXZE010000159.1, forward strand.
TGAAAAGGTATTTAGGTGAGGGATTCATGAAGATTTTTACCAGCATGCAGCAATACGTTAAACCCGATAAACCGATTGTTACTGCCCTCGGTAACTTTGATGGCGTGCATTTGGGACATCAGAAGCTAATTAAAACGGCTAAAGAAATAGCAGAAAAGATTAAAGGAGAAACACTGGTTTTTACTTTTTTTCCCCATCCCCAAATGTTATTTAATGCAAATATAAAAATGTTAAACTCCTTTAAAACCAAGCTGCAACTGATAGAATCCTTGGGTGTGGAAAATGTCTTAATTATTCCCTTTACCCGTGAATTTTCTCTTATTTCTCCCCAGGTTTTTGTTGAAGAAATATTAATAAAAAAAATTCAAACTTCCCATGTTGTTGCCGGTTTTAATTATTCTTTCGGCTATAAAGGGATGGGAAATGCGGATATGTTAATTAACCTGGCTGCTCCCCGAAATGTGAAAGTAACTATCATGGAGCCTTTTTATGTAGATAATGAATTGGTAAGCAGTACTAAAATAAGAGAATATCTTAAAGAAGGCAATATAAAGGAAGCAGAGAAATTACTAGGTTATCAGCCTGCCATTTCCGGAAAAGTTATCGAGGGAAATAAAATCGGTCGAAAAATAGGTTTCCCTACAGCCAATCTGGAATGGGATAGTGATCTCTTAATCCCCGGTAACGGGGTTTATGTCGTTAAAGTACTGGTTGATAACAAAAAATACTTAGGCGTCTTAAATATTGGTAATAAGCCAACGGTAAATTCTCAACCTTTATTATCTATGGAAGTATATCTTTTAAATTTCAGTGGCGATTTATATCATAAAGAGATAGAAATA
>JAAXZE010000160.1 GCA_012720075.1 Clostridia bacterium
ATATTTTTTTTGCAAATTATCATAAAATAAAAAATATTTTTTTTTTTTAATAATCGCAAAAAGAAGGAATTTTTTAATAAATATCTAATTTTATATAACTGAAGGAAAAGAAAAGGAGGGTAGAGAAAAAAACAAGAAAAGTGCAAAAATTTCCATCTTTTTTAGTTTACTAATGTGAGGAGGTTGAAGTTTAATGTATGCATTTGCGGCATTTTTGCCCATTCTGGTGACAATCATTTTGATGGCAGCTTTTAACTGGCCTGCTAAAAAGGCTCTTCCCATTTCCTGGCTATTATCATGTATAATCGCTTTAACTATTTGGCAAATGGATTTTCAACACGTGTTAGGTTATTCCATTTACGGTGTTGGTAAGGCTTTTGACGTACTGGTAATTATTTTTGGCGCAATTTTAATTCTTAATACTTTAAAACAATCCGGTGCCATGGCTACCATTAACAATGGTTTCATGGGTGTTTCCAAAGACCGTCGCGTTCAAGCAATAATTGTCGGTTGGATGTTCGGTGCCTTTATCGAAGGTGCTGCCGGTTTCGGTACTCCCGCCGCATTAGCCGGTCCACTGCTTGTTGGTCTTGGTTTCCCGCCATTGGCAGCCGCTCTGGTTGCACTTATTTTTAACAGTACTCCGGTTTCCTTCGGTGCCGTTGGTACTCCCATTGCCGGTGCTATGAGTACCATTGCCGGAAACCTTAACAATGCCGGTTTTGATGCAGCCCGTACTGCAGAATTCAACCTGGCTTTAGCCAAATATGTAGCTCTTTTCCATTCTATGTGCGGTGTTTTTGTTCCTCTGTTAGGTATCTGCTTAATGACTTATTTCTTCGGCAAGGAAAAATCACTTAAACATGGTTTGGCTGCTGCACCATTTGCTATTTTTGCCGGTATCTGCTTCGTTGTTCCTTATCTGATTACCGCTTGGACTTTAGGTCCTGAGTTCCCATCATTGGTTGGTTCCTTAATCGGATTAGTGATTGTTGTTTTGGCTGCTAAGAATAATTTCTTCACACCCAAAACTCCTTGGGATTTCCCGGACAAATCCGAATGGGCCGATGAATGGAAATCCGTCGTTGATACCGGTGATGTCGGCGAAGCCAAAATGTCTTTGGTCAAAGCTTGGACTCCTTATGTTATCATAGCATTAATACTTGTTGTTTCCCGTGTTCCCGCTTTCGGGCTTAAAGCATGGATGTCGGCTCAGATGATTAAATTCCCCATTCCTGGTGTAGAAGGATTAACTTATAATTTACAATACCTGTGGTTACCCGGTACCGTGCCCTTTATCCTGGTAGCATTACTGACCCATGTTATCCATGGTATGAATGGCGAACAAATATCCGCTGCCTGGAAGAATACCTTCAAACAGATTACCGGTGCTGCCATTGCCTTAGTAGCCGGTGTTGCTATGGTACAGTTAATGCTTAATTCCCATGTTAACGCCGGTGGTTTGGACAGTATGATGACTGCGATGGCTAAGGCCGCTGCAGGTATTGCCGGAGCCAGCTTCCCATTCTTTGCACCCTTTATAGGAATACTGGGAGCCTTCATTTCCGGTTCCAATACTGTTTCCAACATTCTGTTCGCTTCCTTCCAGTTTGAAACTGCATCAATTCTTCAGATGCCACAGATCCTCATTGTTGCTATGCAGGTTATCGGTGGCGCCATTGGTAACATGATTTGCGTTAACAACGTTGTTGCCGCCTGTGCAACCGTGGGTGCTATCGGTGTTGAAGGATTGATTATCCGTAGAAACTCCATACCATGCTTCATTTACGCCATTATCGTAGCAATCGTTGTTTCCAGTCTGATCTACAGTGGATTTAACCCATTCCCAATTAACTAGAAATTTGTTGCCGGAAAGTTAAAAAAATTTTATAATTGTTTAAGGGGAGAAGCTATTCTCCCCTTAACTATCTATTTGAGTTTTCTAAATTATTCTGAATTTTTGGTGAGGAGGGATTTCTATTGTTATCTCAAAATATTTTGAATGAGTTAATTAAGATTGTTGGCAAAGAAAATGTTTTGACTTCTAAAGAAGATTTGATCACTTATTCCTTTGACGGAACTGCTGATGTTCCCCATATTTTGCCTGATGTAGTTGTTACTCCTACAACCAAGGAACAAATTGTTAAAATCGTAAAATTGGCATCCCAACACAAAATTCCCATTACTACCAGGGGTTCCGGTACCAATTTAAGTGGTGGCACTATCCCCGTTGAAAATGGTATTGTGTTATCGATGTTGAAATTTGATAAAATTTTGGAAATTGATGCTGAAAATTTAGTCGCAGTTGTTCAGCCTGGTTTAGTAATCCAAAGACTTAATGAAGCAGTGGCACCTTATGGTTTGATTTATCCGCCCGACCCCGGAACTGTAACAACAGCTACCATGGGTGGCTCGGTCAGTGAATGTTCCGGTGGACTGAGAGGCTTAAAATATGGTGTTACCAAAGATTATGTAATGGGTCTTGAAGTGGTAATGGCCAATGGGGATATTATTAGGACAGGCGGTAAAACCGTTAAAAACGTTAGCGGCTATGACCTGACCAAATTATTTACCGGTGCTGAAGGCACATTGGGAATCATTACTGAAATTACAGTGAAACTGATTCCGGCTCCCAAATACAGAAGAAGTATGTTGGCTATTTTCGATAATATTGAAAATGCTGGTAAAGCTATTGCCGATATTATCAAGAACCAGGTTATTCCCGCTACACTGGAAATAATGGATAACGTTACTATTCGTACTGTCGAAAATTATGCCAAGATTGGTTTACCCACCGATGCGGCTGCGATTTTGGTTATAGAAGTTGACGGAAGTGTTGAACAGGTTGTTTTAAATGAATTTGATACAGTACAAAGAATCTGTAAAGAAGACGGTGCAACCCAAATTAAAATTGCTAACAGTGATAAAGAAAGAGATTCCATCTTTGCCGCACGCCGTGCAGCTTTGCCGGCCTTGGCTCAGGTTAAACCAACCACTGTTTTAGAAGATGCTACCGTTCCCAGAAGCAAGATTCCGGATATGCTGAAAGCTTTGGATGAAATTGCTAAGAAATATAATCTGAAAATAGGAACCTTTGGTCATGCCGGTGACGGCAATCTCCATCCGACCATTTTAACCGATGAATCCAATACTGAAGAAATGGAAAGAGTTCATAAAGCCGTTGATGAAATATTCAAAGTTGCTTTAGAATTAGGCGGAACATTATCCGGTGAACATGGCATAGGTATGGCAAAAGCTAAATATATGGAGTTGCAATTTGGTAAAGAAGGAATGGCAGTAATGAAAAAGATCAAGGACGCCCTTGATCCTGACGGAATTATGAATCCCGGTAAAATGTTTGGGGGGAATTAACTATGGCAACCATGTACGACTCCCTTGATGCTGTTAAGGCCGAAATACTAAATTGCATGAAATGTGGAAACTGTCAGGAAGTATGTCCCATTTATTTGGAAGAAAAAAAAGAAGGGGCCGTTGCCCGTGGTAAAATAAAACTGGTTGATGCAGTATTGAAGGGCGACTTGGAATATACTGAAGGTCTGGCCGAAAAACTGGCCCTTTGTCTGACCTGCAAGGCTTGTGTTAAACATTGTCCCTGTGGTGTCCAGGTTGATAAAATCATTTTAGCAGCCAGATCTGCCCTGGTTAAAAAGAAAGGACTGCATCCAATTAAGAAGGCAATCTTTGGAACATTAAAAAGACCGGGTCTCTTTAATATGGGTATGAAAACCGGTAGTATGTTCCAAGGTTTGGCCTTTAAAAAGCATAAAACCCTTAATGGTGCTTATCCTCGTTTTCCTTTTGGATTGGATATGCGGAGAATCATTCCTCCTTTGGCAACTACTCCACTAAGAAACCTTTTGCCTGAGGTTATCAAAGTTGATAAACCGGTTAAAAAGGTAGCTTTCTTTACCGGCTGTACCATGAACTTTATCTATGTCGATGCCGGAAAAGCATTGGTTGATGTTTTGAAAGCCAATAATGTGGAAGTTATTATTCCCAAAGACCAACACTGCTGTGCTATGCCCGTTCTTGCCCATGGTGACAGCGATACGGTAAAAGAAATGGCCAAATCCCATGTGGATTTATTCAGCAAACTGGATGTTGATAAAATTATAACCGCTTGCGGTTCTTGCGGGTCCATGTTCCAAAAGCATTATTTGGAAATTTTTGAAGATAATCCCGAATATTATGCAAAAGCCAAGAAAATCGCCGATAAAATCATGGACATTTCTGATTTCATTGTCAAAGAAATCGGTTTAGACGAATCCAAGCTGGGTCCGGTTAACATGAAAGTAACTTATCATGATCCTTGCCATCTTAACAGGGGTATGGGTGTAAAAGATTCTCCAAGGCAAATTCTCAAAGCAATTCCGGGACTGGAATTGATAGAAATGAAACATGCTGACCGTTGCTGTGGCAGTGCGGGATCTTTCAGTCTCACCCATTATGATCTGTCCATGTCAATTCATAAGCATAAAATTGACAACATTAAAGCCACAAAAGCTGATGCTGTTGTAACCGGTTGCGGAGCTTGCATCATGCAGCTGGGTGATGGCATGAACAGGTTTAATCATAATGTTCCCATTTATCATACTGTTGAAATATTGGCTAAATCCTATGCTGCAAAAAAGAAAAGTGAAAAATCGGCCAGTTAACGAAGAAGAGCTGTGAAATTCACAGCTCTTTTTTTTAATGTTTATCTAGGTTAATGTAGTTTTTTTCGTGAGCTTTGGTTTATAATAATATCATTGCATAAGCAAATTTTAAAGGGGAATTATGATGGAAAACTATAAACCAAAGGTTATTGTTGTTGGGGGAGGGGCCGGTGGAATGATGGCCGCCGGCAGAGCTGCCCAGAAAGGAGCTTGGGTTACTTTAATTGAAAAAAATAAAATCCTGGGCAAGAAAATTTTAATTTCCGGAAAAGGCCGCTGCAATGTAACCAATTTGTGTGAAATCGAAGAGATGATTAAAAATTTCCCAGGAAATGGAAGATTTTTGTATGGGGCTTTTAATGCCTTTTCCAATACTGATTTGGTGAATTTTTTTAAGGACTTTGGAGTTATGTTAAAGGTTGAGAGAGGCGGGAGGGTTTTTCCTCAATCCGACAGCTCCCGGGATATTGTTGAAGCCTTGAAAAAGTATTTAATACAAGGCCAGGTTAATATTCTTACCGGAGTAAATGTAATTGATATTATCGTTAAAGATAAAAAAATCTCCGGCGTGCTTTTGGGCGACGGACGTACCTTGTCTGCTCCAAGGGTGATAATTGCCACCGGAGGGTTGTCTTTTCCCGGTACCGGTTCAACGGGAGACGGCTATAACTGGGCCCAAAAGCTGGGCCATACTATAGTTCCTCTTAGGCCGTCCTTAATTCCCTTGGAAGTTGAAGAAAGGTGGATAAAAGAATTACAGGGTTTAAGTTTAAAAAATGTTTCTATAACCATTAAAACCGCCAATGGGAAAATATTGGCCGAAGCTTTTGGCGAGATGCTTTTTACCCATTATGGAGTTTCCGGACCCATAATCCTTACCGTCAGTCGTTATGCTGTAGATTATTGGCTTAATGATTCGAATCCTTTAATCTTAGCCATTGATTTAAAACCTGCTCTTTCTTGGGAACAATTGGACCAACGACTTATTCGGGAAATAAATAAATTCAGCAATAAATATTTTAAAAACAGCTTGGATGAATTGCTGCCCAATAAATTAATACCTGTGGTTATCCATAAATCTCAAATCCCTGAAGATAAAAGAATGAATCAAATTACCAAGGAAGAAAGACAAAACCTTCTTAAGGTCTTAAAATCCTTTGAATTAAAATTGACCAGGCCCCGGCCGATAACTGAGGCCATTGTTACCAGAGGAGGAGTAGATGTAAAAGAAGTCAATCCCAAAACTATGGAATCAAAACTGGTTGAGGGATTATATTTTGCCGGCGAAGTATTGGATATCGATGGCAATACCGGCGGCTATAATCTTCAGGCATCTTTTTCCACCGGCTTTGTAGCCGGGGAGAGCGCTGCCCTGGTTTAATCACCGGCTGATTTGGATAGCCTAGGAATAAAACCATTTTCATGGGGGTTATTCCTTGGGCATTATAAATATTTTTGAAAAGCTGTTTGCGAAAGTGTTAATAAAAATTATATTTTTATCATTAATATTAGTTTTGCTTTCTCAAACAATAATCTATTATCAGCCTTATAATCTAAAACTAAGTTTAGTGGATAGGCTAGAGGGAGAGCCCATTCGATTGGCTGAAATCCAACAGGCCGGTAATGTTGACCTGGCAGGACAAAATATTACTCTCAAGGTTTTAAATACTAATATCAAAAGCCTACCGGAGGCTAAAATCTTGCTTAATGATATGGAAATCGGCGACTTTTCCAATATGCAATTTAGTTTTCTGGCGAAAAAAGGGGATTTAATCACTATTGATGCTTCCAGGTATTCCCTGGATTTGCGAATTCATATCATACCATCTGAGGAAATGAAAATTAAAGACGGTATAATAAATGTAAAAAAAGGAGAAAAAGCGGTGATTGCCATAGAAAATTAAAGCTTGTTGCAATAATTACCATATTATACTATAATTCCAGGTGAATAAACTTATGGATTTAATCCTGCGGTGGGGTTGAATTAGGAGAGGATAAATATGAATTATGGAAGCAGAAAAATAGCCAGTGTGGCCATTAAATTGGCTTTGACGGAGACCAGAGAAGAGGAACAAAAGGCCAAACAAGCTTATCTTGATTTAGGCATAAAAACGGCTGCAGTAGACTGTGGAGGAGAATATCTGTCATCAGTCAAAAAAATTGTGGAAAGAGCTATTGTGGCTGCCAAACGGGAAGGTGTAATAAAAGATACCCATTCAGAGGAAGGAGCTGTAGCCGGGGCGACCAGAGAAGCCTTATCCCAAATAATGCCTAAAGCCGTCGGTCTTAACGTCGGCGGAAAGTTAGGAATAGCCCGGCATAATGACCATATTAGTGTTGCCGTTTTTTTGGGTATAGGTTTATTGCACTTGGATGAAGTTTCCATCGGTTTGGCTCACAGGACCATTGCCTGAGGGAGAAGAAAATGCGGGTTTTTATCAAGGATATAGCTTTAGAACAGATTGAATACTTATATAAATACCCCATTCAGGGTTTAGTATTTTCTCTTTATCAAGAAAATGCGGAAAAAATAAGAGAAATAATTGAACGGATACCGTTTTATTTAACCATTTTCGGAGAATTACATACCAATTTTAAATATGAAATCGAAGAATTGGTTTACTTCTGTAAACTGAATGGCATCATCATGCCTCATAGGGATGAAGAGTATAGTTGTCCGGTAATTTTATTAGAGGAAACTCCCTTTAATGTTTTTGTTCAACAAAACGGTATGCTCTTAACGGGAAGAGTAGATTTTAATGAGCTAAAAGAATTCACCAATTTTGAGGCATTGGTTTTGACCATAGATGAGTTTAATAAATATTGGCCCCGGATTTTAGAAATTTGGACTAAAACCAAGGTGGTGTAAAAGATTATTGCTAATTACACTATCAATTAACGCTACAACTGAACAAATAAATAATCTTTATAATAATTTGGCGGAAAAAAAACTTAATCCCCAAGTGTATCAAATAGACGGGCAAACGGTAATTTCTGTGGAAAAAAAAGATAACAGTTTAGAATTAGTTGCCTTAGAGGCTATGGGTTTTGTGGAAAAGGTTATTCCCATTACAAAGCCCTATAAACTGGTCAGCAAAGAATATAAAAACCATAATACTGTTATAAAGGTCGGAGACGTTGAGATAGGGTCAGGTAAAATTCAAATAATTGCCGGTCCCTGTGCGGTAGAAAGCAAAGAACAGATTATGGAGACAGCTTTTGCCGTAAAGGAAGCCGGTGCTACTATTTTAAGAGGAGGAGCCTTTAAACCCAGGACATCTCCTTATTCTTTTCAAGGATTGGGTGAAGAGGGCTTAATCTATTTAGCAGAAGCCGGAAGACAAACGGGTTTGCCGGTAATCACCGAAATTATGGATATTAAAGATATAGAGCTGGTATGTAAGTATGCGGATATCCTGCAAATAGGCTCCCGGAATATGCAAAATTATTCTTTGTTAAGAGAGCTGGCAGCCATGGACAAACCTGTGATGTTAAAAAGGGGGCTGGCGGCAACCTTGGAAGAATGGCTGTTAGCTGCAGAATACCTTATGGCAGGAGGCAATTCAAAAATTATCTTATGCGAGCGGGGAATCCGAACCTTTGAGACACATACAAGGAATACTTTAGATCTATCGGCAGTGCCTGCCATAAAGGAGCTTTCCCATTTACCCATCTTTGTTGATCCCAGCCATGGTACAGGAAAATGGAAATTAGTAAAGCCCATGGCCAAGGCTGCGGTTGCGGCAGGTGCCGACGGATTGATGCTGGAAGTTCATCCTCAACCCAGTCAAGCTTATTCCGATGGGGAACAGTCTTTAACTCCTAATAACTTTAAAATATTGATGGAAGAAATAAAAAGATTGGCTGCTGTCCTTTAAAAAGGCTAAATATAATAAAATTTCAAAGTCTGCCGCTCAGTTTTACGGCTATGATTCGAAAGGAATTATAAGCATGAAAAAAACCGTTCAAATAGCTATAGATGGTCCTGCCGGCGCCGGTAAAAGCACCGTTGCCAAAATATTGGCTCAAGAATTAGGTTATATTTATATAGATACCGGTGCCATGTATCGGGCTCTGACTTATAAAATAATCAAAGAAAAGCTGGATCTTACCGATATTTCGTTATTAAAAGAACTGGCCGAGAAGACCAGTATTACCTTTGACAATGGTCAAGGTTTTGCCAATCAATTGGTATATTGTGACGGTGAAGATGTGACCCAACTAATTAGATCTCCCGGTGTTAACAAACTGGTTTCCAAAGTGGCCTCCATACCGGAGATTAGGGAAATAATGGTTCTAAAACAAAGAAATTTGAGTTTAACTGCAAATGTTATTATGGATGGCCGGGATATAGGGACCGTTGTTTTACCCGATGCCAAATATAAATTTTTTCTTACTGCTTCTTTACAAGAACGGGCTAATCGGCGATTAAAAGAGTTAAAAGAAAAAGGATATAATGTCCAATATGCCGGGGTATTGGATGATATAGCCCAAAGGGATTTAATGGATTCCACCAGGGATGTCGCACCACTAAAACCTGCCCGGGATGCGGTTATTATCGATACCAGTAATATGTCTTTGAATGAAGTAGTGTCCAAAATCAAGAAGATTGTTTTGGAGGGGGAAAACCGTGCTTTATAGCGTATTAAAATTTATTGTAAAATGTCTCATGATTCCTTTTGTAAAAATTGAGGTTCAAAATATAGAAAAAATTCCCCCGGAAGGTCCTGTATTGTTGGCTTCCAACCATGTCAGCAATTGGGACCCGGTAATTTTAGCCATTGCTTTGCCGAGAAAACTACATTTTATGGCTAAAGAGGAATTATTCAAAATATTTATTATAGGTAGTATTATAAGAAAACTGGGTACTTTTCCGGTCAAAAGAGGGGCAGCGGACCGCAATGCCATTCGGGAGAGTCTTAAAGTGTTAAATGAGAATAAGGTCTTGTGTATTTTCCCGGAAGGAACCAGAGGGAAACCGGGAAAACTGTTGCCCTTTCAGCCAGGGGTAACCCTTATTGCCCATAAAGCTAATGCACCCTTGGTTCCGATAGGGTTGTCAGGTACTAATAATATCTTGGTTAAGGGATTGAGAGTAAAAGTAAAACTTTTAATAGGCGATCCTATTTATCCCGCCCAATTGGCAGAAGGGAAAATGAGCAGTGAGCAATTAGAGGAAATCACGGCAGCCTTACAAAATAAAGTTAATGATTTATTGATAAAATAAGAAGGATATTTTGCCGATATATATAAAAACTTATAATATTCAAGTAAAATATTCTATTATTTCCAGGGGCTGATAGTATTGCAAATAATAGTTGCGCCCTATTCCGGTTTTTGTTTCGGCGTCAAAAGGGCTGTAAAAAAAGGGGAAGAAATTGTGGAAAAGGAACAAAGGCCCATTGCCAGCCTTGGACCTTTGATCCATAACCCGCAAGAAATTACCCGCCTTAAAAATAAGGGTATCATTCCCCGGGATAATATAAATGATATTGAAGAAAAAAAAGTTTTAATCAGAACCCATGGTGTTCCCCCTGAGGTTTATGATCAGCTAAAAGATAAACAATTGGAAGACTGTACCTGTCCTTTTGTTAAAAAGGTACAGCAAATTGCTAATGAATATGCCAAACAAGATTATACAATACTAATAATGGGAAATAAAGACCATCCGGAAGTAAAAGGAATTTTAGGCTGGGCTTTAAATAAAGGAATTGCCTTTCAGGATTTGGAAGAATTAAATCATCTTAATTTAACTGGTCAAAAAATCTGTTTTGTAGCCCAGACAACGGAAAATACCGAGAAATTCAACAAAGTAGTCAGCTTTTTGGAAGGTAAATATCCGGACTTAGTGGTTTTTAATACCATTTGTTCAGCAACCCTCGAACGGCAAAAATCAGCCTGGGAATTAGCTAATAAGGTTGATCTAATGCTTGTTGTAGGGGGATTAAATAGTGCCAATACTCAACAACTAGCAGATTTATGCCGGAAGACCGGTGTTCTTACAAAGCATATTGAGAAGGCTGAAGATATTGAAGAAGCTTGGTTTGATGGTATAAATGCAGTAGGAGTAACGGCAGGTGCATCGACACCAGATTGGATAATTGAGGAGGTTGTCAGGACTATGGAAGAAATTAAAAACAATGTTGAGGAGCAAGTAACAGAACCAACAGTAGAGGAAACAACAGAAATGCAGGAACAATGGGAACAAGATATGACTAAATATGAGGAGGTAAAGCCAGGGGATATTTTGACCGGCAAGGTTGTTCAGATAAATAATGATGAAGTCCTGGTTGATGTAGGTGGAAAATCAGAAGGTATTATTCCCAGCAATGAATTGTCATATCGGAAAGTGGAAAATCCCAATGATTTTGTGAAGGTAGGGCAAGAAATTAAGGCTTTGGTTCTCAAGGCGGAAAATTCCGAGGGTAATATGATTCTCTCCAAAAGGAGAGCGGATCAAGAAGAAGCCCTTGTTAAACTGGAAAAGGCTTTTGAAGAAAACAGCATAATCGAAGCCGAAGTAATTGAAGTAGTTAAAGGCGGGGTTTTGGTTGATGTTGGAATGCGCGGCTTTGTTCCGGCTTCATTAATGGATAGGGGCTATGTTGAAAATTTGGAACAGTTTATCGGTCAGAAACTTAAATTTAAAGTTATTGAATTTAACCGCAAGGACCGTAAAGCCGTTTTATCCCGCAAAGCTGTTTTAGATGAGGAATATGAACAGAATAAAGCTAAACTCTGGAATGAAATAGAGCCGGGACAAACTCGGAAAGGTGTTGTGCAAAGAATCACCGATTTTGGCGCCTTTGTTGATTTAGGCGGTGTGGACGGTCTGCTTCATGTTTCCGAAATGGGTTGGGGCAGGGTAAATCATCCCAGAGACGTTGTCAAAGAAGGAGACCAAATAGAAGTTTATGTTTTGGCTGTAGATAAGGAAAAAGAAAGGATTTCCTTGGGGTTGAAACAATTAATACCCAGTCCCTGGGAAACCGCTGCTCAGAAATATTCGCCCGGTTCTACAATTACAGGTAAAGTGGTTCGTATTGCTCCCTTTGGTGTATTTGTTGAAGTAGAACCCGGTATTGACGGTTTAGTGCATATTTCCCAACTAGCCTGGGAGAGGGTGGAAAAACCCGAGGATGTAGTTAGCATCGGGCAAGAGGTAGAAGCTAAGGTTTTAGACGTTGATCCTGAGAAAAAACGCATGAGTTTAAGCATTAAAGAAGCCACTTCCCGGCCGGTAAAAGAAAAGAAGGAAGCAAATCGCAATGAGTCCTATCCAACTGAGCATATAGAGCCTTCCGGAGTAACAATTGGCGATGTAGTCGGAGATATTTTAAATGATATTAAAAACGAATGATAATAGAGACGTAGCAGGCGCTACGTCTCTTTCGCTCTAAAAATCAGATATTTATTATTTTTGAGGGTGGTTTTATTGTCTATACGTTCTCAACGCAAACTTGAGCATTTTAAACATGCCATTAGTATTTCTTCCGGACCCCAAGAAACCGGATTTGATGATTTACATCTCATTCACCAGGCTGTAAGCAGTCGCGATTTGGAATCTATAAATACAGAGGCTGTTTTTCTCCGGAAAAAACTTAAATTTCCTTTAATAATAAATGCTTTGACCGGAGGAGCTCCGGGTTTGGAAAAAATTAATGAAAAATTGGCCCTTACCGCCAGACATTGCGGTATTGCCATGGCTGTGGGATCTCAAACGGCAGCCTTGGAAGACCGGACTTGGCAAAAAACCTTTCAAATTGTCAGAGAGGTTAATCCTGATGGGGTAATACTGGCTAATGTCAGTGCCTTGGCGGACTGGCGGAGAGCTTTGGAAGCCGTTGAGATGATCCATGCCGACGGGATACAGCTCCACCTTAATTTGGCTCAGGAATTGGTAATGAATGAAGGAGACCGAAATTTTAATAAGCTTTTGGAAAACATTGGTGTTATCAAGGAAAAATTAAAAGTTCCTGTTATTGTAAAAGAAGTAGGCTTTGGTTTATCCATGGAAACCGTCAAGAAACTTCAGGAGTTAGATATCCGCTATTATGATATTGGAGGAGCCGGAGGAACAAATTTTATCGCCATAGAAAATGCCAGGAAAAAATCTCAAATAGCTAAAGACTTGGTTAGCTGGGGAATTCCAACGGTAATTTCTTTAATTGAAATAAATGAAACTTTAGATTTAAAAGATGCCACCATCTGTGCCTCGGGAGGGGTATACTCAGCCCTTGACATTATTAAGTCCCTGGTTTTGGGAGCCCATTTGGTGGGAATAGCATCGCCCTTTTTAAAACTAGCCTGCCGCTCTGATGAGCAAAAAATCATTGAATTTGTAGAAGAACTCATCCTGGATGCAAAAAAAATCATGCTGTTAATTGATGCCGGCAATTTGGAAGAGTTGCCGAAAAAACCCATAATTATCATGGGTAAAACCCGAGAATGGCTGGAACTAAGGGGAATAGACGCGAGTAAGTATGCCAGAAGGGCGAATTTATGATTAGTGTGGCCGTTGACAAAATAAATAATATAATTTCAAGTTACCTGCCCAATTGGCAGGTTTTTTTATTTAAGACCGTTATACCATCCTTTTTGTTTTGTGTCCCAATTGATAAGGTGATTTTTATGGCAGAGGAATAATAATGGATTTTTCGGGCATCCTAAATTTTGTAAAATTAACGGAAAGGGAGGTTAGCTATGGGGCTTAATCTTGGAGTAATAATATTATTGGCACTTTCAATCTTAATTTATTTTGGCGTTGCCGACAGGGTACTTGACCGGATGCGTCTTAGTGATAAAGGTGCTTTTTTAGTTATTGCTGCTTTAATAATTGGTAGTTTTATAGATATCCCTCTATACCGCGGCAATATTGATGTTACTTTAAATATAGGCGGAGGTATTGTTCCGCTGGCTTTGTCCGTTTATTTATTAAGTAAAGCCGGCACAAGCAAAGAAAAAATCCGGGCCGTGGTTGGAGCCATACTTACAGGAGTTATTATTTATTTTATTGGTAGTGTATTAATGGGACCAGGCCGTGACGAATTTAGTATGGTTATCGATCCTATTTACATATATCCTCTTGTTGCCGGAACGATAGCTTATATTGCCGGTCGCTCCAGAAGGGCGGCTTTTATTGCCGCAACCATCGGCGTCTTATTGCTGGATATTTTTCATTTGGTATATTTAATTACAACCCGCATCCCAGGAACTGTCCATATCGGAGGAGCCGGAGCCTTTGACAGCATTGTCTTGTCCGGTATATTGGCTGAAATGCTGGCGGAAATAATAGGCGAAGGCCGGGAAAGACTGCAAGGGGGCCCCGATAGCAGGGGAAGAGATCCGGAGCTGGTTGAGAATTTAAAGGACCTTAATTCTAAAGAAAATGACGGGAGGGAAGATTAAGAATGAAAAAAAGTAAAGGCGCCATATCTCTATGGGTAATTACTTTCCTCTTCGTATTAGCGGCGATAGCCGTTGTCGACAGCAATAATCTTTTCCAAGGGAATGAAAAAGAGGCTGTAGCCGATAATCAACTTACTGCCGGATTACTTGACGGCATAGGCATTTTTGAAATGGAAAGAACCGATGGCGGTTATTATACATTTGTAGATAAAGAGTCCGGTCGGGAGATTGACCAGACGGCCAGGAACGTATATGAAGGAGACCAGATTATTCTAAGCGATAATTCCCTCTATGAAGTGGAAAAAATTGAAGGGGATACCGTTTATTGTGTATATAAAGGCAAAGAAGAAATTTCCTATAATGAAGAGGCTGTCTTTGCAAGCAGTTTAGCGGAAAAAGGCAATGGTTCCGTAGCTATATATAGTACCCATTCCGATGAATCCTATGTTCCCACCTCAGGAAAGGAAAGCAAACCGGGAAGTGGAGATATACTTGAAGTAAGCCAGGTCATAGGAAACGTTTTAGAAAAGCAGGGTGTCAAGGCCATTGTCAGTTTAAATAAACATGACCCCCATGACGCAAATGCATATGAAAGGTCCAGAAGAACAGCGGTACAGCTTTTAAAAAATCAGCCTGTTACCATTATCGATGTCCATAGAGACGGTGTGCCGGATCCAAAGTTTTATGCCCATGAAGTTGACGGGGTAGATGCGACAAAAGTGCGCTTGGTAGTAGGCCGTCAAAACCAGAATATGCAGGCAAATTTAGAATACGCCAAGCAAATGAAGGCTTTTTATGATCAGCAAAAACCGGGTTTAATAAAAGGTATATTTATTGCCAAAGGCAATTATAACCAGGATTTGGCACCCCGGTCTATTTTAATAGAAGTGGGAACCCATACCAATTCCTTAGAAGCTGCCAACAACGGTGCCAGCGCATTCGCATCCCTTTTACCTGATTTTTTAGGAATAAAGGGACAGACCCAACAGGCTGCGCCGGCCCAACAAAGAACAGGTCGACAAATAGATGGGGGAACAGGGTCCAATATTGTTTGGGTATTAGCCATTTTTATCATAGGGGCCATTGGCTTTTTATTAATTAGTACTGGAAGCTTTAAAGGCTCTGTGGATAGGATTAAAGGTTTTGGTAAAGAATTCGCCAGTTTTTTAGGGAGTTATAGAAGGAAAAAATAATGGAAAAGTATTCACAGATTATTATTTTGGGTATAGCAATTGGTACACTGGCCAGGATTTTTATGCTCAGAAACGATTATCGTTCATATCCTTCTTATCCTCACGGCTATGTTACTCACATTTCTTTGGGGGTCATAGCTGCAGCTCTCGCTTCTATAGCATTGCCTGCTATAATGGAAAAAGAATTTACGGCCGTAACCTTTTTGACCATTGCAGCCCAACAGTTTCGGGATATTAGAAATATGGAGCGGGAAACCCTTTCCAAACTGGAAGAAAGGAGCCTGGTACCCCGGGGGCATGATTACATCGAAGGTATAGCCAAAACCTTTGAGGCCAGGAACTATTTAGTAATGTTTGTTTCTCTGGTGACCACAGGGGTTGCAGTTTTTACCGATCTCTGGTTAGGTGCTTTAAGCGGATTATTGGCAATTGTTATCAGCGGTCTTTTAATGAGAGGGAAATTTGTAAGAGATATTGCTATTGTTAAACCGGGAAATCTGCATTTTAATAACTCACTCTTAATGGTTGACAATATTGTGATAATGAATGTCGGTTTAAAATCTTCCCAGGAGAAAATCTTGAAAGAAGGGGTAGGAGTCATCATTCATCCTAAGGATGATGATGCCCGGGCTACCCTTAATAATATGGGACAACGGCAGGCTATTCTTCACGATGTTTCCGCTTTGGTCGGAAGTAAATTAGAGATAGGTGAACCTGACTGGACTCCCCTTTTACGCAAGGATATCGATACCGGAAAATTGGCGTTGTTTATTATACCAAATGAAAAGGATATTAACTGTATTATTGAGGCTATTTATCGAACTCCTGTTTTAGAAAGTGCGGAACAAAAGCCCCTTTCCAGCGAGATAGGGCGCAAGGCCAGTGATTGATTGGGGAGGTAATTATGGATGTTGCCATTAAGGATGGAATTCTAGCGGTTGTCACAGCCTATCCCAATAAAGTTCAAGGAAATGTCGCGGTATTTGTCACTGAAAACGATCAAGAATCGGAGCGAATTGCTTTGCTGTTAAGCCGGATTTTAGCGGCTATGGTTCACGATTTGGAAAATGGAGTATATATTATTGTCAAACATTAATCAGAGGCGAGAAAAATGCATATTATTTATAACTGTTATGGCGGCTCCCATTCGTCGGTTACGGCAGCATGTATTCATGCAGGATTATTAAAGGAAAATACTGTACCTACACCTCAAGAATTGCTGAGTTTGCCATTTTTTGATAAACAGGTGGCAAAAGATCATGGTTCAATTCGATTTATAGGTGAAGATGATTATGGAAATAAAATATACATAAGCAGTAAGCATAATTTATCTTATCATTATGAAACAATAATGCGCAGTATAGCCTGTATTCTGGATTATCCCAATGAAAAATTATTATTCATTGATACTATGCCCTATGTTAATTGGTTGATGGTAATAGGAGGATTCCTTTCCAGGGCTTTAGGGATTACGGCTATTGGCAGGCCTATAGTAATTTTAGGAACACAAATTTCTTTTTTAAAGTTCTCCCATCTGGTTAATATCATTAAAACAAAGTACGGCAGGTTAAATAAAGAATGTCCATAGTTTTCTTGTGCCCTACCGGTACCTATGCCTCTTTGGTTGCTGCAAACTTATTGGTTGGAAATCTGGATTTAAACTGTAATTCTCAAGATATTTATAATCTCCCTTATTTTGGAGAATTTACAAAGAAACCAGGGACTTTTTTATATATCGGAGCCTATGGGGCCGGTACCAAGGTTTATACCTTGGGCACAGGCTCGGAGGCCCAATTAATTATTAAATCAGCATATGATTTGGTCAAAATAATTGACATTAATCCCCAAAACCTTAAGCTTTATGATGTCAGCAGATTCATTCCCAAGTTTTTGTGGAGACTTCATATTTTGGATAATGTTTTCCCTTTTTTTTATAAAAAATTAATTGCCCGGTGGCTTAAAGGCAAGCTTTCGGAAATTGATAATATGCTGAAACAATCAATGATAAAGCAGGTCCCATAAGGTTCCTGCCTTTTTCTTGACTAGTTTTGAGTAATAATAGATAATGGATGGGAAACAAGTATATGGGAATTGGAGTGAAATAATGGGAAAAGCAGTTATTGCTGAGGTTTTCCCTAATTCTTTGGCTTTTGAATTAGGTTTGGAACCGGGAGATAAGATTATTAAAATTAATGGTATTATTCCTGAAGATTTAATCCATTTTCAGTACCTGTGGGCTGATGAAGAGATAAAGTTATTAGTTGAAAAGAAAGCGGGAGAAAAGGTCCTGTTTGAAATTGAAAAGGATTATGACGAAGGTCTGGGTGTGGTCTTTGAACAGGCGGTATTTGACCGCATTCGCCCTTGCTGTAACAAATGCTTGTTTTGCTTTGTCGAACAGATGGCACCGGCCATGCGGCCATCCTTATATGAAAAAGATGATGATTACCGTCTTTCCTTTTTGCAAGGCAATTTTATTACTCTCACCAACCTTAATGCTAAGGATTTAAAAAGAATCAAAGAATTACGGCTCAGTCCTTTATATGTTTCGGTCCATGCTACCGACCCGGTTTTAAGAACTAAAATTTTAAGCAATCCCAAAGCCGGCTTAATTATGGAACAATTGAAAACTCTTATTGATTGGGGAATAAAAATTCATTCCCAAATCGTTCTATGTCCCGGGATCAATGACGGTGAACATCTGGAAAAAACAATCAGTGATTTAAGTTCCTTATTTCCGGGTATACAATCTATTGCCGTTGTTCCCGTAGGTGTGACAAAATTCAGAAAAGATTTGGAAAAATTCCCTGTTTTGAACCGGAGATATGCAGAAGATTTAGTAGATTGGGTCGCCGAAAAACAGCTTATTTTTCGGAAAAAATTTGGGATATCTTTGGTTCATTTAGGGGATGAAATTTACATTCAGGCCCAACGGGATTTTCCCGTAGCCGATTATTATGACGGTTTTCCCCAAACGGAAAACGGAATAGGAATTAGCCGCATTTTTTTAGATGAATTCGAGATGTTAAAAAAAGATTTGCCCTGTCATACCGAAGAAAAACTATATATTATCGCTACGGGAAAATTAGGTAGCCATGTTTTAAAACCGGTAATCGGTCAACTTAATGAAATCAGGGGATTAAATTTGGAACTCAAGGTTATCGAGAATAATTTTTTCGGTCCCAGGGTTACCGTGACCGGGCTTTTAACGGGAGAGGATCTCTTAAAAGGTCTGGGGGATGTACCGAAAAAATCTAAGGTGCTTATTTCCGATGTTATGTTAAAAAAAGGTGAAAATGTTTTTCTCGATGGATTAAAACCCAGCATTATTTCCGAAAAACTGGGGATTGAAATCATTCCGGTGGAGAACAGTGCTCAAGGATTGATTGAGCAAATCTTTTCTGCTTAAATAAATTGGCTTTTAAAGGAGTGATGCATTTGAAACCGATAGTAGCAATAGTAGGCAGGCCCAATGTGGGCAAATCCACTCTTTTTAACAGATTAACGGGGGGAATGGCGGCTATAATTGAAGACACTCCCGGTGTTACCAGAGACAGACTCTATCGGGATGCCGAATGGAAGGGAATACCATTTACCGTAATAGATACAGGCGGTATTGAAGTAAATAAAGATGATATTTTTCTGGCTCAAATCAAAAAGCAGGCCCAAATTGCTATCGAAGAGGCTGATGTTATATTATTCCTTGTAGACGGTAAAACAGGAATTACCCTAGATGACCAAGAAGTGGCTCAGTTATTAAGAAAAACCAATAAACCTGTCTTGCTGGTAGTGAATAAAATTGAAGATTATTCGGATCCGGCAGCCTTGTTTGATTTTTATCAGTTGGGTTTGGGAGAGCCCAATCCTATTTCAGCCATGCATGGTATGAATACCGGTGATTTATTGGATAAGGTGGTTAAATTATTTCCTCCTAATATCAGTGAACCCTATGACCCCGATACAATAAAAATAGCTGTTGTCGGCAGGCCCAATGTCGGCAAGTCTTCTTTGGTTAATGCAATACTGGGTCAGGAGAGGGTGATTGTCAGCGATATTCCGGGAACCACCAGGGATGCCGTAGACACGCCATTTAAACACAACGGTCAGGAATATGTGATTATAGATACGGCAGGCATGCGGAGAAAAGGCAAAATTTCCAATCCCACGGAGCGTTATAGTGTAATTCGTTCTCTAAGGGCCATAGAACGCTCCGATGTGGTTTTAATGATTATTGATGCTGTGGAAGGATTAACGGAACAGGACAAGAAAATTGCCGGGTATGCCCATGAGCAGGGCAAAGCCTGTATTTTGGTCATTAATAAATGGGATTTGGTGGAAAAGGATGATAAAACTTTACACCGCTATGAAAAAAAGCTGAGGAACGAATTATTGTTTATGCAATATGCTCCGACCATTTTTGTTTCTGCTTTAACCAAACAAAGAGTAGTAAAAATTATTGATTTGGTAGATTTTGTAGCCCAGCAGCATGCTTTCCGGGTACCTACCGGTACCCTTAATCAAGTGATAAATGAAGCTGTCCAGCTCAATCCAACACCCAGTGATAAGGGTCAAAAACTTAAAATATTTTATGTTACCCAAGCCGGTGTAAAACCGCCAACCTTTGTTATCTTTGTAAACGAACCGGAAATTCTTCATTTTTCTTATGAAAGATATTTGGAAAACAAAATTAGAGAAAATTTTGGTTTTGAAGGTACACCCATAAGGTTTATAATTAAAAAGAGAGAGGAATAACAGGGGGTTGGGGAGATGGCGTTTCTAAAATTAGTTTTGTTGGGATACCTTTTAGGCTCCATACCTTTTGGTTTTATTGTCGGAAAAATATATAAAATAGACATTCGGAAGTATGGCAGCGGCAATATCGGATTCACAAATGTCCTGAGGGTATTAGGGTTTAAACGGGCCATCTTTGTTCTTTTATTGGATGCGGCAAAAGGATTTTTGGCAGCCTGGTATGGCTATGCCTCAGGGGGCGAGGTATTGACCGTAGCCGGGGCTTTGGCGGCTATGGCAGGGCACACTTGGCCTTTTGTCTTGAAATTTAAAGGTGGAAAAAGTGTTGCCACAGGCTGTGGAATAATCCTTTTTTTATCCTGGAAAATTACTATTATTGCTCTTCTTATTTGGCTGAGTATAGTATTTGTTACCCGATATGTTTCGCTGGGCTCAATCGTGGCTACCATATTTGTTCCCATAGCCATGATAGTTACGGGAAAGCCAATACCCTATATAATATTTTCTATAATTGGAGCCAGTATTGTTATCTTAAAGCATTCAACAAATATAAAAAGATTATTGGATGGGACGGAAAACAAACTGGGTGCTAGAGTGATTGTTCCCAAGGGGAGGAGTAAATGAAAAAGGTTGCTATTTTAGGTGCCGGGAGTTGGGGAACTGCGCTGGCAGTTGTCCTGGCCAAAAAAGGCATCAATGTAAATTTATGGTGCAGAGATGTTGAGCAAGGTTTGCAACTTAATAAGATCAGAGAAAACTTGAGATACCTGCCGGGAGTGTTATTACCGCAAAATATCAATGTAGTTTCTGACCTCCAAGAAGCAGTAGAAAATTTGGATTATGTGGTTATGGCCATTCCGACCCACGGTATTCGAGAAGTTTTGCAGAAACTAGCGCTGCTAATGAAACCCACTTCGATAGTTGTCAATACCGCCAAGGGGATAGAACCGGAGACTTTAATGCGCTTAAGTCAAGTTTTTGAAGATGAAATTCCCGGTATCAGCCAAAGGTTTTGTGTTTTATCGGGTCCCAGCCATGCCGAAGAAGTCAGCCGGGATATGCCTACCACCGTTGTGGCGGCTTCCGTAAAAAGGGAAGTAGCTGAAACGGTCCAAGACCTTTTTATCACTCCCAAATTTAGGGTTTATACCAATCCTGATGTTGTGGGGGTGGAAATCGGAGGAGCTTTAAAAAATGTTATTGCTTTGGCAACAGGGATTTCCGATGGCTTGGGTTTTGGCGACAATACTAAAGCTGCTTTGATTACCAGGGGAATGACCGAAATTGCCCGTTTGGGAGTAAAGATGGGAGCAGATCCCTTAACTTTTGCCGGTTTGACGGGAATAGGGGATTTGGTTGTAACTTGTACAAGCATGCACAGCAGAAATAGGAGGGCCGGGATTGCCCTTGGCCAAGGTAAAAAACTGGAAGAAGTCTTAAAAGAAATGGGTATGGTGGTGGAAGGTGTTAGAACCACTAAAGCCATTCAAAAGTTGGGAGAAAAATATGAGGTTGATTTACCAATATCCACTGAAGTTTATAATATACTTTTTAATGGGAATAATCCTCAAGAAGCAGTTGTAAATCTTATGACCCGGATGAGGACCCACGAAATGGAAGAAATAGTAATAAATAAAAATCAATGGTGATTAACAAAAAATGGCCAATGTGCCATTTTTTTTTTGTTCCAAGTAATAATCAAAGGGTTAGGACATATATATAGTATTGTTAAAGAGTGCCAATCCGCCTTTTTTGAAAAAAAGTATTTTCTATTATTCTTACAACCTTTGATCAATTAAGAGGAGGGATGAAAAATATATCTGTTTTTCTAGAACTAAATTATTTTAATCAAAAAGGGAGGGAAAAGGTAATGGAAAATTTTGATGTTTTTCAAGATATCACTAATCGAACCGGTGGCAATATTTATATTTCCGCTGTAGGTCCGGTCAGAACAGGAAAATCGACATTTATCAAACGTTTTATGGATCTGTTGGTTTTGCCTCGAATCACTGATGAATATGACCGGGAACGAACCAATGACGCTCTTCCCCAAAGTGGTGCTGGCAAAACCATAATGACAACTGAACCGAAATTTGTTCCCGATGAAGCTATCGAGATTCAAATTAGAGAAGGAATTAGTGCCAATATTCGACTGGTAGATTGCGTCGGATATACCGTAGAAGGCGCCCTTGGTTACTTTGAGGCTGAAGGGCCGAGGATGGTTAGAACCCCGTGGTCGGAAGAACCAATGCCTTTTGAAGAGGCTGCAGAATTGGGAACCAGAAAGGTAATTACCGATCATTCAACTATTGGTTTGGTGATAACAACCGATGGTTCAATTACCGACATTCCCAGAGAAAATTATGTAACTGCCGAGGAACGGGTTGTTAATGAGCTAAAAGAATTAAATAAACCCTTTATTGTAATTCTAAACAGTAAAAATCCCGACACTGTAGAAACCCTGGAATTAGCCCGTAACTTGGAAGAAAATTATGATGTCCCGGTAATTCCCGTAAATGTAGCCAAGATGAATGAACAGGCTATTATGCAAATTCTGGAAGAAGTGCTCTTTGAGTTTCCCGTTACCGAAGTAAATATAAGTTTGCCCAAATGGGTAGAAGAACTGGAAAGCGAACACTGGTTAAGGGCTCAATTTGAAGATGCCGTTCATTCTACAATTAGTCAGGTCAGAAGGCTAAGAGATATTGACGGAACCATTGAGAATCTGGCGGCTTATGATTTTGTAAAGGATGTTGTATTGGAAAACATGGACATGGGTACCGGAATAGCCCATATCGCAATGTCTGCCGATGACGGACTGTTTTATCGCGTTTTCAGAGAAGTAAGCGGTATGGATGCCGAAGGACTCCATGACATTTTAAGGATTACCAAAGTTTTTGCCCAAGCCAAAAGGGAATACGATAAACTTGAACCTGCTTTACGGGATGTCAATGAAAAAGGCTATGGTATGGTAGCTCCCATATTATCAGAAATGAAATTAGATGAGCCTGAATTGATCAAAAAAGGCGGCAGTTTCGGCGTTAAATTAAAAGCCAGCGCTCCGACCCTCCATATAATCCGGTCTGATGTAAGTACAGAAATTACACCTTTGATGGGTTCGGAACGGCAGTGCGAAGATTTAGTCCGGTATATGCTGGAAAAATTTGAAGAAAATCCACAGCTTATTTGGCAATATGATATCTTTGGAAAATCCCTCCATGAGCTGGTAAGGGAAAATATTCAGGGCAAGCTGCAGAAAATACCTGAAAATGTGCAAGTAAAGCTTCAGGAAACTATTCGACGGATTGTCAATGAGGGCAGCGGTGGAATAATTTGTATCATTATTTAATCGGTCATGGGACCGATTTTTTTTGTTTAAAGATAAAATAAATTATAGAAAATAATTGAAAAAAATATTTACAAAAAATTTAACGGTGCTATAATGTCTACCATATAAGGATTATTATCCATTCTGCATGGACAAAGGATGATTTATATTGTTTAGAACAGATAAGAATAAGTTTTATATCGTCAGTAAGGATATTTTACCCGAAGCCATTCTGAAAACGGCAATGGTAAAGGAACTTTTGGCCAAAAAAGAAGCGGAAACGGTAAATGAAGCAGTTGAAAAGGTTGGTATAAGTCGAAGCGCTTTTTATAAGTACAGGGATGGTGTTTTTCCCTTTTATGAAGCCAGTAAAGAAAAAATAGTTACCTTTACTATTACCATGGAAGATCGTTCCGGAATACTTTCCAAATGTTTAAATCAAATAGCCCTTGTCCGTGGAAATATTTTAACCATTAATCAAGGTATTCCCTTGCAAGGGGTTGCTTATGCCACAGTTTCTATCGAAACAAGGGATCTGATTTCCAATATTGAAGATTTATTGGAAGATTTATATAAGATTCCGGGAGTAATGAAAGTCGAAATAATAGGTCAAAGTTAGGAGTGAAAAAAATGCCTGAAGTAATAAAGGTAGGTATTATAGGGTTAGGCACTGTAGGAACAGGAGTTGTAAAATTACTGGAAGAACAGAAGAAGGATTTGGTCTGGAAAGCCGGCTGCAGATTGGAAATAGCAAAAATCTTGGTAAAAAACCTTAATAAAAAGCGTAATGTTGATATTGACAATAAATTGCTCACCGACAACTGGGAAGAATTTATTAATGACCCGGAAATTCAAATAGTCATCGAAGTAATGGGGGGAATAGAGCCGGCGAGAACATATATTTTAGCGGCTCTAGAGGCCGGGAAACATGTGGTTACCGCCAACAAAGACTTAATGGCTGAGTATGGTAAGGAATTATTTGATGCTGCCAATAAACATAATTTGGATTTGGCTTTTGAAGCCAGCGTGGCCGGTGGCATCCCGATAATCCGGCCCTTAAAACAATGTTTGGCCGGAAATACCATTACAGAAATTTTAGGAATAATCAACGGCACTACCAATTATATTTTGACCAAAATGACCAATGAACATGTTAGTTTTGATACTGCACTGAAGGAAGCTCAAAAACTGGGCTATGCCGAAGCTGATCCCAGGGCTGACATCGAAGGATTTGATGCTGCAAGAAAATTGGCAATATTAGCTTCCATAGCTTTTTATAACAGAGTTACTTTAAAAGATGTTTATGTAGAAGGTATTTCCAAGCTGTCTTTAAAGGATATAACTTATGCCAAAGAATTAGGGTTTGTGGTTAAACTAATAGGTGTCGCCAAAAATACACTGGAAGGAATTGAGGCAAGGGTTCATCCTATGCTTATACCCATTAGCCATCCCCTTGCTTCTGTTAATGATTCCTTCAATGCAGTGTTTGTCAAGGGCAATGCCATAGGAGAAGCTATGTTTTACGGCAGGGGTGCCGGAGAATTGCCGACGGCAAGTGCGGTTATGGGAGATGTAATTGATGTAGCCAGAAATATTATTCATAATTGTACCGGTCGCATTGCATGCACTTGTTTCTTCCATAACTCCCATAAACCTATTGATAAAGTAATAGCCAAATATTACATTCGGATGCATGTTGCCGATAAGCCTGGGGTATTGGCTAGTATTGCCGGTGTGTTTGGCAACCATGATGTAAGTCTGGCTACCGTAATCCAAAAACACCGGAGTGGAAATATGGCTGAGATTGTGGTAATAACCGATGACGTCGAGGAAAAACACATCCAAGATGCCTTACAGGTTATCAAGGGATTATCAATTGTTTCTGAAATTTCATCTTTGATTAGAGTATATTCTGAAGAATAAGTTTATTAAGTAATCATAGAAAGGATTGTGGAACGAAATGCTTTTAAGGATACCGGCAACCAGCGCAAATTTGGGCCCGGGTTTTGATTGTATCGGTATGGCCTTAGATTTATATAATTACATCGATTTTGAGGCAGTGGATTCTCCTGGTGCTCTTTCTATAGAAATCTGCGGTGAAGGACAGCATTCTTTAAGTAAAGATGAAACAAACCTTGTCTACCAGGCTTTCAGTCGAGTGTTTGCCGGAAGAAGGGAGCCCATTCCGGGCATTAAATTTAAATTAATAAACAATATACCTTTGGCTCGGGGGTTAGGAAGTAGTTCAGCGGCCATTATTGGCGGTATTTTGGCCGCTAACTTCCTTTTGGCGGAGAAACTCAGCATCGAGGAAATGTTGGACATAGCCTTGGAATTTGAGGGTCACCCTGATAACATCGCCCCTGCTTTACTAGGGGGCATAGTCCTTTGTACAGCTAACAATCAAGGTTTTCATTATCTTAAAATGAACCCTCCGGAGGGTATTTTTTGTACGGTGTTAATTCCCGATTATGAGCTTTCGACTAAAAAAGCCAGGGATATTTTACCCGGTACCGTACCCTTAAAGGATGCCGTTTTTAATATCGGTAAAATGGGCTTGCTTATCAATGCTATCAATACCGGTAATTTAGATTTATTAAAAGAAGCTATTGACGATAAGTTGCACCAACCCTATAGGTGCAGTCTCATCCCGGGGTTAAATGATTTAATTATTCTGGCCAAGGATTCAAAAGTCTTAGGCTTGGCCATAAGCGGAGCCGGCCCCTCGATAATAATTTTTCATAAAAATGATGATCTTGATGAGGTTATGCTGTTTCAAAATTATCTATTAGAAAAAGGAATTTCTTCCCGGCTTATTAATCTTAAACCTGTAGCCGAAGGTGCACAATTGGTTTAGTAAGGAGGCAAATATGGCACTAATAGTACAAAAATACGGTGGTAGTTCTGTAGGTAATGTTGAACGAATTAAAAGGGTTGCAAAAAATATTTCTAATACCCGTTCCCAGGGAAATCAAATGGTTGTTGTTGTTTCGGCTGTTGCTGATACAACAGACGAACTTATTTCTTTAGCAAAACAAATTAATCCGAAGCCATCCAGCAGGGAGATGGATATGCTTTTAGCTACCGGTGAGCAGGTATCAATTGCCTTGCTGGCTATGGCTTTAGAAGCCATTAATGTTCCGGTAATTTCATTTACCGGACCTCAGGTAGGTATTATTACCGATAATGTCCATACTAAAGCCCGCATAAAGCAAATAAACACCGAAAAAATTGAAGGAGAACTGGCCAAAGATAAAGTAGTAATCGTGGCCGGGTTTCAAGGGAAAACCATTGATGATGAAATCACTACTTTGGGCAGGGGAGGTTCCGACACCACTGCCGTTGCCTTAGCCGCGGCATTGAAAGCCGATTTATGCGAAATATACACCGATGTAGAAGGTGTTTTTACAACTGACCCTCGCATAGTTCCTAAAGCCAGCAAACTGGACCGGATAACCTATGACGAGATGTTGGAATTGGCTACTTTAGGGGCAAAGGTGTTACATCCCCGATCAGTGGAACTGGCAAAATTATATGATGTTAAATTATGTGTACGTTCTAGTTTTGTAAATAAGGAGGGAACCTTTGTAGTGAAAAACCAGCTAATAGAAAAGGATTTGGTAGTTACAGGACTGGCCTATGACCTTAATGTAGCAAAAATTGGAGTATTTGATGTTCCGGACGAACCGGGCATAGCCAGCAAAATTTTTGATGGACTGGCCGTGGCAAATATCAATGTGGATATGATTGTTCAGAGTGCCATGAGAAACAATATAAATGACATTGCTTTTACAGTTCCCAAGGATGATCTGGATAAAGCCCTGCAAATAGTGGAAGAGATAGGCAAAGAAATAGGTGCTTCCGAAATTACTCATGCTGATGATTTGGCTAAAGTTTCTATAGTAGGAGCCGGTATGATTAGCTCTCCCGGCGTAGCAGCGAAAATGTTTCATATTTTGGCTGAAAATAATATTAATATAGAAATGATCAGTACTTCCGAAATAAAAGTTTCCTGTATAATAAAAAGCAATGAAGTAGAAAAAGCTATTCAGGCTTTACATGACGGTTTTGAATTGGATAAAATTAATTCCTAAAGAACATCATTAAACTTGCATATAAATATTGACATCAATGTTCTTATTTGTTATTATATACTTTGTCAGTCGGGGCGTGGCTCAGCTTGGTAGAGCGCTACCTTGGGGTGGTAGAGGTCGCACGTTCAAATCGTGTCGCTCCGACCATTTTCCATAATTAAAAAGAAACCCTAAGCAAATTGGTGCTTAGGGTTTTATTTTGGGTTCTGTGTCAAATGTTGGGGTGACAGGTATTTAGTCAATACCTGTCATCTCTTTTTATGAACATTAATGAAGGATTCTGGTTCGGAACCGGCTAAAGTTCAAGACCATTCTTAACTGGAAACAAGAAATACTGAACTCCTTTTAATGTAGCATTTTTGTGCAATGGATAAGGCCAAGATTTATAAGGAAACAGTGGGAGAAAATAACGACTAAAGCCAATAAGTTAATGAAATTGGGTATTCCAAAATTTAAAGCTTGGGAATTGAAAAATATAGGAAAGGCTATTGGAGAAATTTAAAGACGGTGAAAAAAAAATTATTCATGTCTTCCTCGATTATTTTTTATTGTAATATGTCGTTTGGTGAAGTATTATATACATTATTGAAAGGTAGCTAAAGAATACGCTTTTTTTATATTAAGGATTAAGGGCAGCATATTTTTGTGCTCTTTCTTGCCAGGGCGTAAAAACTATATTTTTTCTTATACTTATGATAAAATAAAAAGCTGTGAAAGTATTTTTGCAGGACTTTTTATTTTTTACAAGAATTACTAATAAGTTGTGGTTTTAAAGGAGGGCTTTTATGAATATTAAAGTAAGAAATTTTGACTTGGAATTAACCTTAATTTTAGCCCGTGTTTATAAATATTTAAAAATTAATTCCGGGATCAGTATAGATATTCTAAATACTAAATTTTCCAAATTGGATATGTCCTTTTACCCCATATTGGCTTTATTAGCCGCCCAATGTTCCAAAGGATTGTCGAAAAAGAACCGGACATTGGCAGTAGCTAGTCAGGTATTGTTTTTGTCTACGGAAATTCATAATCAAATTCCGGAAAATGCCGGGAAAAATCAATTTGCTAAACAAATCCAATTGCCTATACTGGTGGGGGATCTGCTCTTTAGCCGTTTTTATGAAATCTTATGTAAAGAAGACTGTATTGAATATCTTAATCATTATCTGGATTATATAGCTAATTTAAATCATAAGTGGGTAGATTATTTGGAACAAAAGATTGATATAGAAGAATTATCTGCTAATTGTTACGGGGAATTGGCTTCTTTAGTAATGGAGTTGAATATGAACATCAACAGCAATACAAATTACTGGACTAAAATCGTAAAAAGATATGGTTATGCCATGGGTAACTTGTATGGTGCATATAAATTAAATTTAGGCCAAAAGGAAATTATAAAGTACTGGGATATGGTTTTAGAAACCATTGATTTAATGCCGGGAGGAGAAATTAAGGATAGTTTCAGCCAATTTGCCCAGGAACTATATTATAATTTATTCCAAAACCTTATTCCTGAAAATCGTGTTCCCCTTTCTTGCGTTGCAGAAAAGTGAACATTTTGTCCGGAAGCAAGTTTAATAGTAGGTGAAAAAATGACCAATGTCTTTGTTTTTAATGAAATAAAAAAGGAATTGGCAAGTGTAGAAAAATTTTTGGAGCAATATACCGATTTTTCTCATTCCGAGCTAAAAAAGAGTGCCCATCATACGCTAAAAGCTGGTGGAAAGAGAATTAGACCGGCTTTTGTATTATTAGCCGGAAAGATTTATAACCAAGACAAAACATATGATTTAATTCCTTTGGCTGCCGCAATGGAATTAATCCATATGTCTTCCTTGGTTCATGACGATGTTATCGATCAAGCAGATATTAGACGGGGCAAATCTACTGTTAGGGTCCTTTGGGGTAATAAATTCTCCCTTCATTGCGGGGACTATTTATTAGCCCAAGCTACCAAACTGATAAGACCGGAAGAAAATAAAGAAATCGCTAATGTGCTGGCCAATATGAGTGTGGAAATGTGTCAGGGAGAAATCCGGCAGCTGTTATCCCTTTTTGACACTACCCAAACAATTAGGAATTATTTTTATCGGATAAAAAGAAAAACGGCATTATTAATTGCCGCCAGCTGCAAAATAGGAGCTTTGGCAACCAATGCCCCTAAAGAGGCTGTTAATGCCTTATACAAATATGGTTATTATATTGGGATGGCTTTTCAAATTAAAGATGATTGTTTGGACATGCAAGGCAGTAGTAGTGTCATCGGTAAACCGGCAGGCAGTGATTTAGCCCAAGGGATTATTACCTTGCCTACTATTTTTGCTTTACGGGGAAAGGGAGAGGAAAGCAGAAAATTAAATAGTTTGATAAAATCTAAGTTTGCCAATGGCAAAGAAGACCTGGACCGAGCTTTAGATATTGTCCGCAACAGCGGCGGTATTGAAAAAGCATTGTCTATTTCTAATAAATACATTAATAAAGCCAAGAAGCAATTGCAAATTTTGCCGTCAGGGTCTATAAAAAATAGTCTGGAGCAAATTGCAGATTATATAACTGAAAGGGATTATTGATATGACCTTTAATTATCCTGTTTCTTTAAATATTTCCCAAAAAAGATGCTTGGTGGTCGGTGGAGGAAAAGTTGCCCTTCGTAAAATAGGCACTTTATTGGAAGCCGGTGGGGAAGTTTTGGTAATAAGCCGAAAGGTTTTGCCGGAAATTAAGAAACTGGTCGATGAGGAAAAGATAAAATGGGTTAGTCAGGAAATAAACTATGAATTATTAAAAAATTGCTTTTTAGTGATTGCAGCTACCAATAACCGGGACATAAACAGGCAAATTGCTGAGTTCTGTCAGAGAAACTCTATTTTAGTCAATGTAGTTGACAGTTTAGAAGAAAGCAGTTTTATCGTCAATTCTTATTTAAAACAAGGGGATTTGACTATTGCCGTTTCAACTAATGGGAAAAGTCCGGCTTTGGCCAAAAAAATAAAAAGCGATCTATCCAAATTATTCGGTCCCGAGTATGGTTTATTGTTAGAAATTCTGGCGGAAGCTCGTGAATTGGCAAAAGTTCATATTACCGATGAAAGCAAAAGAAATCAATTCTTTCGGGAAATTGTAACAAGCGACATTTTGGAGTTTATTCAAGAACGGGGTTTGGATGAAGCCCGAGAGAGGGTGAAAACATGTTTATTATCTTATTAGGTTTAAACCATAAGACGGCACCGGTAGAAATCAGAGAAAAATTGGCAATGTCAAAAGCCCAAATTAAAGCCAAGGCTTCCCATCTCCAAAGTTTAAATGGTGTTCATGGAGTAGTCGTTCTCTCCACATGCAATAGAACGGAATTTTATATTGCCACAAAAGATTTGGAGTTAGGCAAAAGATCTCTCTTTGATTTTGTTGCCGATTACGGCTGTTGTACCGTAAAAACTTTGGAACAGTATATTTATTTGAAAGAATGCCGGGAAGCGGTCCATCATTTATTTCGGGTATCAGCGGGGCTGGATTCTATGATTTTGGGGGAAACCCAAATTTTAGGACAGGTTCAGGACGCATATGAATATGCGTTGGAATTTAAAATTTCCAACAATGTATTAAATACCCTTTTTCAAAAAGCCATTTCGGTAGGTAAAAGGGTTCGTACCGAAACCTTTATCGATAGACAAGCGGTTTCCGTGAGTTCCGCTGCCGTTGAATTGGCTAAACAAATATTTGGAGATCTGGCGGGCCGTTCAGTACTGATTTTAGGAGCCGGTGAAACCAGTGAACTTACCGCCCGTCATTTAGTAGCCAATGGTGTAAGTACCGTTATTGTGGCCAATCGTACTTTTGAGAGGGCCAATCAATTAGCCCGGGAATTTGGCGGAAAGGCCATTCGTCTGGATGATTTTTATAATTATCTTGACAAAGCCGATATTGTGATAAGTTGTACTGCCGCACCCAAATACATCGTTGAAGCAAAAAATTTAGAACCTTTTATCAAAGAACGGCAAAACAGGCCTATATTATTTATCGATATAGCTGTACCTCGGGATATTAATCCCGATGTTTTGACTTTGGAAAACGTGTCTTTATATGATGTGGATGATCTCCAAAATGTGGTAGAGCAAAATTTAACTGAAAGAAAAAAAGAAGCGGAAAAGGCGGAAGTAATAATAAAGGATGAGCTGGAAAAGTTTTTCCAATGGTTGGATAGTTTATTTGTCATTCCTACCGTTATTGCACTCAAAGACCATTTTGAACTGGTAAAAACTAAAGAATTAGAAAGGGCTTTGCGAAAATTAGATCACCTATCGGAAAAAGATAAAAGGGTAGTATGTACCTTGGCAAATTCAATAGTTAATCAGTTATTGCATAACCCCATGACCAACCTAAAAGAACATGCCCACGGTGATAATGGTGCCCTTTATGCAGAAGCTATTCAAACACTGTTTGATTTAAGTTATAAAAATACTCCTTTAAAAAAGGAGGGCATGTTGTGAAAACCATTAAAGTAGGTACCAGACAGAGTCAATTGGCATTATGGCAAACAGAGCATGTAGTTGGCATCTTGCGGAAAAAATGTCCTCAATATAAATTTGAAATTGTTCCCATAAAGACCAAAGGAGATAAGATATTAGACGTGGCCCTTGCCAAAATTGGTGATAAGGGCCTTTTTACCAAAGAGTTGGAGCTGGCCATTTTAAACGGTGATGTCGACTTTGCCGTACACAGCATGAAGGACCTGCCTACGGTAATTCCTGAAGGTTTAAAAATTGCGTCCATGACCAAAAGGCACGATCCCAGGGATGTGTTGATTTCTAAGAACAATTGTTCTTTTAAGGATTTGCCTGTCAATGCCTGTATAGGTACCAGCAGTTTAAGAAGAAGAGCCCAGCTGTTAAATATTCGTCCCGATTTAAAAATAATTGACCTGCGGGGAAATTTAAATACCCGTTTGAAACGGCTGGAAACCGATAATTATGATGCTGTTATTTTGGCGGCTGCAGGAGTAGAAAGGCTGGGATGGCATGAGAAAATAACGGAAAAATTAAGTTATGATGTCTGTCTGCCTGCCGTGGGTCAAGGTTCTATCGGCATTGAAATCCGGCAAAATGATCCTTTTATCGAAGGAATTGTCCGGGAAGCCAATGACCCTGATACCGAAGTTTGCATTAAAGCGGAGAGAGCCCTGCTTAAAGCTCTGGAAGGCGGGTGTCAAATTCCTATTGGGGCTGTGGCGCAGATTTCCGGCAATCTGCTTAACCTGCGAGCTGTTGTGGGAACCTTGAATGGTGAGCTACTGATTAAAGACAGTTTAATCGGGGAAATAAAAGATTCTGAAGAAATCGGTTTTGAGCTTGCCAAAAGGCTTAAAGAAAAAGGTGCGAAAAAAATATTAGAAGAAATAAGGCGGGAGAACGGTTTATGAATAAGGGAATGGTTTATTTAATCGGAGCAGGTCCTGGTGACATAAGGTTAATAACTTTAAAAGGTTTAGATTGTATTAAAAAGGCTGATGTAATTGTTTATGACCGCTTAGCCAACCCACGGCTTTTATCCTATGCCAAAACTGATGCCAAATTTATTTATGTTGGTAAATCACCTGAGCGGCATACTTTAACCCAGGACGAAATTAATAACGTTTTAGTAGAAGAAGCTTCCAAAGGCCTTGTTGTAGCCCGTTTGAAAGGCGGAGACCCTTTTGTTTTTGGCAGAGGCGGCGAGGAAGCCGAAGTTTTGCTTAAGGAGGGTATTCCATTCGAAATAGTCCCCGGAATAACCTCAGCCATAGCAGTACCGGCTTATGCCGGCATACCGGTTACCCACCGGGATTATACTTCAACTTTTACTGTTATTACCGGAAATGAAGACCCCACCAAAGAAGATAGCAATATTGATTGGGAGAGATTGGGGAAAGACCCTGGTACTTTAATTTTTTTGATGGGGGTAGGGAATTTGCCCAAGATTATCGAGCAATTAATTGCCCACGGCAAGGACTCTAAAACACCCATTGCTTTAGTTCGTTGGGGAACCAGGCCGGAGCAAGAGGTGGTATCGGGTACCTTGGAAAATATAGTGGATGAAGTAAACCGCAGAGGATTAAAGTCGCCGGCGGTAATTATTGTCGGGCAAGTGGTAAACTTAAGAGAAAGATTAAAGTGGTTTGAGAAAAAACCTTTGTTTGGGAAAAGGGTATTGGTTACCCGCAGTCGGGAACAGGCTTCCGTTCTTTCGGAAAAAATTGAGGAACTGGGTGGAGAAGCCTGGGAGTTTCCAACCATAGCCATCGAAGAACCAATTGACCCTAAACCTTTGGAAGATGCAATAAAGAATGCGGCTAATTTTGACTGGATTATTTTTACCAGCGTAAATGGTGTTAATGCCTTTTTTGACGTAATGAAAAAACTTAAAATTGATATTAGAAGATTAGCAAATGTAAATTTTTGTGCCATTGGACCTAAAACCAAAGAAGCTATTGAAGCTAAAGGCATAATGGTAGAATTTATTCCGGAAATATTCCAGGCGGAAGCAATAATTGAAGGGCTTAAAGATTTTCTGAAACCCGGTCAAAAAGTGCTTTTGCCGAGGGCTGATTTGGCCAGGCCCATTTTGGTTGAAAGCCTAAAAGCCTTAAAAATGAATGTTCATGAGGTAATTGCCTATCGTACGGTAAAAAATGCAGCCGATAGTCAAGAATTACTGGAGAAACTGAAAAACAAAGAAATCCATGTGATAACTTTTACCAGTGCGTCAACGGTTAGAAATTTTGTGGATGCATTGGGAAGCAATAATGTTGATGAACTATTGGGCGGCGTTACGATAGCCTGCATCGGTCCTATTACAGCCCAAACCGCCAGGAAATTGGGTTTAGCCGTTGATATTACGGCTGAAAAATATACCATCGAAGGCCTTGTTGAATCTTTAGTAAATTATTTTAATAGATAAGGGGATGTTTTCGATGTTATTTCCTGTTACCAGATTGCGGCGTTTAAGAAGGACACCTGCCCTCAGAAATATGCTGCAGGAAGTCAAGGTTTCCGTCAATGACCTGATTTATCCTATGTTTGTCATAGAAGGGGAAAACGTAAAAAACCCTGTTTCTTCAATGCCCGGGGTCTATCAGTATTCCTTGGATAATCTCCTTTTTGAGGTTGAGAAAGTAGTCAATAAAGGAATCCCGGCCATAATACTTTTTGGCATACCTGGCTGTAAGGATTCTGTGGGCAGTGGGGCATATGCTCAAGACGGCATCATCCAAAAAAGCGTTTTAGAAATCAAAAAGTCTTTTCCCCGGTTAGTGGTTATTACTGATGTTTGTTTGTGTGAATATACCGATCATGGTCATTGTGGTTTGATTAAGGATAATGATGTTGATAATGATTCCACTTTGGAACTATTGGCAAAAACGGCGGTAACTCACGCTCAGGCCGGTGCCGATATTGTAGCCCCTTCGGATATGATGGACGGACGGGTGGCCGCTATTCGGAAGGCTTTAGATAATGCCCATTTATATGATACCCTTATCATGTCTTATTCCGCCAAATATGCCTCCTCTTTCTATGGTCCTTTTCGGGATGCGGCAGGCTCGGCACCTCAGTTTGGCGATAGGAAAACCTACCAAATGGATCCCTGCTCCGGCGTAAAACAAGCAATACTGGAAACAAAGCTGGACATAGAAGAAGGGGCGGATCTGGTTATTGTTAAACCTGCCCTGGCTTATATGGATATTATTAAGGCCGTTCATGACCAGTTTTTATGTCCTGTTGTAAGTTATAATGTCAGCGGTGAGTATTCCATGATTAAAGCTGCCGCTGAAAAAGGCTGGATTAATGAAAAAAGTGTGGTTTTGGAACTGATGGCCGGTCTGAAAAGGGCGGGCAGCCAAATGATAATAACTTACCATGCTCCCCAAATTGCCGATTGGCTTAAAGAGGTTTAGTCAGAGCATGGGTATCGGACCCGGACTATAATGAAAGGAATGGTAATAGAGATGATAATTTCCTGGAATACTACCAACCAGTGTAATATGTATTGTAAACACTGTTACCGGGATGCCGGGGTCAAAGCCAGTGATGAGCTGTCTACGGAAGAAGGCAAAAATTTAATTTCCGAAATCAAAAAAGCCGGGTTTCGCATCATGATTTTCAGCGGCGGCGAACCGTTAATGCGGCCCGATATTTTTGAATTGGTGGAACATGCCGCCCAAATCGGTTTGCGTCCGGTATTTGGTACCAACGGTACCTTAATTACCCGTGAAACAGCCAGAAAGTTAAAGGAATTGGGTGTCATGGGTATGGGGATTAGCCTGGATAGTTTAGACCCGGAAAAACATGATACTTTGAGATGCTACCCGGGAGGCTTTGAACAGGCTGTTCAAGGCATGGAAAACTGTTTGGCTGAAAACCTTCCCTTTCAAATTCATACCACGGTTATGGATTGGAATAAGGACGAACTAACCCAAATTACCGATTTTGCAGTCCAAAAAGGAGCGGTAGCTCACCATCTCTTTTTTTTAGTGCCCACCGGCAGGGGGGCCGATATCGAAACCGAGTCATTGCGAGCCAAAGAGTATGAAGAAACCCTGACCCGCATCATGAATAAACAAAAAGAGGTAAATATTGAATTAAAACCCACCTGTGCCCCACAATTTGTTAGAATTGCTAAAGAAATGGGGATGGATATAAGATTTCAGCGGGGGTGTTTAGCCGGTACTTCCTATTGTATAATCAGTCCCACCGGCAATGTTCAGCCCTGTGCCTATTTAAACATGCCTATAGGCAATGTTCGGGAAATACCCTTCAGTAAGTTGTGGCAAGAAAGTCCTGTGTTTAAGGAATTGCGGACTTTTAAATACAAAGGGGGCTGCGGGAGCTGTAAATATAAAATTGCCTGCGGAGGTTGTCGAGCCAGAGCAGCCTTTTATCATGACGGTGATTATATGGCTGAAGAGCCATGGTGTTTATATCGTGAAAAACAAAAGTAGTTTAAGGAGGGATTGGCGTGAGATATAAAAAATCCCAAATTAATTATGAAGAGGCAAAAAAATATATACCTGGTGGAGTAAATAGTCCCGTTAGAGCCTTTAAAGCGGTGGGCGACCACCCTGTCTTTATTGAAAAAGGAATGGGCGCCAGATTATTTGATGTTGACGGTAACCAATATATTGATTATGTAGGCTCATGGGGCCCCTTAATTCTTGGCCACAGGCATCCCAAAGTTGTCGAAGCTCTAATGAAATGCCTGGAAAAAGGAACCAGCTTTGGCGCTCCTACGGAAATCGAAACTGAAATGGCTAAATTTATTATTGATGCCGTTCCTTCGATAGAAATGGTACGGATGGTTAATTCAGGAACGGAAGCAACCATGAGTGCCTTACGGTTGGCAAGGGCATATACCAAGAGGGATAAAATACTTAAATTTGAAGGTTGCTATCATGGACATGCCGATTCTTTATTAATAAAAGCCGGGTCCGGAGCTCTCACTTTAGGTGTTCCTTCCAGCCCCGGCGTTCCCGCCGATATTGCCGGGGGTACCATTACTGCTTCCTTTAATGATCTGGAACAGGTTACAGCTATATTTAAGGAAATGGGAGAACAAATTGCTGCGGTAATTGTTGAACCGGTACCCGGAAATATGGGGGTTGTTTTACCGGAAGACGGGTTTTTGGAAGGACTCCGTAAAATTACCCAGGAATATGGTACGGTCTTAATTTTTGATGAGGTAATGGACGGGTTCAGATTATCTTTGGGAGGAGCCCAGGAGTTATTCAATATAAAGCCTGACTTGACTTGTTTAGGAAAAATTATCGGCGGTGGCCTGCCTGTAGGTGCATATGGCGGCAGGAGAGAGATAATGGAACTGGTGGCGCCCCAGGGACCTGTTTACCAGGCCGGTACTTTATCGGGCAATCCTTTGGCCATGACGGCAGGATTGGCAACTTTAAAAGAGTTGGTTGATCCACAAGTTTATCAAAAACTGGACCGTTTGGGAAATAAATTGGCTGAAGGCATAAAAGAGGCGGCAGAAGAAACAGGTGTAGATGTTTGGATCAATAGTATCGGTTCCATGGCATCCTGTTTCTTTACCAAAGAAAAAGTAAGGGATTTTAAATCGGCAACTACTTCAAACCTTAATAAATTTAAAGTCTTTTTCCAATCGATGCTTTCCCAAGGTGTTTATCTGGCACCTTCCCAGTTTGAGGCTTCTTTCATCTCCTTAGCTCATACTGAAGAAGATATAGAAATGACGGTTAATGCCGCAAAAAACGCCTTTAAAGTGGTCCGAAAGATTGATTAAGGGGATGATTAAAAAGCACTTAGGGCTTACTA
>JAAXZE010000161.1 GCA_012720075.1 Clostridia bacterium
AATGCTGGTCCCTTTTCCCGGTGTTAAATGCCCGGCATATAAATAATTGCGGTAGGGCATAGATTGCATGGTTTTCCCAAAGCCATTTAAATCGGAATGGCCTAATAACCTAATTGTCATTTGCCTCAGCCTTTCTCTAAATATTTTTCGATAAAAATTCCTTTATGACAGGTACGGCAAAATCCAGACCCAATTCATTTAGATGCTCAATTTTAGGTACTCCTGTATCATCACAGCCGCGTTGCCTGTACCACTGAAGCCGGTCAGCTTTAAACTTTTCCAAAGGATAAACTGAACCTGCCTTTTTACCTTTCTTCAAAGGCTCTAAATGGACCCGTTCCGGCAATACATCATCCTTTTCCGGAATTATACCCTCCCGAATGTTATAAGTTCGGGCTAAAATAAGCATTCTTTCTGCGGTCTTATCCCATTGGTCAAATCCAATATCCCAGCCCATTACAGCCTGTAATAAATCCATATATATTTCGGAATTAACCAATCTTCTCTGCCAGGAACAAACTGTGAGAGAGTCGGCCCATACCCGCTGATTTTGTTCATCAATAGTACTGCCGTAATGATGGCTGGGTCCCCGGTCGGAAACGGCATATTGTAAGCCCTTTTTATGCCCGGATTGGGGAACAAAGCCAGGAAATTCTATTCCTTTGCAATGCATAGCCAACTTTTCTGCTCCTTTACCGATAACCTGGGAGGCAAATCTTACTCCTCCGGCCAAAATATCACCTATTCCCTCCCTTTTAAGAATTTTTTGCCATAATTCCAAAATAGCAGCTGTATTTCCCCATTCCAATTTAATGCCGTCTAAATCCGACAAAGTAAGAATACCTTTTTCATAACACTCCATAGCAAAGCCGGTAATGTTGCCTAAAGATGTAGCGTCAAAGCCCTGCTCATCGGCCCAGCGGCTTAAATATACCATGGAACCCAAATCAGAAATGTTGCATCCGGGGACGATATTTGCCGTTGAATCAAAATCAGGGCAAACCAGATTCCCGGCAAACTGGCCGTCCCTAATTACTCCCAGCTTCATACAACCTAAGGGACATCCGGAACAAGACCTGGATTTGGCAAAATAACGGGAATCATATTTTAAACCGCCAACTTCATCAATACCTTCAAAATAGCCTTCCTGGTAATTCCTGGTCACCAATCGTCCTTCGTCATTATGGGACGTTAAACTTATGGTATTCCCGTAACGAACCAGTTCAAAACCACGAGGGTTGGATGTACGGGCTTCCAATAAAACCTTTTCTAATTCCTGCCGCTTTATAATAGCAGCTGCAGGGTCAAAAACTCTGATGGGTTTAGTGCCTCGAACCGCTATAGCCTTTAGTCCTTTAGAACCCCAGACCGTTCCGGAACCGCAACGAGCAGCGGCCCGAAACTGCTCCTGTCCAATAGAGGCATACCTAATCAAGTTTTCACCGGCAGGCCCAATGGCTAAGACTTTAAAATGGGGGTCATTTAATTCGGCTTTTATCTTCTCTTGGGTCTGCCAGGTTGTCATTCCCCAAAGGTGATCGGCCCCTTTTATCTCAACTTTATCGTCTTTTATCATCAGATAAATGGGTTTAGGCGATTTTCCCTTCAATACAATTCCATCATAACCAGAGCATTTCAGTTCCGTGCCAAATTGTGCACCGGTAATGGAAAACCCGATAGTATTTCCTGATAACGGTGATTTGAAAATAAAACAGGTATGGGCGCCGCCTGGAACAACACCCGTTAAAGGACCTGTTAAAATATACATTTCAGCTTCCGGTGCCAAGGGATCTAAGCCTTTTTTTGTCCTCTCCCAGAGCAAACGAGTACCCAGACCCCGGCCTCCGATGAAATTCCTAACCCACTCATGAGGCAACTCTAAAATTTCAACCTTTCTATCGGACAAATCTATTTCTAATACTCTAAAAGTAAAATTCTTCATATAATCACCCGTCACTTTATTTCTTCCCGTCCATATACTTTTACTGCCAAATCACAGGCAATTTGCAAAACCGAACGGTTTAAATGTTTGCTGTCAAAGCAGGGGTCAAGGTTATAACTTAAAGCCTGAGGACCGCAGGCCTTGACACAAGCCGGATCTCCTCCACACAGGTCGCAAAAAAGAGGTGTTCCTGTGAGAGGGTGGTAGGTAATAACCATGCCGGGACAGGCACGGGAACATTTTTGACACTGAATACCCTGGGATCTTAAACATTTATCCACTTCAATATTAACCACACCACTATCCTGGTCATAACTTAAAGCCTTAACTTTATCGGGACAAGCAGTAACACAAGGATGATCGGAACACTGATGGCAAACTATGGGTATATCCAGAGGACCCTTTCCTACCTGCACCACTTTAATTCTGGCTGCCTCCGGCCATATTTGTTTTTCTTTATTAATAGCACATGCCATCTGGCAGGCTCTGCAACCGGTGCATTTTTCATATTGTATATCCAGTCTGCCTAGCATGAAAAATTCTCCTTTACTAATATTTAGGGGCTGGATAAACAGCCCCGTTTTCTCGATGAAGAATTGACTCCATCTATTGTTTTTTTGTTTATTGCTTTTGTCACTTTTCTTTTTTTGATAGGGGAATTTTTTTGGCATAAAACTTTATCTTACTTGAGGGTTGTCACCTTTCTTCAATTGTGAAAATTAGCGGCGTTCGGTCTACTTAATATCTTCCAGTGCTTGTTTTAAAGTATCTTTAATCTTTTCAGTACTGGCGGCAATTTCATCAACCTTTTTCTGCAGGTCGTCACCGTGCATAAAGCTGATTGGGTTATTGGCTTTGGCAGCCTTGTCAATTAATTCAGGATCATTTAACGCTTTAGCAATAGCATCTCTAAATTCTTTTGTTACTTCGGCATCCATACCGGGAGGTCCAAAGAAACAACGGTGAGCTTCAATCATATTTGTTATCACTTTCATAAATTCATTACCTTCACCGCTTGTTACTTCTAATGCTGTCGGCACATCGGGATATTTATCAACTCTTTCGGGAGCAAACATCAATAAAGGTTTCTTATCGCCTACGGCTATCATAGGTTCAGCGTCACTCAAAGCGGTAATATGACCGTCACCTTCACCTTTAATTACAGCTAAAGCCGTATCGGCATTACCTTCGTATCCTGTAATTTGATGTAATTGAAAACCGAGGGACTTGGCCATAACCGCAGCGGTGAAAAAGTCTTCATCCATTCCTTGAGAGGGGAATTTAATGGGTCTACCGGCCTTTGCCAAATCTTCAATACTGTTAAACTGGGATTTTCCACCTACGCAGAAAACTCTGGGTTCGGTAGCTGCCCGACCTAAATAAGTAAATTTGGTAGCTTCATACTGAACACCTTCGGCACCTGATAAATCAGCTAAAAGTACAGAGGGAAAACTTGTGAAAGCAAAGGTTAATCCATCGGGTTTGGATTGCCATAACTGGTTAATACCCACTACTCCGCCGGCACCGACTATGTTTTTCACGGTAATTTTAGCTCCGGGATAATGCTTTTCAATATAGGGAACAATCATTCTGGCATAAGTATCCATACCTTTACCGGGACTGTTAGGAACAATTAAGGTTATATCTTTTTCTTTAACTTTTTCAGTCTCAGCCTGTCCTCCACCACTTTGGGCAGGTGCTTCGGTCTTTTGCCCACAGGCTGTAACCAGAGCAAGGACTAACAAAAGAACCAGTGTCAGCACTAAACACTTCTTTTTAAACACAATTCATCTCTCCTTTTTGTCTTATTATTTTGAAAAATAAAACTAAAAACCAAACAAACTACTTTATCGCCCTCCCCTTTTTTAAAATTTCCTATAGAATTGTTTCAAAAATCCCTTCATAAAAATTAACGTTTAAAAATGTGACGAAGAGAAGATGTACAAATACCAGTGTACCAACTCCAAAGAGTAGGGATTTTAACCACTTGTCTTTATTTATAAAGCGAAAATAGCCCGTAACAAAAACGAAAATTGCCGGTTCAACACCTAAAATCAAAATTAAAGCTAAAAAAACCAATACCACCGAAAAACTGGCCAATTCTTTTTTGACAGAGTTTTCTTTCTTTTCATCGGATTTTGATTTCTTTATTTCCTTCTGGCCGAACAGAAC
This sequence comes from Clostridia bacterium, assembly GCA_012720075.1. Lineage (GTDB taxonomy): Bacteria > Bacillota > Peptococcia > Peptococcales > BICA1-8 > JAAXZE01. Next base: position 4,115 of record JAAXZE010000161.1, read on the forward strand.
CTCTCCCGCATCAACTTTCAAATTTAATTTGGTATTTTTGGAGTTTTGCAAATATAACTGAAAGCAAACCAAAATAATGGAACAAATTGCTACGGGTAGTGGAACAAGACGGGCTCTAGGCCCATATGCAGTCGTCATTATAGCAATTCTTATAAATAAAACCAAAAAAGCTATGGCAACCAAATTGTTGGCAGTTGTCTTTTTCATTAACTTCCTACCCCACTTTCCATTCGCTTTTTAGACAGGTAAGAACGTACAAACGGGTAGACTATGGTACTTAAAACGACAAGCAATAAACCAAATGTAACCGGTCTGGTTATAAAGAATAGGCCACCGTAAAGGCTGATTGAAATATGCATGTACCTTTCCAGCATTAAACCTAAGACCATGCCGATAGCCATATCGGCCCTGGAATAATTGTATTTGTTCATAAAATAGCCAACAAAACCGAAAACCACGGCAACTATAACATCACCAATACGACCTTTAATAGCATAGGCCCCTACTAAACATATGGGAAGCAATACAGGAATTAAAATACTACTAGGTAGCATTGTCACTTTGGCCAAATGTTTTGCCGTAAATAATCCGAATAAGGTACACATGACGTTAGCTATTACGATAACCCAAACTATGGAAAAAACCAAATCCATATGATTTTCTAGCATGTCTCTACCCGGTGCTATACCCATGACTATGAAGGCAGATAAAAGTATCGCCATGCTTTCGCCACCGGGAACACCAAACCCTAGAGTAGGAACAAGTCCTCCACCTTCATTGGCAGCATTGGTAGCTTCAGGAGCAATAACCCCCTCGACATTACCGGTACCAAAAGTTTCTTTGTTTTTGGAAGTTTGAGCAGCCATTCCATAAGCGGCTATTCCTCCGATACTGGCTCCGACTCCCGGAAGAGCACCGATGAACAGACCCAGCAAACTTGATCTTATTACTAACTTCCAGTGTCTAAATACATCCCGGACACCTTCCATAACACTACCCATTTCACCGGTCTTCCGTTCTTTAACAATAGAACCTCCGGTAATATATAATTTCATAATTTCAGATATGGCAAAAAGTCCTATTACTACAACTGCAAAATCCAGGCCATCCATTAAAAACAATGAACCGAAGGTATACCGTGAAGTACCGCTTACCGGGTCCATCCCAACAAAGGAGAGAAGCAATCCAAAACCTGCGGCTATTAAACCTTTTATCAGCGAACCGCTGCTGAATAAAGCAATAACCGAAAGACCCCACAAAGCCATAACAAAGTATTCCGGGGGACCTAAAGCCATCATTATGGCCTTCATTATCGGCAGGGTCATTGTAAGAAATATTGCCCCGATTAAACCGCCTATCAATGAAGACATAGCTGCAGCACCCAATGCCCTGGCGCCCTCACCTTTTTGAGTCATGGGATAACCGTCAAAGCAGAGAGCAATACTTTTGGAAGCTCCAGGGATATTGAATAATATACTTGTAATTGAGCTTCCCAGGATTGTAGCAACATGGGCCCCTAATAACATGGCTAGGGCCGCTACAGGTCCTAAACTCAAACTAAAAGGCAATATTAAGGCCATAGCGGCAATACCGCCCAGACCGGGTAATATACCAATTATTAAACCGAAAAAAACGCCAATTGCCATAAAAAGAAGAGTTGTCGGGTCAAACAAAGACATTAACCCGGCTATTGAAGCACTTAACATACAGTCACCTCACTTGAGCAAAGTTAATTATTGTATATTTACAATATTTGCAATTTTCTAATATCTATCCCGCCTTTATCTCCTCCTCTGTAACCTATTTAGCAAACCAAACTTAAAGGTCGATATATAAT
>JAAXZE010000162.1 GCA_012720075.1 Clostridia bacterium
GAATAACTAAGATTTTCCAGGGCCTGTTAAAGAGAAAAAGTTATACCAATTACTGTTACTTATGTCTTGAACCAAATAGCGCAACATATGTTTTAACATCCATCAACTAATTAGCAAAAGCATCTGTGTTTTGCATAAAAATTCCCCACCGGTGCCTGGGGAAAAAGTTTTGCAAAAGTGAGGAATTTTATCTTGCAAAAAACAGAGATTCAAAAAATAGCTAATCATAGCATTTAACGGGCATTTTTACTCCTAGGTCAAGTTCAAATTTAAAGTACATGCACCCGAGGTTCAAATAAACCTTGGGTTATTTTATTTTTTTTGTAATGAAAAGCTTCTTATCGGTACTAAATAAATAGTTGAAAAAATGAGGAGCTGGTTAAAGTTATGCAGTCGGCCGTAAAAATAGATGACGATAGAATTTGTTTTGTATATAAATTTGCCTACCGCCTCTCTGGCAACCGGAAAGTAGCAGAAGAACTAACGAAACTTTCTATTATTGCCCATTATAATCAGGCTCAGGAGGATAATTTACTATTATTAAAAGGTATTTGGCAGGAATTTACTAAATACTACAGTTTTATAGAGTTCCAAGGAGGAACAGGTATACAAAAGATATTACTTGATTTGCCTGCGGAATTACGATGTGGTGTAATTCTCAAAGATATATTTAAGTATAATTACAGGCAAATTGCTCAAATTTTATCTATCAGTCCCCAGGAAGCCCAGAAAATAGTAGCTCAAGGCCGGCGAAGGATAGCGGCTTCCAGAAGTATGCAAAGGAAATAAAAAAGTTACATAGGATTTATCCCCGCCGGTATAGAAGTTTAGTAATAAGTTTTTCTATACACAGGGGCCGTGGTTTGAATATGGAACGGGTTCAAAAACTGTATGAACTTTATAGAACGTTAATTATGCGCTATTTTTTGCGACTGACGGGGAATATGGAAGAAGCAAAGGAATTGACCCAGGAAACCTTTTTTCAGGCCTGTCTTTCTATCCATAGCTTTCACCAGAAATCGTCGGCTAAAACATGGCTATATGCCATTGCCCGTAATGTCTATCTAAAGAATTTGCGTAAGAAAAGTAAGGATAAATATCTGCCTTTGGATGAATACTCTTGGGCGGAAGGGGAATTTAGCACAGGGGACCCCGGTGAGCAAATGGTTATCCGGGAAACAAGGGAGAAAATAGCCCAAGCATTATTAAAGCTTCCTGAGAATGCTCGAACGGTTATTATTTTAAAAGAATACGAACAGTTGGGCTATGAAGAGATTGCCGAAATCTGCGGTCAAACGGTTAATTGGGCCAGAGTAACTTTTTTTAGGGCTAAAAAGAACCTTCTGGAGATTTATCAAAAACTGGAGGGAGATGAACAGGTATGAGTAGAGAGTGTAAATTAATACAGGATTTATTTCCTTTGTACTCGGAAAATCTGGTAAGTCCTGAAACAATAGAATACATAGAAAAACATCTGGCCCAGTGCGTTCACTGTCAACAGACCTGGGAAAACCTAAACAAACCCCTTTTGGATGTTTTGCCTGAACAAGAGTTTAAAGCAGAACAAGGGATAGGCGAAAGGCTAATAGCCAATCTCAAAAAAACGGTAGTAGTGGGAATTTGTCTATTACTTTTGGGAGGAGCAGGCATAAGTTATGCTTCTTATACCGCCGGAAAGCATGTGAGCCTGGATGATCCCAGCTACCGCTTGGTTAACGAATTGGGCCTTTTTACCGAGATTAACCAAACCAAAACTTTAAATAATACAATAGTTACCTTGGAAAAAGGAATTTTTGACAACTCCCGGACTATCCTGTTTTTAAAAGTTACCGAACCTGCCGAGGAGTTATTGGAAATATCCCTTAGTGACGAAACCGGTCAGGAATATTTGCAGAGAAGCACCCGGGTTTTGCAGAAAAAATACTATGTAGCGGAGTTTGAGCCTTTATCGGCGGAAGTGGTAAAAGCTCGAGTTGTTATGAGTTATCCGGGAAAAACGGAAAAAGCGGAATTTCTTTTTCCGGTAGATGTTACCCGGACTTTACAGCATACCCGCATAGTTTATCCTAATATCAAAGAAAAGGTGGAAGGGATCAGCATCGCATTTCAAAAAGCCGTCCTGGGAGTGAGTCAGTCGGAGTTCAAATTAAAGTTGGATTGGCCTTATGACGGTTCCGTTGCCGGAATTGGTGTGGGCAGGGAAGCTTTTTTCCCAACTTCCTTTAATAAAATACCTGATGATGGGCAGTCACTGCCTGTTCCCATAGCTCCGGGAGGTCTTGTATCCAATTATGCCGCTACTTTCGCCGTGAATTACCGCAGTGAGGATCCTCCTTTAAATAGACCGGCTTTGTATGACCTCAGCAACCTTGAGGAAGTCCCTGTCCAAGGTGGTGAGTATGAAACAACCCAGTTCCCTTGTCAGGTGGCAATGACCCTGAAATTTGACCTGGTGGAGCCTCGGACGGAGGAAATTGAGCTTGTACTGCCTTCCATCTATGTATTTACCAAGGTCAATACCGAGAATAAAATCGATCTGGATTTTACGAAAGGTACACAAATTAGTCTGAATAAGGTCATACCTTTTAAGGATGGAAAAATAGTTATCAATAAAGCTTGGTTGAAAGAAAAACGGGTGTTTGTCAGCTACCGGTTGGAAAATGCACAAGATACGGGTCGAGATTTTCTGCCTCATTTCGTTTTGCTGGACGAAAAAGGTGAAAAACAAGGCCAGAGCCATTTTTCCTACGGCAAACAGGACGAAATATCATTTTTCCTGTTTAATCCGGAAAACCGCAAATTGTCATTATTGCTGGACAGTTTGGGAGAACTTATTCCCCGGCAGAAATATACCATTGATATTAGTGAGAAATAGGTTGGGATGAAACTGTAGAAACTGCGCCTTGAGGACGCAGTTTCTACAGTTTAAGGGTTAATTTAATGCACAATCACTGACTTTTAACCTTTGCTCAACTATGGATAAATCTTGCAGGGCCATTTCGGCTTCTCTTAAAATATGATCGGCCAGCAGTGGAGGAATAATGCTTAGCACCGTGCAATTCTTTACCAGGTTGAGTCCGCTTTGCTTAAAGTTTCTGATTTCCTTTACGGCGTCTTTTACCTGGCTGTTAAAAAATCTCAGCCTGGGAGTTACAAAGGAATTAGGCAATCCCACTCCAATGGACTGGGGTACAGGCTGACCCAGGAAGTTTTCGGGCAGGAGCCAGTTTTCAAAGGTTTTAGGCGCTTCCACAGATTCCAAGTCCCTGGCCTGCAATCTTAATGTTTCAAATCTTTCTGCGAAGTCCAGGGCTTGGGATACAAAGTTTCTTTCCGAAGGGTCCAACAAATGGGCAATAAAGTGGGCATGGTCACCCATTATTCTTAGCCAGAATATTTCTTCCTGCAATGCTTCTTGGGCCGGAAGTAATTCTATATCATTCTGCAGTCTGATTAAAATCATTCTAAAACGAATAGCTTCTCTTCTAATATGGTCAATAAGCAAAGGGAAGTTGGAACCTCCCAACCGGCAGGTAATCAGTTCATTGAGAATATCGGTTTTGAAAGCGATGATTCTGTTTAAGGCATCAATTACCTTTGAGTTGAATTGGCGCATGATGTCGGGGCTGGGATTAATTAAATTTCGGGCTTTTTCCAATAATTCACCAAACAATTCTTCCAGATCCCGGGCTTCAACGATTAAGCCTTCTCTATCGCAAGGCAGTCCCAGCCTTATAAATAAGGCATGCTCTTTCATAATGCGCAGCCAGAATAAATTCTGCCTTAGGGATTCTTCAACAAAATTCATATTTAAAAACTCCTTTCACGATTATTAAAGTAAAAGCTGTTTCCTACTTTTATTTTATGTATGCGAAAATTAAAAATAGTCTGAAGTAGCAAAAAAAATAATGGTTAGTTCTTAGAGTATTTTTTTAGGTAATAAAATGTATAATTTTGAAAAGTATTAAACATTTTTTACTATTAAAGCATAATTTGTTAGGCAACTTCTTGATTTAACGGTATCCTGCAGTGCTTTAGCGGGAGAGGCAGGATCTTATTTTTTGTCAAAAATAGTAATATGTCAGTATTAGTGTATAATTAAGAAAGAAATAAGAGGAAGTAGTGAAGAAAAAAGAGTTAAAATTAAATAAACTAAGAAAATATGACTTTGTTGTCATAAACATAAAGAAAGGATATATATTATGAAATTCTATGATGTCTTTCCGGAGAATTTTTTTACGGTGTTTACTTCACCAAATAAAACAATATATGTTGAAGCTTTATTGGTTCTTTGGAATGTCTATCGTAATTCACCGGTATTAACCAAAGAAGAATTGGTTGCTAGTTTAATCGCTAATTTGGAGAGTCAAATTTTAGAATTGGAAGGGGAGGATGGGCCTTTGAGCCTGGATGATAACCTCTCGTCCCGAGCCCATTTTATTATTCGTAAGTTTTTAGATACAGGCTGGTTGGAAAGGGAGCAGGATGCCAAAAGCTTCACCGAGCAATTTATTCTCCCGGTCTATGCCAGTAAGCTCCTAAATCTAATTTATGATCTGCTTCATGGCAAGTCCATTGAATATAACGGTTTTGTTTATTCAACTTATTCCATCCTAAAGACTGCCGATGAGGAAAAGGATGAATATATGTATGACGGATTGCGCCAGGCCTATCAATTAACGGAGAACCTGCAAAATTCTTTGCGGGAATTGCTGGCCAACCTCCGTTTTTATCACCAGAGGCTACAGGATCAATTTGAGGTTAAGGAGATCTTGGAAGAACATTTTGATATTTTCCGGGCCACAATTTCTGATAAGATTTATCATCCTTTGAAAACCTTTGACAGTGTACCCAGATTTAAATCTCGGATTATTAAAATCGTAAAGGAATGGCTTTTGACACCTTCGATTATTGAAAAAATGGCGGAAACCGCTCATAAAAGGGGGGTTGCTGCCGATATGGAATCCTGCAGGCAAGAAGTTATCTTAATGTTAGGGAGTATTCAGGAAACTTATCAAGAAATTGATAAAATGCTCACGGCCATTGATAAAAAGAACAGTGCCTATGCCAGGGCATCTTTAGAACGGATGCAATATTTTTTAAACTCCGGTCAGGATAGTAAGGGAAAATTGATTGAAATCTTAAAAATGCTGGGTAAAGAGAAGGAAACGGACCAAGAGGAAAAAATACTTTTATTAATAACGGAAAACCTGCCTCTCTTTCAGCAAAATTATGTTGATGAATACTCTTTATATGTTCAACCCCGGAAAAAACGGGATCATCAGCCGGTGAAACGGGATATGACCAGTCAGATTACTTCCCGGGAGATGGAACAGGAGTTGGCAGATTTTAAGGATAGATTGAAAAAGGTTTTTTCTCACCGAAAAGTAGTAGAGTACATCATGGACCAATTGGAAAAACAAGGCATACTTCGCTCCCGAGATTTGCAACTTTCTGATGACGAAGATTTTATTAAATTGATTCTGGCGGTTATTAAAGCTGATGAGGATGTGCCTTATGCCATAGAATTTATTGAGGATTACTTGAAAGTAAATGGGTACCGAATACCCGATATGCTGATAAAGACAAAAGTGAGGGGTAAACATGTGGAACCAAGAGTGGGAGCGTCTCAGTGATAAAGATAAAGAAGAATTTCCGAGAATTGTTAACTTGTTACTGTCTAAAACCTTTATCTTACGGGATCAATTTGATCCGAAAACAAAAAACCTGATTATCAATAAAGATTACCGTTATATAGAAAGGCATTTTAATCTGCTTAATGATTATTTAAAATTAGCGGGTTGGCATATTCAATCCGATGGCTACTTGGGAGTTTTGGCAGCCTATAACCGTTACGGGACAAATCGTTATCGGCTGGATAAGCACACTACTTATTTTTTATACACCCTGAGGTTAATTTATGAAGAACAACGGGAGAAATTAACTTTGGCCAAACACGGTTTTACAACAGTGGGCGAATTAGTTGAGAAAATGTATAATTTAGGGCTGGTGGAGAAGAAACCACCGGATAATTCCTTACGGGAAGGCCTAAATACCTTGAAAAGGTTTCAAATTATCGATCGCATTGAGGGGGACTGGACCAGCCCGGAAACCAGGGTCATTATCTATCCTTCCATTCTCCTATTGGTTACTAATGAGAAGATTGCCCATGTTTACGATTCTTTAACGGAAGAAGGTGATGAAGATGAAGTTATTGAGCCGGATGCTCTTGATTAACTGGCACTATATCAAATATCAGGTCCTGGATTTTTCCCAGATCAATTTTTTAACCGGTAAAAACGGAGCGGGAAAATCAACTATTATTGATGCCATCCAATTGGTTCTCTTGGGGGATACCAGCGGTTATTACTTTAATAAGGCAGCCAATGATAAATCCCAGCGTTCTTTAAAAGGTTATTTACGGGGCGAAATAGCCGAGGACGAACAGACTAACACCATTTATCTCAGGCAAGGCGATTTTTCTTCATATATAGTTTTAGAATTTATTGATAAAGTGACGGAAGAATCTTTTTGTGCAGGAATAGTATTTGACAGCTACGGAGACGGAGATTTTGAATACCAGTTTTTTTATTTAAATGGGGCTTTACCCCCAAACCATTTTATCATAGACGGAACCGAACTTAACCGCCAAGGTTTAAAAGCCTATCTCTTAAATAATTTTCCCAGGAATAAATACGAGTTTTTTGATACCAACGGCCGTTATAAAGAGTTGTTACTGGCCAAACTGGGTCAAATCAACCCCAAATTCTTCCGCCTTTTTAAAAAGGCCGTGCCCTTTTCTCCCATTATGGATATTAAAGGTTTCATCAGTGATTTTGTGTGTGACGTGGACAGTACAATCGATATTACCGATATGCAGGAAACCATCCGTTATTATAAACAGTGGGAACAGGAACTGGAGATGGTTAAAAACCGGTTGGCCGTCTTATATGAAATAGAGAAAAAATACCGGTACTACCATGAGGAAAAGGAACGCTTTGAGATGCAAAGTTACCTAACCGACCGGGCAGAGGAAGAAGCATTGCAAGAAGAGATCCTGGCTCTAATGGCAGAAATTCAGAAAATGGGAAAAAATCTGGCTGAAACAAAAGAGCAGATACAAGCCAAAGAAGAAGAAGTGGCTCTTTTGGATAAGAAGAGAGAGTATTTGATAAATGAAAAGGTTAATTCCAATGTCTACAAGAAACGAAAACAGTTAAATGAAGAAATTGAGAAGCTGGAAAATCAAAAGGGCAAAGTAAAGGCCGGAGAAAAAAGGCTTAAAGACATGGCTTCGGGGTATTTTTTCCAATGGTGGGAAATCAGTTTGTGGCTAAAAGAAAATTACGTTGACAGCCCAAATTTGGATCAGGCTTTAGCTATATTAGCTCTAATTAAAGAAAATGATTTGGCGGACTTGTCCCGGGAAAACTTAAATTTGGCAAAAGAACAGCTGCAGAAGGTAGCCGGCTTTCTGGCTGAACAATATGTCCAGGTAAAAAAGGATCATGACCAACTTATTGAAAAAATAAAACTTTTAGAGGAACAGATAGAAGGTCTGAAAAAAGGTATTAAGTCTTTCCCCCCAGGTGTGGTGGAGTTACAAAGGTTAATTTCCGAAGAGCTAACGGCTAAATACGGAAAAAAGTTTGAACCGTTAATTTTTGCCGATTGTCTGGAAATTAAGGATGAACGCTGGAGAAATGCCATTGAAGGCTATCTGCATACCCAAAAGTTCTATCTTCTTATTGAACCCCAATTTTTTGTGGAAGCTCTAAAAATTTACGATGAATTCAAATTTACCAGGAAGATATATGATATTGGACTGGTGGATGTCGAAAAGGTTATGGCTAGAAAACCCATACCACAACCCAACAGTCTGGCCGAAGAGGTGGAAGCCGTCAATGCTATGGCTAGGGCTTATGCCGATTTTATTCTGGGAAAAGTCATTAAATGTGAAAGGGTTGAACACTTAAGGGAATACAAGACCGCTATCACTCCCTCCGGCATGCTCTATCAAAACTTTGTGGCCAGGCAGTTTCATCCTAGTCGCTATGAGGTTCCTTATATAGGCCGCAATGCAGTAATAAAGCAACTGGCCATGAAAGAAGATGAATTGAAAAAAACTGAAGCAGAATTGCATAGGCAAGAAGAACTTTTATTTAAGCTTGGAGAATCTAGAAATGCCAGTGTTTTAAATGATGAAAATATCGAAAACATGCTTAGCTTGCGGGATTTGATTTTAACCCTCCCCCAAATAGAAAATGAGTGGAAAAGGTTGACTAAAGAACTGGGTAGTTTGGACTTTTCTTATTTAGATAAAATTGAAAAAGCCCTTAGCGAGGCAGAAAATGAACTAAAACTGGTCAATACGCAAATAAGGCAGATGGAGAAAAAGATAGGTAGTTATGAAGAGGCCAAGGAAAATAAAGAAAAAAGTATTCCTGAAATAAGGGTTAAGATTGAGGAAAAACAAGCTTTTCTTAAAGAAAGATATCCATTTCAATGGGTGGAAGAAACAGGGGAACCCCGCTTTCAACAGGAAATAAAAAGAGGCAGAGATTCCCGGCAAATATTAAACGCCTTTGGCCATGCCGTAAAAAGCACCCAGACCCGCATGCAAAACAAGTGGAAGGATTTAATAGATGAAAGGCTTAAGTATAACCGTGATTTTGGGGGAGCTTTTGACATTCAAGCTCCGGAAACCCAGGCCTATTCTGAAGAGAAAAAGAAATTAGAGGATACTTTTCTGATTGAATATGAAGAAAAAATCAGGGATGCCAGAGAAAAGGCTCAAATCCAGTTTAAAGAAGATTTTATCAGTAAACTAAAGAGTAATATTGATGCGGCTCGAGAACAGATTGAGGATTTGAATAAAGCCCTTAAGGATGTATCTTGGGGAAGGGATAAATACCGATTTAAAGTTAGCCCCAATCCGGAGTATAAAAAATATTACGATATGATTTGCGATGAACTTTTAATGGAAGGTTTGACCCTTTTCTCCGATGCTTTTCAACAGAAATATCGGGATGTAGTAGAAGAATTGTTTCGGCAGATTATAGACACCGGGGAGGGTTTATTAACGGCCGATAAGCGGGAAGCCCTTAACAAAAATCTGGAGAAATTCACCGATTATAAAACCTATCTGGATTTTGATTTGATTGTCACTGATGATGAAGGTAGAGAGTCCCGGCTTTCCAGGGTCATTTCCAAAAAATCCGGCGGAGAAACCCAAACCCCCTTTTATA
>JAAXZE010000163.1 GCA_012720075.1 Clostridia bacterium
AAAAAATATAATAACTTTTCGGGAGGATTTTTTTATGGTTAAATGTAATAGAATAATGTTGTTAAAATACGCCCAAATTATATGCGACGCAGAATGTGAGAAAATGAACAAATGGGAAGGAATTGGGTTATGATAAAATTCTTATCCTCCATTCAATTGGCAGTTGGGTTAATTGCAGCCATTGCTCTGGCTTCCGTTTTTGCTACTTTGTATCCCACTGTTGAGGTTTTTAGTTCTTTTTGGTTCAGAGGTTTATTGCTTCTGTTTTGCCTTAACCTTTTGGTGTGCACACTGAAAAGTTTGCCGGCAGTCTTTGCTAGGCTGAAAAAAACACCTGCCAACGTTTGCGGTGAAAGAGCGGAAGGGCTGGAAATTTCCGGGCACCAATCGGTAGAAGCTTTAACCCAGTTTATCAAAGAAAAAGGGTATAAGGTCAAAATGGCTTCCGATGGTGACAGGCAAAACGTATTAGCCCAAAAGGGAATTTTAAGCCTTATTGCTCCTCACTTATTGCATTTGGCTTTAATAGTTGTACTGGTTGGCGGATATCTTAGCTCCTTTGGTGTAGAAGACCAAGTGGCCTGTTTTGTTGGGGAAAAAGCCGAGGTTCCTGCCTCTGTTGCCGAAGGCATGGTTATCGAGGTAAATGATTTTCAAACCGTTTTGGACGCGGAGGGGGCCATTGAAAACTGGATTACCAATTTCAATATTTATTTTAACGATGTCAAAGCCGTTGAATCCGGAACCACCAAAGTCAATGCACCGTTAAAATATAAAGGTATTTCCTTTTATCAGAAATCTTACGGTTATCACCACTTAATAGAAGTTACCGGAGAACAGGCCGGAGTTTATCAAATACCTGACCAGAAGATTTTTAAATTGGAAGATAAAGTTTTTAATATTACCCAGACTATTGAGGGCCCTCTGGTGAGATTCTTTAAAGGACATGAAATTGTCGAAGAAAAGATGGTAAAAAACGGTGAAAAAATGGAGTTCTCCGAGGATACGGTCCTTACCTATGTGAAAACTTATCCTTTTACTGTTTTAGCAGTTAAGAAGGACCCGGGGACATGGGTGGTTATGACCGGATTTTTGTTAATGACTGTGGCTTCTTTTTTCTTCTGGACAGGTCGTTATCGGGAAATTGCCCTTTCTTTCGAGGGCAACAAGGCTTATCTTACTGTGTCATGCAAGAATAAAGCTCTTAGAGATGAAATTTTGGCAGAAGTAAGGAGCAAATTGAAGGCGGGTGAAACTAATGGATAATTTACAGACCCCTTTGTTAGTTGCAACATTGCTAGCCTATGTTTTGGCCTTTATGTTTTATTTTATTACCTTTATTTATTCCAAGGAAAGCTTCCTGAATTACGCCAAGATATTGACTCTGGTTGCTTTTCTGTTTAATTCGAGCCTTTTGATAATCCGGGCCGTTTTGATTAACGGATTGCCTTTGAGGAATCTTTTTGAATTTGGCTTGTTTTTTGTCTGGGCTATTACCTTGGTCTTTTTAATAATACAATACAAATTTAATCTTCCGGTGGCAGCTTTGTTTGTTCTTCCTATAAATATTTTACTGTTATTATTCTTGGTTAATTTAGATGTTACTATAAGGCCGGCAATGCCCGCCTTAAGAAGCAAATGGTTAATTGTTCACGTTTTGAGTGCTGTCCTTGCTTATGGTGCTTTCGCCATATCTTTTGCCTTATCCATCATGTATTTGTTAAAAGAACGGTTAATGAAGAGCAATCCCGCCGGCAGGCTGGCCGGCATTTTACCCAAGCCGGAAATTTTGGACGAATTATCCTACAAAGTTATTTTTGTCGGCATGCCTGCTCTGACTATTATGCTGGTGACAGGAGCCGTTTGGGCCGAATATTCATGGGGGCGCTATTGGAGTTGGGACCCCAAGGAAACTTGGGCATTAATTACCTGGTTTATTTATTCGGCTTATTTGCATATCCGCTTACGGGGCTGGAAAGGCAGAAAAGCCGCAATTTTATCCATCCTCGGCTTTCTGGCCGTCATTTTTACCTTTTTAGGGGTCAGCTACTTGTTGCCCGGTATTCATAGTTATGCCTAAAGGGAACAGTAAATTTTATGAGAGGGGGTGACCAAGGATGGAGCAGGTTTTGAAGCTTAATAATTTTTTGGCAGAGAATAAAGAAACCCTGTTAAATCGATGGTTCCATCTTGTCCTTGAGGCTTACCCAACTGAATCGGCCAAACATTTTGGTAATCTGAAAAGCCAATTTGGCAATCCGGTAGGCTTTAATATTTATGAAGGTTTGGGTTTAATCTATGATGAGCTTCTCCAAAGCAAAGTCAATGAAGAAAATATGTTTAAAGCCTTAGATAAAATATTACGGATTATGGCAGTACAAAATGTTCCCCCCTCCCAAGCTGTGCGGTTTATGTTTAAACTTAAAAACATTGTCAGAGAGGCAGTAAAAAAAGAGTTAGCGGCCGGTAAACTTGTCGAGGATTTATTAATTTTTGAAGATAAAATAGACCAAACCGTTTTATTAGGATTTAATATCTATCTTAATTGCCGGGAAACCATTTATAAGATTAGGCTGCATGAAGTCAAGACCAGATGTGATATGCTGGAACGCATTAATCAATATAATAATTAGATTATTAACTGATTTTAGATGATTGCGGGGTGTAAAAATGTCGAAATTACCTAAACCAAATGAAATGTTAAGAATAAACTATATGCCGCCTAAAACCGGATGGCAAGAGACTCCTGTGGATTTCAGGCCGGGTACATTCCTTTATTCCGGAAGACCTGAGAGCCTGGAAACAGTAGGTTTGCCAAATCCACGGCAGTGGTCTCCGGAAGATGAAGATTGGAAATTGCCAGAAAATTGGAAAGAAATTATTTTAGAAGGATTAAGGGAAAGATTAGATAAATTCCGTTCCTTGCGAATTTTTATGGACACATGTGTCCGTTGCGGTGCTTGCGCCGATAAGTGCCATTTCTATTTAGGCTCCGGTGATCCCAAAAATATGCCTGTTTTAAGGGCTGAGCTTTTGCGTTCCGTTTATAGAAAAGATTTTACTACCGCCGGAAAAATTTTTGGAAAATTTGCCGGTGCCCGGGAATTAACGGTTGATGTTTTGAAAGAATGGTTTTATTATTTCTTTCAATGCACCGAATGTCGCCGCTGTTCCGTATTTTGTCCTTATGGATTAGATACGGCGGAAATTACCATGATTGCCCGGGAATTATTGAACTTGGTCGGTTTAAATATTGACTGGGTTGTTACTCCGGTAGCCAACTGCTATATGAAGGGTAACCATTTAGGCATTCAACCCCACGGGCTGGTTGACTCGTTTGAGATGCTTTGCGATGACATTTATGATATCACCGGTATCCAGTTAGACATTTCTTTTAACCGAAAAGGGGCAGAGGTGCTGTATGTCCCACCTTCCGGAGACGTTTTTGCCGACCCCGGAACCCATGGTTTAATGGGGCAATTAATGCTTCTCCACGAAACGGGTTTGGATTATACTTTGAGCACCTATAATTCTGAGGGTGGTAACTTCGGTTTGTTTACCTCCCATGAAATGATGAAGAGGTTAAATGCTAAGATTTATGCTGAGGCAAAAAGATTAGGCGTTAAATGGATTTTAGGCGGCGAATGCGGCCATATGTGGCGGGTAATTCACCAGTATATGGATACTATGAACGGTCCTGCCGACTTTTTGGAAGTTCCTAAATCTCCTATTACCGGAACGGTATTTGAACATGCCAAATCAACAAAAATGATTCATATTACCGAGTTTACGGCGGATCTGATCAAGCACAATAAGATCAAACTTGATCCCAGTCGCAATGACAATTATATCGTCACCTTCCATGATTCCTGTAACCCGTCCAGGGCTATGGGCTTATTGGAAGAACCACGATATATCTTGAAAAATGTTTGCAATAATTTCTATGAAATGCCTGAAGACACTATTCGGGAGAAAACCTTCTGCTGTGGTTCCGGAGCCGGTTTAGGCGCCGATGAAAACATGGAAATGCGGCTACGGGGCGGCTTCCCCCGGGCTAATGCCGTCAAATATGTTCATGAAAAACACGGTGTCAATATGCTGGCTTGTATTTGTGCTATTGACAGGGCATCCTTACCCCCATTAATGCATTACTGGGTACCAGGTGTAAGTGTTTGCGGTGTTCATGAGCTGGTGGGGAATGCGTTAGTAATGAAGGGCGAAAAGAAACGGGAGTCAACCCTGCGCTTTGAGCCCATAGGAACGGAGGAAGATGAATAATGTATAACTCCAGGAATATTATTATCGGTTTGATTATCTTTGCAGGCATCTTTACTTTTCCTTTCATTCTTAATGCAGTTACGGCATCGGGGGCCCCTGAGCCCAGCCTGGATACTCCCGAAATTAATGCCCTTAGTGCCAAGGAATGTATCTTAGATACCGATTATATGACCAGCAACCATATGGAACTTTTAGCCGACTGGAAGATCGCGGTAGTGAGAGACGGCAATCGTATCTTTGTAACGGATGACGGTCGGGAATTTGAAATGAGTTTGCAAAATACCTGCTTGGAATGCCATTCAAATAAAGCTGATTTTTGCGATGCTTGTCACAACTACGCCAAGGTAGAACCTAACTGTTGGGACTGCCATGTTGGTCCGGAGGTGTTAAAGTAATGGATATGAACAGAAGGAAGTTTTTAAAAATAGGCGGTGCAGTGGCTCTTGGCTTAAGCATTGCTCCGGCCGGTAAGGTTTTGGCAGGTGTAAAGGGCAATTATGCTCCTAATCCTGAGGCTTTGAAGGCTAAAAACTGGGCCATGGTAATCGATATGAAAAAACTGGAACCGGATGTTGAGGCATGTATTGCAGCTTGCCACAAGGAACACAATGTTCCTGACATAGGCAATAAAAAAGAAGAGGTCAAATGGATTTGGACCGATGACTTTAATCATCTTTTCCCTGATGAAGCCCATGAGCGTTTGGGTGAAAAATACGGCAAAAAGCAATTCCTGGCTTTATGTAACCATTGTGAAAATCCGGCCTGTGTTCGGGTTTGTCCTACCAAGGCTACTTTTAAGAGTAAAGACGGAATCGTGATGATGGATTTTCACCGTTGTGTGGGCTGCCGTTACTGCATGGCTGCTTGCCCCTACGGTGCCAGAAGCTTTAATTTTAAAGATCCCCGTCCGTATATTAAAGAAATTAATCCTAAATACCCAACCAGGACCATGGGTGTTCCGGAAAAGTGCAATTTCTGTGCGGAACGTTTAGCCAAAGGTTTGCTTCCTGCATGCGTGGAAGCCAGTAAAAACGGCGGTATTATCTTTGGCGATTTGGATGACCCCAATTCAGAAGTGAATAAAGTTTTGAATTCGGAGTTTACTATTCAAAGAAGAGTGAGCCTGGGAACTAAGCCGAAAGTGTTCTATATTGTATAGGGAGGGATAGGAGCTAATGCTGGAAAAGGCTTTAATAAAAGAAAGTAATAGAAAATTCTGGGTCTGGATATTATCCCTACTGGTAGTAATTGGCATTGCCTTTCTGGCCTATATTGGACAGTTGCGGGAAGGCTTGACGGTTACAGGCATGAGCCGGGATATTTCCTGGGGTTTATATATCGGACAGCTAACCTTTTTTGTAGGGGTTGCGGCCTCAGCGGTAATGCTGGTATTGCCTTATTATTTGCATAATGTCAAAGAGTTCGGCCGCATTACGGTTGTCGGTGAGTTTTTAGCTATCGCTGCGGTAATCATGTGCATGCTGTTTGTTGTTGTTGATATGGGTATGCCCATGAGGGTTTTGAATGTTTTTCTTCATCCTACACCCAATTCTCCCTTGTTCTGGGATGCTACCGTTTTGACCGGATACCTTCTCTTGAACCTTTTTATCGGTTGGAATGTACTGGAAGCGGAAAGCAAAGGTGTTCATCCCCCTAAATGGGTAAAAGTATTGATTTATATTTCTATCCCTTGGGCTGTTAGTATTCACACCGTTACAGCTTTCTTATATTCAGGTTTGCCCAGTCGTCATTACTGGTTGACTGCTTTAATTGCTCCCAAGTTTTTGGCGTCGGCTTTTGCTACCGGTCCGGCATTATTGATACTGATTTGTTATTTGTTGAAAAAAATTGCTAACTTTGATGCCGGTAAAAAAGCCATTGATAAACTGGCTTTGATTGTAACTTATGCCTTAATTATTACTCTCTTTATGATTGGCGTTGAGTTCTTTACCGCCTTCTATAGCCAGGTGCCCGGGCACATGGCTGCATTAAAATACCTGTTTGTGGGTTACCACGGTCATGCCCAATTTGTTCCTTTAATGTGGATCTTTGTGGTTCTTTCCGTAGTAGCGGTGGCATTATTAATCCCCCGGAAAACCAGAGAAAATGAAAAAACGTTAATAATTGCCTGTGCAGCGGTATTTTTCGCCATGTTTATTGAAAAAGGTTTGACCTTCACTATCGGCGGTCTTTCAGAAAATCCTTTCGGCGGTATTACCGAATATATACCGGGAGTCAGCGAAATAATAATTTGTTTTGGAATTTGGGCCATAGGTTTATTAGTGCTCAGCCTATTATATAAGATTGTAGTTTCGGTAAAAAGGGAAACAGATTTTGCAAATGGCCTTTATAATTCTCAAGAAACTTTAAAACACTCTTAAAATAAACACGAAATGAGGGATAGTTAATGGGTCTCACTTTTTCCTTGCTCTTGGTTGCGGCGCTCATTTTGGCTGTTTTCCTGGGTGTAGAGGCTTTGGGACTAAGTTTTCTTTTCGCCATAGTAATCCCATATCTAGCCATAGCAACCTTTATCATCGGGTTTATACTCAGGGTAGTTAAGTGGGGCAAAACTCCGGTACCTTTTCGCATACCCACTACCTGCGGCCAGCAAAAATCACTGCCTTGGATTAAACAAAATAAAATAGATAACCCGTTCTCTACTGCAGGAGTAGTGGCTCGGATGGCTTTAGAAGTATTATTTTTCCGTTCCTTATTCAGAAATACTAAGGCGGAACTTGTTGACGGCGAAAGACTCACCTACCAATGGGAGAAATGGTTATGGTTGGGAGGCTTGATCTTTCACTGGTCAATGTTGATAGTAGTAACCCGTCATTTGCGGATCTTTTTAGATCCTGTACCGGGATTTGTGCGGATAATTGAAAAATTTGACGGCTTTTTCACCGTTGATTTGCAAAATGTTTATATTACCGGCATCTTACTTTTAGCTGCTGTGACTTTCCTCTTTATTAGAAGAGTTGTTATACCTCAGGTTCGGTATATTTCCTTTGCCGCTGATTATTTTCCGCTTTTACTTATCGGCAGCATTGCCGCCAGCGGAATTTTAATGAAGTATTTCTTCAGAGTGGATCTGGTTGCCATCAAGGAATTAACCGTTGGATTATTTTCCTTTAGTCCGGTGGTGCCCCAAGGAGTCAGCGCTTTATTCTATATTCACTTGTTCTTAGTCTGTGTATTAATAAGCTATATACCCTTTAGCAAAATTATGCATATGGGCGGTATATTTTTAAGTCCTACCAGAAATATGGCCAATAACAGCCGCGCCGTAAGGCATATCAATCCTTGGAATTATCCGGTTAAGGTTCACACTTATGAAGAATATGAAAATGAATTTAGAGATAAAATGCGGGCTGTAGGTCTTCCTTTAGAGAAGGACGGAAGTGAAAAGGAAGCTGCTGCCGCAAAGGAATAAAAGCAGTTCTTTCTCAAATTTTGAGCAATAGAATAACAGCTACCATCATTAAAGATGATTGTAGCTCTGACTGTCGACAAAGTTATTAATTAATATGCAGCAAAAAGGCTAAGAGATTTATTATCAAAAGAAAAGCATTAGCGAGATTGAATAAAAAGAACGCAGGTGGCTGAGGAATAGAATTATCAACTGTTTAATCCGGCACTTAATTGAAACTATTAATTTTGTATCTTTTAAATAAAAAATAATAAATATAAATAAAAGATTAATTAAGAACGTAACTATATTTTCAATTAAGTGCCGGGGAGTTTTGATAATTCCCGAAGCCACCGAGTTCATTCCTTATAATTGTTTGAGCTGGCTTTTCGTTGATAATAAATATGGTTTGTCAACAATCTGAGTAACTTTTGGTTACTCTTTAGTCTTTTTCCATTTTAATTTTGGTTTGCGGGCAGGGGCAGGGATTGTGCCTCCCTTTTGCCTTTTTTTATCTATGGTATGCAAAATTTCCGGACGAACGTTTTGGATGGGTACAGGAGAGCGAACCAATATGGATTTTAAGGCCCGCCAATCAAAAGGAATTAAAGGCCAGAGATATGGGACGCCAAAAGATTTTACCCGAACTAAAGCGATTAAAACTAGAGCCAAGCCTCCCAAAAATCCCGGCAACCCAAACAGGGCCGTAGAAAATAAAAGGAAGTATCTGATATATCTATTGGCCAAACTTAATTCATAACTGGGGGTAGCAAAAACACCTACCGCCGCTATGGCACCATAGAGAATTACTTCTGGGACAAAAAGGCCGATGTTGATGGCAACGTCTCCGATCATAAAAGCCGCAATTAAGCCCAAAGCCGTGGCCAGGGGCGAAGGTGTATGGATAGATGCCATTCTGATTAAATCTATACCTATCTCAACCAGAATTATTTGTAAAAGCAAGGGAACATTTCCTGTTTTTTTGGGACCTATAAATTTTAATCCTTCCGGCAATAATTCCGGTTGGACGGAAACCAGATACCATAAAGGTAAAACAATTAATGAAGAAATAATGCCAAAAAACCTAACCCATCTTAAATATACCCCGACGCTGGGGGTTTGCCTGTACTCTTCCGCATGCTGGACATGATGAAAATAAGTGGTGGGCAAAATCATTACACTGGGGGAAGTATCAACAATAAGAATAATATGACCTTCCAAGAGATGAACGGCCGCCACGTCTGGCCTCTCGGTATAGCGGACCTTTGGAAAAGGATTCCAGTAACTTCCTGGGACTATCAATTCCTCCACCGATTTTTCCGCCATAGGCAAACCGTCAATATTAATTGACTGCAGTTTATCTTTGATATTTTTAACCAAATCAGGATTGGCTATATCTTCAATATAACTTATGATGACATCTGTTTTGGAACGGCGCCCTACCTGCAATATTTCCATCCGCAGTTTAGGATCCCTAATCCTTCGTCTTATGAGGGCCGAATTAAAGACTAATGTTTCCACAAATCCGTCCCGGGAACCCCGGCTGACCCTTTCTATGTCCGGCTCTTCCGGGTTTCGTGACGGATACTCCCGGGCATCAATTATTATACCTTGCTCCAAGCCATCTATAAGTAAAACGATGCTGCCCGATAATACTGCCGAAATTATTTTGTCCAGTTGATCAGTTAATTCGGTTTCAATGTAATTAATAAATTTGGTCTTTAATTTTTCCAGAGGATCAACGGAAATTTGGTCTCTTTCTATTTTCGAAAGGGTTTGCATAACCCAAAGCATTATATCATCTTTGGCAAATCCGTCTACTAAATATAAACAAGATTTCTTTCCGGCAACATTAATATCCCGTCTTATTACATCATAACTCTTGTCTACTCCCAGTTCCCGGTCCAGTATGGCAATATTATCGTCTAACTTTTTATTTACTATAACGCTTTGTCGCTCATCCAGTTGACCCACCGGCCAAGCCCCCTTTGGAAATGATATAATTTAACGCCTTAGTGGTAATTTTAGCCCCTAAAAAAACATTATCCTTGCCTTCCATCTTCCCAATATCACCGATACCTATAATAATGGGAATATTTAAGTCTTTTAGAATATCAACCGTGTCCCCTTGAATAACTCGAGAGTCCCAACGGGGATTGCCGTCTTTGTCAACGGAGCCGTGAATTAACTCTCCATCCTTAGTAATGGCTAAATGACAGGGGACACCGTCTGTCTCGGTATTGGAAGCTACGGCAATAGCTCCCAAAACTTCAATGTCCGGGTGTTTGGCCACAATTTCCAAAGCCCGTTCACCTTTTCCTTTTTTTGGAGAACCCCTGTCGTCAAACATAACAATAACAGGATCGTATTTGGCTTGTTTAATAAGTTCAACTATCTGATCACCGGTTAAAGGCGTAGGATTTCCCGCAGAGGCAGAAATAGTCCGGGCGTTAATGTTTCTGGCGGCAGTTTCTATTGTCCTTCGGGCGACACCGTCACCGTCGGTAACCAAGATGACTTTCCGACGTGCCATATGATTAACCCCGGGGATTAAACAGTGTTGCCATTGAAAGGCCTAATATTATGGCAGTAACAATGCCGGCGGCGGTCGCCTCAAAACCGCCTCCAATTGCCCCTATTAATCCTTTTGATTTTACTCCTTCTATAGCACCTTGGGCCAAGGAATGGCCGAAACCGGAGAGAGGTATGGTGGCCCCGGCACCGGCTAGCTTAACCAAAGGTTCATATAATCCTAAAGCGCTGATAACTGCCCCGGTAGTTACATAGCCGATTAAGACATGAGCCGGAGTTATCATAAAAGGAGTCAAATCAATAATAAGTTGGCCAATAGTACAAATTAAGCCGCCAATTAAAAAAGCATAAAGGATATTGTCAAACATCGATGTCAGTCCACTCCTTTGGCTTGAATTCCAATCCCATGGGCAATACCCGGTATTGTCTCACCTTGCTGTGCACTGGTGGGACTTAATAAAGCTCCGGTACCTATAAAAAAGACATTTCTTAGTTTTCCCGCTAAAATTTGGGGTAAGATATATCCGGCTAAAACGCTGGCCGAACAACCACATCCGCTTCCCCCGGCATGGGTATCCTGACTGGGATCATAAATCAATACTCCACAGTCAGTATAATTTTTGGAAATGTCATAACCGTTTTGCAGGACCAATTCCTGACAAAGTATTCTGCCGATATTGCCTAAATCACCTGTGACAATTAAATCAAAGTCTTCCGGTATGCGACCGGTATCCTTGAAATATCTGATAATGGTATCGGCAGCAGCCGGAGCCATTGCCGCCCCCATATCCATAGCATTTGCCTGTCCCAAATCAATGACTTTGCCGATAATGCCTTGGGTTATAATAATCTGAGCATTGTCAGCATTATCTTCAAGAATAAAAGCCCCGCAGCCGGTTACCGTCCACTGAGCGGTCATAGTTCTTTGCACGCCCATCTCGGTGGGGTATCTCAGCTGCCTCTCCGCCGTTTCATGATGGCTGGATGAACTAACGGCAACTTTTTTCCCAAAACCGCCATTTATGATGATTGAGCCCAACACCAACCCTTCAACCAGAGTGGAACAGGCACCATAAAGTCCCAGAAAAGGAACACCCAGAGAACGTCCGGTGAAACTGGAGGGAATAATTTGGTTTAACAAATCTCCAGCCAGAAAAAAATCCAAATCTTTAGGAAGGTAGTTTTTTTTAGCCAAGGCAAGGTTCAAGCAATGCTCCATCATTTTCTGTTCGGTTTTTTCCCAGCTTTTTTGTCCGTATAAATTATCCGGCAATACATAATCAAAACCTGTTCCTAACGGTCCCTTCCCTTCTTTAGGTCCGACTATCGAGGCAAAAGAAGCAATAGCTACAGGGGAAAAAAAATTTAAGGTTTGTTCACCAACTCTATTACTCTGCATTTGTATACCTCAACCCTTATTGATAAGATAAAATAATAAGCCTATTAAGACCGACATTAAACTGCCGTAGAGAAGGACCGGCCCGGCAATGGTAAAAACCTTGGCTCCAACGCCGGCAACGTACCCTTCCCGTTTATATTCCAAAGCCGGAGAAACAATGGAATTGGCAAACCCGGTAATGGGCACCATGGAACCTGCTCCTCCGAAACGGCCAATCTCATCATAAACACCCAATCCCGTAAGTAAAGCACCTAAAAAAACCATTACCATGGCGGTAAAGGTCCCTGCTTCTTTAAAAGGCAAACCATTCTGCATAAAAATATTTAAAAAAATTTGGCCAATACTACAGATAGTCCCTCCAACCAAAAAAGCCGCTAAGGCATTTTTTAAGATCGGAGTTTTAGGAGCGCATTTTTGCACAAGACGAGCATATCTGATCTGTAGATATTTTTTTATAAGGTTTTCCTGGTCAATTATTTTATTTCTTAATAAAATAATTTCTTGCCGCATATCCTTTTCC
>JAAXZE010000164.1 GCA_012720075.1 Clostridia bacterium
ATTTCTGCTTTATCAGGGCGCCATATTATAGAATCTTTAATCTATGGCAATGTTTCGGCGGTTATTTTCGGATTGCTTAATGGTAAACTGGCTTTGTCCGATGTTTTCCATATTCCGGAAGCCAGGGGACAGAGTACGGGGCTTATTGAAACAGGGATTTCAGGAGTAACAGGAGCAATTATATTTGCATTGCTGGTTTTGGCAGTTACTCAAGTATTGGTGGAAAGTGGCGTCATGACGGCAATACTTAATTGGGCGCTGGGTACCATTGCCAAAACCGTTCGTCAAGCCGAGTCTTCGATTATTTTTATAACCCTTTTAGCATCTATACCTATAGCAGCTAATGCACCGGCTTTATTATTAGTTGGTCCCAGTTTTGTTAAACCCTTGGGAGAAAAATTTAACCTGGCCCCGGCAAGAAGGGCTAACTTGATGGACTGTGCCGTTTGTACAATCTTTTTCATCTTACCTTGGCATATAGCGGTAATATCCTGGTACGGCGCTTTGACATCAGCAGCTGAAACATGGAATATTGCTTTGCCGTCTATCTGGTCTGCCGTATATAATCCTTATACTTGGGCTTTATTGGGTGTTCTCTTTATCTCTGTTCTTACCGGTTGGAACCGTAAATTTGCCGATAATGTAACTAACCAAAACAGTACAACAGCACAAAATATATAAGACAGGTCATCTAAGCTTCAGAATAGTTTTCTGAAACTTAAATAAATAAAAAAACTTGGAGGTATGTATTATGAATTTAGCACAATTTCCACGCAGGCGTTATACCGAAGGGAAAACACCCCTGGAGTTTCTGCCCCGTTTTTCGGAAGCACTGGGTGGCCCCAATATCTATATCAAGAGAGATGACTTGTTGGGTTTAACCTCCGGCGGTAATAAAACCAGAAAACTGGAGTTCTTGGTTGCCGATGCTTTACTACAAGGTGCCGACACCTTAATTACCTGTGGTGCCGTTCAGTCCAACCATTGCCGCCTGACTTTGGCAGCAGCTGTAAAAGAAGGTCTAAAATGCCGGCTGGTTTTGGAAGAACGGGTAAAAGACAGTTATAAACCGGAAGCCAGCGGTAATAACTTTTTGTACCATCTATTGGGTGTGGAAAAGGTTTATGTTGTACCGGGCGGCTCCAATATGATGGCGGAAATGGAAAAGGTAGCCCAGGAAGTTGCTCAGGAAGGAAGAAAGGCTTATATTATACCCGGCGGTGGTTCAAATGAAATCGGAGCAACCGGTTATGTAGCCTGTGCTCAGGAAATATTAGAACAAACTTTTGAAACGGGCTTAAACATTAATCACATAGTATGTGCCAGCGGCAGTGCCGGGACCCATGCCGGTTTAGTGGCCGGTTTCTACGGCTGTAACGCCAACATTCCCATAACCGGGATAAATGTCAGCCGGAAGAAAGATGTCCAAGAAGAGCTGGTTTATAGCTTGGTTCAAAAAACTGCCAAACGGGTAGGTATTAAAACAGAGATTCCCCGGGAAGCAGTAGTTTGCTTTGATGAATATGTTGGGCCCGGTTATTCATTACCTACTGAAGCTATGAAAGAAGCCGTTAACCTTTTGGCCAAGACCGAAGGGATTCTCTTGGACCCTGTTTATACGGGTAAAGCTATGGCCGGGTTGATTGACTTGGTTCGCAAAGGATATTTTAATAAAGAAGATAATGTCCTCTTTGTTCATACAGGCGGCTCCCCGGCTTTATATGCATATACTCACGAATTCTGGCCGACCTTCAAATAGTGGTTTATATGGGCATCTACAAATAAGTAGATGCCCATAAATTTAAAATTTAAAATGCAGGAATTTTCAAAACTTTAACGTATTATAATTTCTAATGCCATTGATTAAAAGGAGTGTGTGTTATGAATTTGGAAATAATTCATACCGATAAAGCCCCTAAAGCCATTGGACCCTATTCCCAAGGCGTTAAGGCAGGACAGTTTTTATTTATTTCGGGGCAGATACCGATGGATCCCCAGACAGGGGAATTAATAAAGGACGATATACAAGCCCAAACAAAACAGGTTCTGGAAAATTTGCAGGCCATTGTTTCCCAGGCAGGATGTACTTTACAGGATGTTGTCAAAACCACCATTTATTTAAAAGATATGAATAATTTCAGCTTAGTAAACGAGATTTACGCCCAATATTTTCCCGTTAATCACCCCGCCAGGGCTTGCATAGAGGTTTCCCGGTTGCCTAAAGACGTGGGTGTTGAGATAGAAGCCATTGTTTATTTAAAAGGATAATTTATAGGAGGTATCTATTTTTGGTGAATATTTCTAATAAGTATCATCCTAAACTTGAAGCATTGTTTCCAATTGCCAATGGTATTTATCAAACCTTTGGAAAAAACGCTGAAGTTGTGGTTCATGACCTGGAACAACCGGAAAGCTCTTTGATTTATATGGCAGGTAATATTACCGGGAGAAAGTTGGGCGCACCCATTACCAACCTGGTCTTGGAAACTCTTAAGAAAAACGGTGACCATGCCCCTAATCTTATAGGATATCAAAGCACTACCAAAGACGGTAAAATATTAAAGTCTTCAACCATTTTCATTCGGGATGAAAATGGAAAAATAATCGGCTGCATGTGCATAAATCTGGACCTTACGGATTTTCTGACCTGTCAAAAAATTCTTGAATACTATATAAAGACTGAAAAACCTTTTGAACCAAATACTCAAGAAGAATTTTATAACGATGTAAACGATGCTGTGGAGGGCATTGTGCAAAGTGTCCTTTCCGACTATCCGGTACCGGTAAAACTAATGGAAAAAGATGATAAACTAAATATAGTAAAAAGGCTTGATGAAAAAGGGGGATTTTTAGTTAAAGGGGCTGTAGACTATGTGGCAAATATCCTGGGGGTTTCCCGATATACTGTTTACAATTATCTGGATGAAGCCAGGTCTACTCCGATAAACAGCATTTCGTGAAAAGGCGGTTTCCGCCTTTTTTTGTTAAAAAATTTTAAATGCTATTATGAATTTTTCACAATTAATAATTATGACAGAAGGGCTTTATTCCAAAAAAAAGGTGGTTAAAAATACCTCCATTGGTATAAAATATAATCAATATAATTTTTTCTTAAGTTTCAAGGTGAGGGATATTATGACTTTTAATCAGGTCGAAAAAGAAAAATTAATTAACAGGTATAGTCTGGCTGAAGAAATTTTTAATAGTATTACCCATGGTATAGGAGCCCTGTTAAGTATTGCCGGGCTGGTTATTCTGGTGGCTCTTGCCAGCATCAAGGGTGATGTTTGGCGGATAGTAAGTTTCAGTATTTACGGCTTTACCTTGTTCTTTTTATATGTTTCGTCAACTCTTTACCATAGCATTTTTCATGAACAGGCCAAAAGAGTTTTTAGGGTGCTGGATCATGTGTCAATTTTTTTATTAATAGCCGGAAGCTATACCCCCATTTTATTGATTGCTATGCGAGGGATTTGGGGCTGGACCATTTTCGGTATCATCTGGGGTCTGGCCGTTACCGGCATAATTTTAAATATCCTGGGGATTAACAGGTTTAAGGTTCTATCATTAATTCTTTACCTTTCCATGGGCTGGTTAATTGTCTTTGCCCTTAAACCAATGTTGGCCATGGTTCCCCCCGGACTATTTCTTTGGCTGCTAGCCGGTGGATTAATATATACTTTCGGCGTTATTTTCTATGTCTGGCGAAAAATACCCTTTAACCATGGTATCTGGCACATTTTTGTTCTGGCCGGTAGTACCATTCATTTTTTGGGAATGTTGTTTTATCTGGCTTAGCCAATTATAATAAGCACATGAAGAAAAAAATCGCCTTTTTGGCGATTTTTTCTATAAAGATAAAGAAATAAGATTGAGAGAGATGCCGATGGATAAGGAATTGAGACTTATTACTCAAAAATTGGATTGGTTAATTACTAACCCGGAAGTATTGGCTGCTTTTGTAGTGGGCTCGGCAGCTGTTTCCCAAAACCTTTCCTCCACCGGGGACATTGATGTTTTTATTATCTTGGCCGGCGGTCAAAATCTGGAACGGGAAGTAATTGAACGGGACGGTATGGTCTGGGATATCACTTATTTTCCTCTGGAAATTTTCAAAGAAGGCATTAGGGAAAAGTGGCCCTTTCTCCTTTTGAGCCTGGAAAAAAACATACCCCTGGTAGTAAGAGATGAGCAGATCAATTTACTAATGAAAGACGTTTACGAGGCCATTAATAAAGGGCCCGGAGCATTAACGGGAGAAGAGGTAAAATTCTTAAGGTTTAAGTTGACCCAGGACTATGAAGCCTTGGTAAAACGCATGAATGATAATTTGAATGCTATATTTTTAGCCCATAATCTCTTTAGGGAGGTTTTGAATGCTTATTTTAAGTTGAACAATTTATGGGTACCTAGAGAGAAAAAAATGTTGACTTGGATTAAAAAGGGGAATCCGGATCTTTATACATTGTGTGTGAATTTTTTGGAGGAGAATAGATTGCAAAAAAAGCTTAGCATCCTTGAAAATATGATAAAATATGTATTAAATCCTTTCGGAGGAAAACTACCCTATTGGGTAAAAGGAAAATTCCCTTGACGGAGTAAGAAGATTTGAAGTTTTAACCCGGCTTTCAAATAAAGTTGAAAAGAGGATAGGATATGGATAAAGAAAGGATAGAAAAGGCAGTTAGAGAAATATTGGCGGCCATTGGAGAAGACCCGGAGCGGGAAGGCCTTAAAGATACTCCCAAGCGGATAGCCAATATGTACGAAGAAATTTTTAGCGGACTAAATGAAGACCCAGGAAAGCATCTGGAAATTTATTTTGAAGAAGAACAGCATGAGGAATTGGTTTTGGTTAAAGATATCCCTTTTTACAGTGTTTGTGAACATCATCTGGTGCCTTTTTTTGGAAAAGCCCATGTCGGCTATTTGCCTAAAGGAGGTAAACTGACGGGTTTGAGCAAATTGGCCAGGGTGGTGGAAGCCGTTGCCCGTCGACCCCAGCTGCAGGAAAGATTAACCAGTACCATTGCCGATGTAATCATGGACAGGCTCTCACCTTACGGGGTGATTGTCGTAGTGGAAGCTGAACACATGTGCATGACAATGCGGGGCGTGAAAAAGCCCGGTTCGAAAACTGTGACTTCAGCAGTCAGGGGAGTATTTAAAAAGGATGCCAAGTCCCGGTCGGAAGCCATGGCCTTAATTCAGTTTGGGAAATAATGCCCTATAGGGGCAGGTTAAGGTTAAAGTTAAGGTTGAGGTTAGGGCTGTCGACTGACTATTAACTAATAGATACCGGCCATTTTTATTACGAGGTGATTAAATGTACCTAAGTAGATACGTCCACATAAAATGCGGGACTGATTATACCCTTAATTTAGGGACAAGGACCTATATTATGGGCATTTTAAATGTTACTCCCGATTCTTTTTCCGACGGAGGAGATTTTTATGACCCTGAAAAGGCTGTACTTCGGGCCAAGACCATGGTCCAAGAAGGGGCAGATATTATCGATGTAGGCGGAGAATCAACCCGTCCCGGTTACATAAAGGTTTCGGAAGAAGAAGAAATGGGCAGGGTTATTCCGATAATCAAAAGCTTGGCTTTAGAGGTCAG
Organism: Clostridia bacterium; assembly: GCA_012720075.1. Classification (GTDB taxonomy): domain Bacteria; phylum Bacillota; class Peptococcia; order Peptococcales; family BICA1-8; genus JAAXZE01. The sequence continues at coordinate 5,620 of JAAXZE010000164.1, forward strand.
GGCTCCCATCTCTGTTGATACCAATAAAGCTTCCGTGGCCGAAGAGGCGATAAAAGCCGGAGCCCATATCATTAATGATATCTGGGGTCTGAAAAGAGACCCTAAAATGGCGGAAGTGGCGGCTAAATATCAGGTTCCCATTATTATCATGCATAATCAGGACGGCACCGATTATCCGGGCGACATTATGGAAGAAATAAAGAAATCTTTGCAGCAGTCCGTTGACCTGGCCTTAAATGCCGGTATCCGGAAAGAAAATATTATTTTAGATCCGGGCATTGGTTTTGGAAAAACTGCGGAGCAAAATATGATAGTGATGGGCAGACTGGTAGAATTAAAGGATTTGGGGTATCCCTTATTATTGGGAGCTTCCCGTAAATCGATGCTGGGCAAGATTTTGGATCTGCCTCCTAAAGAACGGTTGGAAGGTACTATAGCTACGACGGTTATGGGGATTATGCAAGGAATTGATATTGTCCGGGTTCATGATATTAAAGAAAACCGACGGGCAGCCCTGGTTACCGATGCCATTATGAGAAACAAGAGGTAATTGGCTATGGATAAAATAACCTTAAAAAATTTGGTTTTTTTTGGTCATCATGGGGTATTAGATGAAGAAAAGACTTTGGGCCAAAAGTTTTATGTTGATTTGGAATTATTCCTGGATTTAAAACAGGCCGGAATAAGTGATAATTTAGAGGAAACGGTAAATTATGCCGATGTATATCAGCTGGTAAAAAAACTGGTGACGGAATTCAGATTTAATTTAATAGAAGCATTGGCTGAAAGTATTGCTAACCGGATTTTACTTAATTTTGAAAAAATACAAGAGGTAAAGGTGGCTATCCGTAAGCCGGAAGCGCCGGTACCCGGGATATTTGATTATATGGCAGTTGAAATAAGGAGAAAAAGAAATGGCTAAGGCTTTTTTGGGATTAGGCAGCAATTTAGGAGATAAACGGGCCAATTTGGAAGAAGCCTTGAAAAAATTAAAGAATCATCCCCGGATAGAAATTTTAAAAGTGTCATCCTTTTACGAAACCGAGCCGGTGGGTTTTATTGAGCAGGATTGGTTTTTAAATATTGCGGTCAAGATAGATACTTCCTTAACTCCTTTGGAACTTCTGGAATTTTGTCAGAGTATTGAAAGAGACCTTTTGCGGAAAAGAGAGATTCGCTGGGGTCCGCGGACCATAGACCTTGATATACTGCTTTATGAAAACTTCACCTCTCAAAGTGAAAAGCTAACTATCCCTCATCCCAGGATGAAAGAACGGGCCTTTGTTCTGGTGCCTTTGGAGGAGATCGAACCTGATTTGGTACTGGATGGCTTAAAGATTTCCCAAATTTTAGCTAAGCTTAACGGCGAAAAAGTAAAAAAGGTCGAGTAATATTATTAAATATGGTATTATTATATTTGTTTTACAAAGATTTTTGGCCTAGGAAGTGATACTTTGACCAATAATAACATTCATCGTTTAGAATTGAACGGAAAGGAAATAATTCTTATCGGCACTGCCCATGTCTCGAAAAAAAGCGTCGGCGAGGTAAAAGCGATAATTGAAGAAGAAAGACCCGATACGGTCTGTGTGGAGTTATGCCAATCTCGTTATCAATCCATAATAGATGCCAATAGATGGAAGGACATGGACATTGTTAAAGTGATAAAAGAGGGCAAGGCCATGATGTTATTGATTAATCTGGTTTTGTCTTCTTATCAGAAGCGGATGGGAAAACAACTGGGTGTTCAGCCGGGGCAGGAGATGATTCAGGGCATTCAATCGGCCAACCAAATAGGAGCTACCCTCTGCCTGGCTGACCGGGATATACAGACAACACTGCTTAGACTGTGGCGGGGTATTGGATTTTGGGGGAAAATAAAATTCTTTTTCCAGATGGTTTTAAGTATGTTTTCTGATGAAGAAATCAGTGAAGAAGACTTGGAAAAGATGAAAAGCCAGGATATGTTGACGGCCGCCCTTGATGAACTAACCCATTCCTTTCCCCAGTTTAAGGCTATTTTAATAGACGAAAGGGATAAATACTTGGCCCAAAAAATAAAAGAAGCCCCGGGGAATAAGATTGTTGCCGTTTTAGGAGCGGGGCATATCCCCGGAATTAAAAAGTTAATAACCGACGACCATGATTTAAAGGAGCTTTCTAAGGTTTTACCTCCTTCCAAGGCCGGAAAGATAATAGGCTGGAGTATTCCTGTATTAATTTTGGCCATTATTCTTTCGACCCTTTCTGTAGATAAAACTGCCGGAATTGATCAAATAGTAAGCTGGATATTATGGAACGGCTCATTGGCTGCTTTAGGCACCTTATTGGCTTTGGGGCATCCCCTTTCTATCTTAACTGCATTTTTAGTGGCTCCCATAAGTTCTCTGAGCCCTTTGTTGGCTGCCGGTTGGTTTGCCGGATTAACAGAAGCTTTTGTTAGAAAGCCTCAGGTACAGGACTTTGAAAATTTGTCCGACGATATTTTCTCTTGGAAAGGTTTTTGGAAAAATAAAGTTACTCATATTCTTTTAGTAGTTGTTTTTGCCAATCTAGGCAGCAGTATTGGCACTTTTATCGGAGGAGCGGAAGTAATAAAACATTTTATTAGGACTATTTTTGGATAGAATACCAGAAAAAAGTTGGAATGTTGGAAAATTTAATCTCTTTAAAACTTAATAAAGAAAAATGAGGCATTAGTGTTTTGCCTCATTTTTTATTGGAATCTAAACAATAGATAATAAAATCCTAACCTACCACCTTATTTTTCTATGGAAAGGCAGAAACGGAGAATCACTGCAGCATCTTTCAGCTTCTCCTTAACATCACTTGCTTGGATATTCTCCTGCCTGTTGCGCACCAGTAGGCAAAATGTTCACAATTGTTAAAGATAAAGTTGTAACCGCCAAAATTACTCCCTACCTGGCTTAAAGCCCTTCTGACCACTTCATTTCTGGGGAAAGCGTATTTTACGTTTTCCTCGATGTAAAGCTCACCGCCGCCTAAAAAACTTTTCATAGAAGTTCTTTGTATCCATGCCGATTTTTGAATTAAAAACCTGTCTCCCCGGAAATGAACCACTGTACCGTCGCCAATATCTATGCCATAATGTCTGTAGCTGGGAAAACCGTCCTCAAACTGCTGCCAAAAGATCCTGTGCTTATATTGTTTATAATAAGATAGAGCTAGATTTTGCTCCTGTTTTTTCAGTAATCTGACTACATAAATTACGTCACCTTTCATATTTTCCGCTCCTTAAAAAAAACTACTAGTAACAGGCCTGATAACCCCGCAGGCCAAGCGTTTTCCGGCATTACCCGCAGGTTGGGTTCGGTAATCATCGGGGTTTTGATGGATTATTATGGCTTTATTGATGACGTCTTGTACCTTGAATTTGTTGGTGAAAACGCTCATAAAGGCATAGCCGTTATTGGAAAACAATACGGGAAGGTCACCGGCATGATTGCCGTGGGGTTGGTTATAGGGATTCCAATGAGCTCCGGCAGCCAAAAAAGGGTCTTCGGGGTTTCCAATGAGACAAATCCCTTTTTCATGGATGTGAAATCCGTGGGGGCCCATTGGTTCAGTACCATTTTGTCCCGGTTGATATGGGGGCAAACCGTAAACTTGGGCCGTTATCAAAACTCCTGCCGGCAAGTCCCGGAAAATAACGGTGCCGAAAATCTGCGGAGCTAAAGGTCCTCCTTTCAAATGAGCTATGGCCATTGTTACGGGAAACATTTCCTTATTTCTCCTTTCTTATGTCCGGAAAGCTATTATAAAATATGAAAGGTATTTTTTATTTGTTAATTGAGAACCGATTTGATTTGAACAAACAGAGAAAAAGTTGATTTGCTATATATAGTATTTTTTTATGAAAAAATTGCATTTTGCTACAATATCTAGCAGGGATTTTTCATCTGTTATGGAATTTAATTAGATGGATTTTGATGAAGAATGGAGGTAATAGTATTGGAAGCACAAAAAAAATACGATTTTTACCAGAAACTAGCCCGGGAAGGAAAATTAATAAAGCCGGATTTTTCCCCCAATGCATTAAAAGTAATTGAAAAGAGATATTTGCGCCGTGATGCAAAAGGGGAAATAATGGAAAACCCCCAGGAAATGCTCATAAGGGTAGCGGAAAACATTGCGGCCGTTGACCACCAAATATATAACAAGCCGCTGGAAGAGGTAGAAAAAAGTTTTTTGGAATTTTATGAGATGATGGCCAAGTGTTATTTTTTACCCAATTCGCCTACTTTGATGAATGCCGGTACTTCGGTGCAGCAGCTTTCGGCGTGCTTCGTCCTGCCGGTAGAAGATAACATGGAAGGCATATTTGATAGTCTTAAATGGACGGCTTTGGTACATAAATCAGGAGGAGGGACCGGTTTCAGCTTTAGCAGATTGAGACCCAAAAACGATATTGTGTCCAGTACCGGAGGGGAAGCTTCAGGACCTATTTCCTTTATGAATATTTTTAATTCGGCTACCGAAGAGGTAAAACAGGGAGGCAAAAGACGGGGAGCCAATATGGGTATTCTCCGAGTCGACCATCCCGATATTTTAGAGTTTATTACCTGTAAAGATGTGGAAGGCAAACTTAATAATTTTAATATCTCTGTAGCTATTACCGATGAATTTATGGAAGCTCTCATAAATGAAGACACTTATAAACTCTATAATCCTAAGGATGGCAGTGTCGCGGGCGAACTAAATGCCAAAGAGGTCTTCCGGAAAATAGTTTATCAAGCCTGGAAAAACGGTGAACCAGGAGTCATTTTTATTGATAAAATTAATAAGGATAATCCAACACCCCATATCGGCGCTATTGAAAGTACCAATCCCTGCGGGGAGCAGCCCCTTTTGCCTTTTGAAAGCTGCAACTTGGGAAGTATTAACTTGGAAAAATTTGTGATCGACGGTAAAATAGACTACGAAAGATTGGAAAGGGTTGTAAAGACCAGTGTTCACTTTTTAGATAATGTCATTGATGCCAACCAATATCCTATTCCCCAGATTGAAAAAATGACCAAAGGAAATCGCAAAATCGGTCTGGGTGTAATGGGCTGGGCCAATGCTTTAATTCTCATGGGTATCCCTTACGATTCCCAGTTGGCTGTACAAAAAGCGGAAGAGGTTATGGAATTTATCGATAGAAAAGCTAAAGAAGCCAGCCGGGAATTAGCCAGGGAACGGGGAGCCTTTCCAAACTTTGAAGGCTCGGTTTATGATTTGCGAAATGAGGAGCCCATCAGAAATGCTACGGTTACCACAATTGCTCCTACAGGCAGCATCTCTATGATCGCCAATACTTCCAGCGGTATTGAGCCTTTATTTGGCGTTGTTTATAAATCTTACCGGGCTGATACCGAATTCATCGAAGTTAATGCTTTATTTGAAGAAATAGCCCGTCGGCGCGGTTTCTGGAGTGACGATCTGCCTAGGAAAATTTTAGAGGCCGGTACAGTAAAGGGTATTTCGGAAATACCCCGGGATATTCAGGAGTTATTCGTTACTTCCGGAGAAATTTCGGCCCAATGGCATATCAGAATGCAGGCGGCTTTTCAGGTCCATTGTGATAATGCGGTATCTAAGACCATTAATTTTGCCAACAGTGCTACGGTAGAAGATATTGCCGAAGCTTATCTACTGGCTTACCGGCTCAATTGTAAAGGGCTTACCGTTTACAGGGACGGTTCCAGGGAATTTCAGGTATTAAACAAAGGAAATGACAACAAAAAAGAGCAAAACCCGGAAGAAGAACGATTGGAGATAAGGCCTAGAAAAAGACCGCAGGTCATGGCAGGTATCAGTTCCGGTTATCAGTCTGCTTGCTCCAAATTTTATGTAACGGTAAACGGTAACGGTGAACCCTTTGAGGTGTTCTGTAACAGCACGGGACAAGGGGGATGCCAGGCCCAGACCAATGCTATCGCTACCCTGGTCACCCTGCTGTTAAGGTGTGGAGTTGCAATCGATGAAATTACCAAGAGGTTGCGGCGTATCCAGTGCTCGGCTTGCATCAGAAGGGAAGGTATTGACGTTATATCCTGTCCTGCCGCCATTGGACAGGCTATAGAGCTTTATATGCAGAACAAAAAAGGTATTCAATTTAAGCCTGAGCAGCTGCTAATTCCTTTTGATGAAGGAGTCAATAAAGAGGAAACAAAGAAAGGGGACGGGATTACTACTTGTCCCGACTGTGGAAGTAAGCTCATGTATCAGGAAGGCTGTCGGGGCTGTTCCAATCCCGGCTGTTCTTTTCATAAATGTGGATGATCAAATACTATAACTACGAATGGCTCTGATTGCCAAATTATTGACCTGTTTTGTGCAGGTCTTTTTTTTATCGATAAACTTTGGTAAGCTAAATAAAGTAGTTGGAATGTTGGAAAAGTTGGAAGAGCAGATTAAAGATTTCGCCAACTTCGTTGGCTAACTTACGCTTCGCTAGATTAATATAAAAATGACATCGTGCCGCCGTGACATCGTGACATCGATAGTTATCACATGAAAGTCACATAGGGTCCATGGCACAGGACACAATACCCAATAAATTAACCCAAAACCGTATTCGAGGTGAAAACTCTTGATAATATTACAAGCCAAAGGTATAACCAAATCTTTTGGAACAGAAAAAGTTTTAGACAATGTAAGTTTTATTATAAATGAAGGTGAAAAGGTAGGTTTGGTGGGCCCTAACGGAACGGGGAAAACCACTTTGTTGCGCTGCCTGACGGGGGAAGAACAGGCTGATAGCGGGGAAATAACCTTGGGCCATAAATATACCATGGGTTATCTGGAACAGTTCCCCGACTACAGTATTGGTACTACCCTTATGGATTGTGTGCTGGACAGTTTTGAGGATATTTTTAAGATGCGGGAAGAATTACGCTTGCTGGAAAAAGAAATGGGCAAAAGGTCCGACGGGGAACTGGAAAAGCTGTTGGAAAGATACAGCCTTTTGACTCACAAATATGAAGAAGCAGGGGGTTTTAGCTGTGAAGCTACCGCCCGTAAGGTCATAAAGGGTTTAGGTTTTAGCGATGAGGATTTAATTAGGGATGTCAATACTTTTAGCGGCGGAGAGAAAACCAGGGCCGGTTTAGCCAGGCTTTTAGTCCGGGAACCGGATTTGCTTTTACTGGATGAACCTACCAACCATTTGGCTTTACAGGCTTTGGAGTGGCTGGAATCCTTTCTGAAAAATTACCGGGGTGCTTTACTGTTAATTTCCCATGACCGTTATTTCCTGGATGAGGTTGTGGATAGAGTTCTGGAGCTGGAAAATAAACAAATCAAGTCTTTCCCCGGCAACTACAGTAAATACCTGGTATTGAAAAAAGAGCAAGAGCTGGCCCAAGCCAGGGCCTATGAGAAACAGCAGCAGGAAATAGCCAAAATAGAAGCTTATATTTTAAAATATAAGGCCGGAATTAAAGCCAGACAAGCCAGAGGCAGAGCCAGTCAACTGGCCCGTATGGAAAGAATGGAAAAAGTTCAAGAAAAGGCCAGGATCAGGCTCGCGGCAGGCAGTGTCGAAGATACGGGAGATATTGTCCTTGAAGCACTCAATCTGCAAATGGCCTATCAAGGAGTAAAGCTTTTTGACCATTTGAATTTTACAATTTATAAAAGGGAAAAAGTCGCTTTAATCGGAGGCAACGGTACCGGAAAATCTACGATTTTAAAGATAATTACCGGAGAGATAGAACCGGTGGGAGGTTCAATAAGACTAGGGTCCCGGGTAAAAATAGGCTATTTTGATCAAGAACATAGAAACCTGGATAAAGAAAAAAGGGTTATCGATGAGATAATGGACAGCTACGGTTTTAACGAAGGCCAGGCTCGAAACAAATTAGCCCAAGTCCTGTTTCAGGGAGATGATGTATACAAAAAAATTTGCGACTTAAGCGGAGGAGAAAAGGCCCGCTTATCTTTTTTAAAAATTATCCTGGATGAACCTAATTTTCTGCTCTTGGACGAACCGACCAACCATCTGGACATCTCTTCCCAGGAAGTGGTGGAAACCTTTTTAGAAGGTTTTTCCGGAACTATTTTACTGGTTTCCCATGACCGTTTTCTACTGGACAAAGTAACGGAACGGACCCTGGAGTTGGAACGGGGGCAACTGCATAATTATTTGGGCAGTTATTCCTATTACAAAGAAAAAAAGGAAGAATTGTTGCGGGCTGTAGAGGAGAAGAATAAACGTGAGGTTAAAAGAACCGTTGCGGTTAGAGAAACTCCCAAAATAAATAAAGCCAAATTAAGAAATGAGATAGCTTCCTTGGAAGAAGAAATCTCCATACTGGAAGAACAGAAGGAAAGGCTTAGTGAGGAATTGGCCAATCCTATGACATATCAGGATGAGCAAAAGAGCAAAGAAATGATAGCCGGTTTTAAACGAATCGAAGAGGAATTGCCTAAAATGTATGAAAAGTGGGAGGAACTTTGTACATTACTGGAACAATAAAAAAAAATAAGCTGGAATGTTCTAAGGGTTGGAAGGCAATGGCAGTCTCTTTTAGACCCCTGGAAAATTGAAAAATAGTTCGTATTATTTAATGGAGTAAAAAAGGAGGCAAAAATTTTGAAAAGAAATATTGTTTTGGTTCTGTTAGGGGTATTGTTGGTAGGGTTTTTTACAGGGTGTTCTGCTCCAAAGGAAGAACCAACGGCTTCGGAGCAAGCTTTAGGAGAATTTGATGAGTTTGAAAAGGAGGCCGTAGAGGCAGCGAAAGAGTTTGTCCTGGCTACTCAAGGTGATAAGGAAAAAATAAAAAAATTGAGTTTTCCTTCTCTTATTGACCACATTGAAGAAAAAAATTGGAGCATCATGTTGGTGGAAGAATTAAAGCTTCAAACCGATTCTTTTGAGATTTCTACGGAAAAACTGGGTCCCAAACAAGTTTTGGTAAATTTATCATATAAAGGCCAAATTACTAAGGAAGATGAAATCATTTCGGTAGAACTGTTCAGTAAAATCGGAGTGGTTGAGCATGACGGCAAACCCCTTGTCTTTTCAATCCAATAGATTCTAAGCACTAAAAACCTGCCGAAAACGGGCAGGTTTTTTATTGTCTTCTTTTAATATTTGAATTTTTTATTATTTGATAATAAAATAAAGGATGGAAATTTTCTCAACCCAGTTTTCTGTGTTCTAAGCAAAATCAACTTCAAATTGTCCATTGCGAAATTGGAGTCGGATGGAGTCGGGGTCAACATTCAAATACTCCAGATAATCCCTGAGGACTTCTTCAGCTTCTTCGTGGTTTGTGGCACTTTTGTTAATCATATCTGTCAAATATTCCAAAAGGGTGTCTTCCGTAGCTTCGGGATAGTCTTCCGCTTCCCGAAAGCGTGCAAGTACATATTGTATATCGGACATAGTTTTATCCTCCCAAAATCCTTTTTGCTTTTTCACCAATATAATGGGATGAATAGGGAGAAAATATACATAAAGTTAAATTAAAAAAGATAGGAATGATTGTCTATGTTAAAAGAAAAACTTATTGCTTATTTTCAGAGTGGAGAAAAACAGCATGAGCAGTTTAAAGTGGGAGCCCAATTTGAAAATGTAATCATTAATAAAAGGGATTTGAAAACCGTTTCTTTGCACGGTCCTAATGGAATTGAGTCTTTGCTAAAAGAGATGGCCGAAAAAGGTTGGCAAAACAGCGATGAGAGTTTTTTAATGCTAAAGAAGAATGGTACTACCATTACCATTGAGCCCGGTTGCCGGTTGAAGGTGAGTATCGAAAAATCAACCAGTGTTAAAGAAATTGACCAGGTTTATCTAAATTTTCTTAAAGACTTATTCCCTCTCTTGGAAAAAAGAGAATTGTTTATGCTGGCTATTGGCTATCAGCCGGCCGCCAAAATTGAGGAAATTGAAGAAAATTACGGCCAAAAATATCAACTGATGGCCAAATATCTAAAAGAAAAAGGGAAATATGCCCTTCATATGCTGAAAGGAACTGCCGGAACTTACTTAACTTTAGATTACGCTCATCAATCTGATTTTCGCAAAAAGGTGCAAGTGGCTTATGCCCTGTCTCCTGTAATGACTGCATTATTTGATAACAGTCCCGTTTTTGAAGGCGAGGTATACGCCGATAAATGTTTGCGCAGGTTAATCCAGAATAATTGTGATGACCAAAGATGCCGGGTTGCCGGAATTTTTAATAATTCCTTTGGCTATGCCGATTATGCCGAATTTATAATGAATTGTGCTCCTATCTTTATTAAAGACGGTGAAAAATACATCTTTACCGGTGAGAAAACCCTGGCTGAAATTTATAAGGAAAGGGAAATAGATGAAAAGGATATAGAGCATGCTGTTTCCATGGTATTCCCCGAAATCAGAGTGAAAAAATACCTGGAAATCAGAATGGCTGATGCCCTGCCTTATCCCTTGAATATCGCCTACATTACCTTTTGGAAATCACTGTTATACAGTAAAGATAACCTGGATGCCCTCTATGAATTTATCCATACAATTAAAGAAGAGGATATTATAAAGGCCAACCAGGATATCATAAATGAAGGACTTAAGGCAAAATTCGGTGAAGGTACTCTATTAGATTTGGCCAAAGACCTATACTTTATGGCCGGAACTCAGTGCTTGCCTACCGAAGCCCATTATTTGCGTCCTATAGAAGCAATTATTTTTAACGGTGTTAGTCCCCGGGAAGTCTCGTTAAGGCATTTAAATGAAATCAAAGGATAACAAAAAAGAGGTATTAGCGATTTCGCTAGTGCCTCTTTTTAATGTTAATCCATAGAAGGAGTAACCCTTCTAAACATATTGTGCAATTCATCTAAGAACCCGGTAAGGGGTTTGCCGTTTTCGATATCCCGGGCGATTTCTCGCATTCTGGTAAAGGTATCTGCGTCCTCCGTTATGAATACTTTATCAATATCGGCATCGTACTCTTTGACCAGCCGGGCCGTTTCCTTTTTTACATCATCAGCTTTATTGCCGCTATAATCAGCGTTAAGGTCAATTCCCACATAAGCAACTCCATTGGCCAAAATTACTGTAGCGGCATTTATTCCTTGAATCTGATCAGTTATCCTTTCGGCCAGTTGGGATGCTTTTTTCTGATTATTATTTTCGGTAAGATTATCTCTTTCTCTATCATTAATTTCTACTTGCCTTTTTTCAGTCCGGTCATTGTTGGGAGCCGGTCTTTGTTGTGGAGTACAGCTTATTGCCAACGATAGAATTAGTCCCAGGATTAAAACAAGTGCTAAAACTTTTTTCGTATTTCTCATTTTATAATCTACCTCCTTTAGTTTTTATTTAGTATTTGTTGTGGCATTTTTTTTATGCTGGCAATAAAATACATAGTCTTGAGGGAACTTTTCATTATTTGGTTCGTCAATGTAGTTAAAATAGATTTTAGAAAGGGTTTTACTTATGGGATTGACCAAACTAGATGAATTGTGTATAGCCTTAATGGTAATCAGTGTACTTATTTCTCCTTTTATTATTATTTAAACCCAAAAAATCGCCCCCGGGCGATTTTTTTGTTAAATAATAAAATAATGTTAATTATGGTTAATTTATGAAGGATTTTATAAAAAAATGTAGTATATGAAATATTGTATATAAAATATGATATATC
>JAAXZE010000165.1 GCA_012720075.1 Clostridia bacterium
CTATTAAAGCTTCCCCGCCAAAAACAATTTTTTTCAACCCGCAGAGATTGATGACCAAACCCCGAATTCCTTCGTCGGAAACTAAAATATTAGAACCGCCTCCGATTATCGTAATAGGAACCTTGTAAACATTGGCAAAATTCATAGCCTTCTTAAGGTCTTCCCTGTGGGCGGGGGTAAAGAAAATATCGGCCGGCCCCCCAATGTGCCAGGTGGTATGCCGGCTCATAAATTCATTTATTTTAACACTTCCCAGTACTTGCTTCTGTAACGCCTCGGCAAGCCCAGCAATATTCATAATTTCTCTCTCCTCAAACAGTGGCTAATGCTTCCTGTTCCTTTATAAGTATCTCAACCAACTCAACCCCAACCTGCCAGATATTACCTGCCCCAAGGGTTAGCACCAGATCACCCGGTTTTACCAAATCGGCAAGGTATTTTACCAAATCCTGCCTATCAGCAAAATATTCCACATTTAACCCGGGATCGAGATGATCAATTATAGTTTGGGTTGAAACTCCTGGGATGGGTTTCTCTCCGGCCGAATAGATTTCATCAAAAATCAGTTTATCTACTCCCTCAAAACTTTGAGCAAACTCCCGGGCTAAAAATTTAGTCCTGGTGTAGCGATGGGGTTGAAAAACAGCAATAATCCTGCCCTTATGACTATTTCTGGCCGCTTGCAAGGTTGCCCTAATTTCAGTGGGATGGTGAGCATAGTCGTCAAAAATTTTAATATTGTTAACTTCACCAAGCAATTGGAAACGACGCTGTACTCCTCTGAAACTGACCAGTGCTTTACAGATATCGGAAAAAGCAAGCCCAAACTCCTGACCTACGGCAATAGCCGCTAGAGCATTGATTACATTATGCTGACCTGGAACATTAAGTTCCAATTCACCCAAGTATTTTTCCTTATTATAGATTTTAGCCTTTGTTTTTAATCCTTCAAAAACAATATTTCGGGCTGTATAATCAGCATCCTCGGATAAGCCATAGGTAATTACTTTTCCGGGAGCATAATTTACAATTTTGCGCACGTTGGGATTATCTATGCAAAGTACAGAAAAACCATCAGGTCTTCCTATACTGATAAATTCACTAAAAGCCTGAACAATATTTTCTAAAGACCCGTAGTGATCTAAGTGGTCATTTTCAATATTGGTTATAACAGTCGACCAAGGCAAGAGCTTAAGAAACGAACCGTCACTTTCATCGGCTTCGGCCACCAGATATTCACCTCTCCCCAATTTAGCATTTCCGCCGATATCGTTAAGCTCGCCGCCTACTACCACTGTCGGATCCATATTATTTTTTTCCAGAACCAAAGCAATCATTGATGTAGTTGTTGTTTTACCATGGGCCCCAGCAACGCAAATGGCTTTCTGGTTTTTCATAAGCCTTGCCAGCATCTCTGCTCGTTGAATTACCGGAATGTTTAATTTCTTTGCTTTTATTACTTCCTCGTTTTCTTCCGGAATAGCAGCTGAGACTACAACTGTATCAACACCCTCTTCCACGTTAGCGGCTCCATGTCCGGCATAGACAATTGCGCCATTTTCCATTAACCGTTTGGTGGTATCACTCATCTTCAAATCAGAACCTGAAACTTTAAAGCCTAAATCTAAAAGAACCTTGGCAATACCGCTCATTCCGGCACCACCAATACCAATAAAATGAATCCATTCCGTATTATTTACGGTCAAAGTCCTTCAACTCCTTCCAGCCATTTTAGCGCAAATTGTTGGGGTGTTTCTCTACTTTATATGCAAAACAAGTAAAATGTGTTACTAGTCTTTAGACTTGTCCATTTAGCTTCTTAAAAATATTTCCCCGGTCTGCCTTACAATACTAGTATTAACAAATTTTTACCTGAATAATTACCGGGAAAAGCAATAACAATAGTATTATTTTATGCACAAATTTTTTCAGAAAAATTCTTATTCCAGCTAAGTTAAAGTATCTACTATAATAAGGTTACGCCAACTTCGTCGTCTAGGTTTCCCTTCGCTAGACTTCAATCGATGAATGCAAATCTTCCTGGATGCACCTGCTCTCAAGCAGAATGCATGGTGCATCCGATGAAAGCCAGTTTAATTCGATGCATCCCAAAAAAGTTACTCAAAAGATGATGCATCCTTTAAGCTATGCTCAGATGCAGATGCGTCAAGTTTTTTTACATGCATGAGATACAACAGTCACCAGTCACTACTAACTAATTTCCGTTTGGCTTCGCTTCTTTTTCTAGAACCTTCATAATCTTCGTCATAGAATCGGGATTTCCTGCTCTTTTTATGTTTTCTGACATTTTCCTAAGACACGAAGGGTTTTGTAATATGCTCTGGATGGCTTCAAATAAAGTATTTCCGTTAAGATTTTTATCTAAAATCATCATAGCGCCGTTTTGTTCAGCCAGGGAACGGGCGTTAAACTCTTGATGGTTTTCGGCGGCAAAAGGATAAGGTATTAAAATTGCCGGCAGACCAATAGCCGTGATTTCTGCAATAAAGGTTGCTCCTGCCCTGCCGATACATAAATCGGCCGCCTTTAAGCCATATTCCATCTCATAAAGATAAGGTTTGAGAACAAGGTTATCATATTTGACCGGATCAATCCCTTGGCTGATTAATTTATTAACCACCTCTTTATAGCCTTGCTCTCCGGTAATATGGATTATTTGCAAATCAGGGTTTTGTAATAACCGGGGATAAATTTCGGATAATGCGGTGTTAATACTTTTGGCACCTCTACTTCCTCCACTAACCAATATAGTGATTTTTTCCGGATCCAGTTTAAAAAAGTCACAGGCTTCTTTTCTGCTGGTTCGAAAGATTTCCTCCCGAACCGGCAGGCCGGTTAAAACAATCTTTTTGGGATTGGAAAAATACTTGGCCGAAGAGGGAAAGGTTATCATTACTTTATTTGCTATCCTTGCCAAAATTTTATTGGTTAAACCGGGTAAAGCATTCTGCTCATGAATAACGGTAGGTATTTTCATAAAAAATCCGGCCAAAACTACCGGTCCACAAACATAACCTCCCGTACCCACTATCAGCTGTGGCTTAAACTGCCTAATTATTTTTTGGGCCTGGCCCAATCCTTTAAAAGCTTTATAAACCGAACGCAAAGCCTGCCAGGAAATTTTTCGCTGCCATCCTTCAACCTCTATGGTTCGAAATGGAATTCCTGCTTCCGGCACAATTTTAGCTTCCAGGCCTTTATTTGTTCCGACGTACAGGACTTGACCGCCGTTTTTCAGAATATTTTTAGCCATTGCTAAAGCAGGGTAAACGTGACCTCCCGTTCCCCCGCCGGCAAAAAGCACCCGCATTTGTTTTTCACCACCTAATGTGTCAGTGTGTGAGTGCGTAAGTGAGTAAGTGTGTAACGCTCTCCCACTGTCATGCAGTATTGCTTTTAAGCCGCCACACTTACCCACTTAAATTTACTTCTGTGCATACTTAGAAATATTTAAAAGTATCCCAACCCCAATTAATGAAAAAAGCAAAGAAGAACCGCCATAACTTACAAAGGGTAAGGTTATTCCGGTTACCGGCAGGCTACCGGTTACAACCCCCATATTTATTACCGATTGAACGGCAATGATACTTGTCAGTCCCACAGCCAAAAGGCATCCGAAACGATCGGGGGCGCATAAGGCAATTCTGAAACCTCGCCAGATAAAAAGGAAAAACAACAAAATTACCAATACTACCCCAATGAAACCTAGTTCTTCACCAATTATAGCAAAAATAAAGTCAGTATGTCTTTCCGGCAGCCATAAAAATTTCTGCCGGCTGTTTCCCAAACCTACGCCAAAGAGCCAGCCTGAACCCAGGGCATACAAGGATTGAACCGTCTGGTATCCTTCATTGCTGGCCGTTTCAAAAGGTTTCCAGAAACCTATAATCCTTCGCAAACGGTAGGGCTCAGCAATTATTAATGCTGCTACCCCCGTTATGCCCATTGTGGCCAACCCTGTTAAATGGGGAATCCTTGCACCTGCAGCAATAAACATGCAAAAAGCCGTTCCTGCTATGGCAATGGTCGTGCCCAAATCAGGCTGTTTTAAAAGCAGCAGGCAAACAACACCCAAAACAGCCAGGTATGAGCCAAAACCTTTCCATGTTTTTATTCGCTCCGGATTCTGGCTCATTGAGCGAGCCAGGAAAAAGACAATAGCAATTTTGGCTATTTCTGACGGCGAAAAAACCATTGACCCTACTCCCAGCCACCGGGTAGACCCCTTGACTTCTATCCCCACTCCAGGAATTAATACCAGTCCCAACAAAACCAGAGTAATAATAAAACCGGAAACAATAAGTTTTTTGGTCTTGTAATAATCCAAATTCATAAAGAAAATCATAGCAATAATTCCCAATACTGCCCAACGGATTTGTCTTTTTAAAAAATAATATGGATCGTCATAAAAAAGCATTGCATGATAGGAACTGGCACTTAAGACCATAATTATTCCAATGCTTAATAACAAAAGCGTTGTTAGAAATAGTACGATATCGGGCTGAGATTTCTTTACGCTCACCCTATCTCCCCCTTAAACTTAGTACAAGTTCCTTGAATGCATCTCCCCGCTCCTCATAATTATTGAACATATCAAAGCTGGCACAAGCCGGTGAAAGCAAAACAATATCTCCTGCCCTGGCCAAGGAAGAAGCTATATTTACCGCTTCTTGAAAATCTCCTGCTTCATAAATATCGGAAAAGCCGTTTTTTAATACCGCCGACTTTATCTCATCTTTGGCTTCTCCTACTAAGATTAATTTACTGACCCTTTCCTTAATTTTTTGGGCCAAATCAACAAAGTCGCTGCCCTTATTTCTACCGCCGGCAATTAATATTAACGGCTCCTGGAATGCTTCTATGGCTTTGATGCTGGCATCGGAATTAGTCCCTTTGGAGTCATTAATATATTTTACGCCGTTAATCTCCGCAACAAATTCCAGCCTATGGGCAACACCGGGAAAGCTTATCAATGTTTTTCTAATTTCTTCCGGTTCCAACCCCATCATATAGCCTGCAGCTACAGCGGCCATGGCATTTTCCAAATTATGGCCTCCTTTAATGCTGATTTCTTCCGGACGGGAAATATGGACAGGGCCTTCTCCGATATTAATTACCAAGTTACCGCCGTCCAAATATACTCCTTCTTCCAGCTTATTCTTTCTGCTGAAAAATATCACATGACTTTTAGCCCTGAAAGCTAATTCTTTTACCAAGGGGTCATCATAATTTAAAACCAAAAAATCTTCCTCCGTCTGATTGGCAAAAATTTTGGCTTTAATGGACCGATAAGCCTCCATACTGCCATGGCGATCCAAATGGTCGGGAGTAATGTTTAGAATTATGGCCACCCTTGGTTTAAAATCAATGGTACTTTCCAATTGAAAGCTGCTTACCTCCGCCACAATCAAATTTTGGGGAGTGAGATTTTCCACCTGGGATATGAGCGGCAAACCAATATTGCCGCCTACTACCACTTTTCTTCCTACATCTTGAAAAAGCTGCCCTACCAAGGAAGTAGTGGTGGTTTTGCCATTGGTTCCCGTTACAGCAATAAAGGGGGTTTTGGAAAATTTATAAGCCAACTCCAGTTCACTTATTACAGGTATTTGTAATTTTACCGCCAAACTGAGGGGAGGTATGTTTAACGGTATTCCCGGACTAACTACAATAAAATCGGGATTTATTTCTTTTAATTCGGGCTGTTGCCCCCAGAGGGTTTCTATCCCTGAACCGGCCAGCTCCTTTTCTACATCTGCCATTTTTTCCGCCGGTTTAATATCGGTCAAAATAACATGGGCACCATGAGCTTTCAAAAACTTGCTGGCTGCTATTCCACTTCTGGCCGCACCCATTACAAGAACTTTTTTGCTTTTTACATCCATTAATACCAACCCCCTCCAACTTTTCAAGTTTCCAACTACTAATAAAAGTGTTATCGTGTCACCGTGACGTCGTGACATCGAAAATTGTATCCGACAAAAGTAAGCCTTTGGGGATGCATCCGCTTTTAAGCAAAATGCTTGATGCATCCCAAAAAAGTTACTCAAAAGATGATGCATCCTTTAAGATATGCTCAGATGCAGATGCGTCAAGATTATTTCGCATGCATGAGATGCCAATCTATCTCTTGAAGCATTTTTGTTACCTATATCCTGACTGAACACTGAACACTATTGACTATCAGCTATCGACAAACGACTTTTATCCTAAACACTAACACACTTCTAATTTACTAGTCACCAGTCCCCAGTCACTAGTCACTATATATTTATAGACTACTGGACACAGAGCACAGAGCACCGGGCACAAGACCAATAAATATAACCAAAGAGATCAACAAGTGCCATTCCAACTTTTCCAACTTAAAAAGTTGCATTATATACCATTAGCCCAAAAACAACAAAAAAGGCCGCAGCAGTCCAAAAAGTAAAAACAACCCGCTGTTCAGACCAGCCTTTGAGCTCAAAATGATGATGCAGCGGACTCATTAAAAAGACCCTTTCTCCAGTCAATTTAAATGAAATAACCTGGATAATGACCGAGAGGGTTTCCAAGACGTAAATACCACCTAAAACGGGCAGAAAAAGTTCGGTTTTAGTTAATACTGCTAAAGCCGCAATGGCTCCACCCAAAGCCAAGGAGCCGGTATCCCCCATAAATACCCGGGCCGGATAGGCATTAAAAAATAAAAAGCCTAAACAACTGCCTGCCAAAGCGCCGCTAAAAACGGTAATACTGAATAATTGCTGATGAAACCCTATAAGAACATAGCCTAAAGCTACAAACAGGGTTATGCCGGCGGCCAGCCCGTCTAAACCGTCAGTTAAATTTACCGCATTGGTAGTACCTATTGCCAAAAAAATTATAAAAGGTAGATAAGCCCAACCCAGATCAAAGGTTGTTCCTAAAAAGGGAATTACAAGTTCCGTACCCCGGCCAAGATAATTTACCGCTACCCAAGCTAGCATGCCGGATAACAATAATTGTCCGATTATCTTGTCCCTGGCTTTCAAACCCAAAGATCGCTTTTTTACTATTTTAATAAAATCATCAATGAAACCAATAATTCCGTAACCAAAAGTAAACAGAAGCAAAACATAGGTGACCATGCTTCCCTTGGCAATAAAAACCGTACCCAGGGCCAGGCTAAAGAAAAACATGACCCCGCCCATGGTCGGAGTGCCTTGTTTTATGAGATGCCTTTTGGGCCCATCATCTCTCACACTTTGTCCAAACTTAAGCCGCCTTAGCGCCGGAATAAGAACCGGACCTATTATTAAACATGTTGCCGTGCTAATGATTAAAGCTAATAGTACGTCACGCACTCAAATCACCTCATTAACCCCTCGACAATGGTTTCCATCCTCATCCCCCGGCTGCCTTTAACCAAAATAGTGTCACCGGTTCGTATTTGGCCTTTTAAAAAGGCTAGAGCTTCAGCATTTTCTCCATGAAAAACAACGGCTTCTTCCGGCATCCCTGCTTCCAACGCCCCTAATCCGATAAGTCTTCCCAGCTTTCCAACGGCTACCAATAGGTCGATTTTTTCATCATAAACCAATTTGCCAATGGATTTATGTCCTTCTATTTCATATATGCCCAATTCATACATATCGCCCAACACTGCTATTTTTCTGGCTCCCTTGGAATTAGCCAATACCTTTACGGCAGCAGCCATGGAAGCCGGGTTGGCATTATAAGTATCATTAATAATTTGGGCGCCCTGTACCGTATTTTCAACCTGCAGGCGCATGGCGGAAAGTTTGACCGCGGCCAGCCCCTTTCTGATCTGGCTCCAGTCCACACCCAAACTTCGAGCTATGCCTATGGCACTCAAGGCATTTAAAACATTATGTTGGCCGGGCAGGTTAACTTCCATTTCCTGAACTTGCCCTGCAAAATGCACCATAAACCGGCTGCCCTCTTCACCCTTAAAAA
>JAAXZE010000166.1 GCA_012720075.1 Clostridia bacterium
AATGCTGGTCCCTTTTCCCGGTGTTAAATGCCCGGCATATAAATAATTGCGGTAGGGCATAGATTGCATGGTTTTCCCAAAGCCATTTAAATCGGAATGGCCTAATAACCTAATTGTCATTTGCCTCAGCCTTTCTCTAAAATTTTCCATTAAAACTTCCCAATATTTTGCTGCAACAATACCAACAAGGTACATATGACATTAGCTATCATCATAATTCAAAATTCAGAGCAAAAATTATGATTATAAAAGCAAATTTTAATATTGCCTATATTTGACCACCGGAGACACCAAATCTAAGATAACATTATTCATTCAGTTTTGAAGGTTTCAGAAGGAAACTAATATTACCATTAGTTTTACTTATTAAATACTTCCCCCCTCCTAAGTAAATCTATAAAACAAAGATATATTATATATAATATATTGTTCTACAGAAAACTTAAATTTCCTTCAAATAATAAAAAAAACTAATTGATATTATTTAAATTTAATTAATTGTCAAAATTATTTATTTGCAACGTGTCCCCCTCTGAAATTTTTTTATGAAATAAATAAAAGATTGGAGCAAAAATGGCCTAACTTAAGCCATGCTCCAATCTTTTAGGGGGAAAAAGGATTCATTTTTTCACGCAAACTTTTTTAACTCTCCGGGATACTTTGCGTTGTACCAGTCTTCCACTTTTTGAATTAAATCTTCAATGCTGCCTGCTACCGTTACACCGGCTTTAGCCAGTTTTTCCAGCTTGGCGGCAGCAGTACCTACGCCTTTATCAATAATAGCTCCGGCGTGTCCCATTTTCTTTCCTGGAGGTGCATATCTCCCGGCGATAAAGGCAAAAACCTTTTTTCCAAAATCAACAGTTTCTAAATACTCAGCAGCCGCCTCTTCTCTGGAACCGCCAATTTCGCCGATTAAAACTACTGCTTCTGTTTCCGGATCATCCTTTAATAGTTTTAAAGCATCAACAAAACTGGTGCCAATAATGGGGTCTCCGCCAATACCCATAACCATTGAGACGCCAATTCCACGAAAAGTAAGGTTAGATGCCGACTCATGACATAATGTTCCGCTTCTGGATACTATAGCTACTTTTCCACCATTGCCATAAAGGAAAACGGGCATTACTCCTGCTTTGGTCTTGCCCGGAGCAATAATTCCCATGGTATTGGGGCCAATTACTCTTACACCGTTTTTTTCAGCCAAATTCTTAATATACATGGTGTCATGGACTGGCACATGCTCTGTTAAAATAAGTACGGTAGGAATTTTGTTTTCTATGGCCTCAACAGCAGCTCCTAAAACAAAGGGCGCCGGTACCATTATAATGGAAAAATCTATACTATGGTGAGAAGCTGCCTCCCTTACCGTATCATATACAGGAATACCGTGGACCTCAGTTCCTCCTTTTCCGGGAGTTATGCCGGCAACTATCTTGACACCATATTCCAGCATCTTCTTGGCATGATAGGTCCCTTGTTTTCCCGTAATCCCCTGAATGATAATCCGGGTATCCTCATTAATTATAATGCTCATTGCAGCCCCTCCTTTCCATTTTCAACCTTGCTGAGCAACAATTTTATTGCTTCATCGGTAGTTCCATATTTGATGATGGGTATATCTAATTTTTGGAGTATGGCCCAGCCTTCATCCTGGGAATGGCCCCTCATTTTTACCACAATAGGAATCTGAGGTTTTCCTTCCCGATAAACCCTTTCAACGCCTCTGGCCATTATTTCGCAATTGTTAATACCGCCAAAGACGTTTATAATTATTCCTTTCATGCCTTCTGTTTTGAGCATAAGTTTTAGAGATTCGGCCATACCTTCTTCCGTAATGCCGCCTCCTAAATCAATAAAAGCGGCCGGCACTCCACCATATTCAAACACTGCATCCATAGTCGCCATGGATAAGCCTGCTCCCCCGGCGATTATGCCTATATACCCTTCATCACTAATGGGGACATAAGAAACCCCTATCTCCCTAGCTCTGGCTTCAAAGGGATTAGTGCTTAAATCTTTAAAATCGTGCAGTTCGGGATGCCGATAAAGGCTGGAATCATCAACAATAACTTTGGAATCGGCAGCAATAACTTTACCATCTTTTGTTATTACCAGCGGGTTAATTTCCACTGTAAAAGCATCGATTTTATAAAAAAGATCCAATAATTTGCCGGTAATATTAGCCGCTTGGGTTAAAACTTTCCCTTCAAGTCCGGCTTTACCCCATGCTTCCAGCCATCTATGTTCCAACACCAGTTTTTCTAAAGGATCAATGGGAACTTTGATAATTGCTTCAGGATTTTTCGCAGCCACTTCTTCAATATCTACTCCGCCTTCAGCAGAAATTAATACCAAAGGTTTAGCTTGATAAGTATCCAATATAACACTGACATACAGTTCTTTAGCCACATCCAATTTTTCTTCAACAAGAACTTTTTCCACAGTTTCACCGTGGTGTACTTTTCCGAAAATTTCTTGAGCCGAGGAGTATGCTTCCTGGGGGGTCTCAACCAGTTTGATTAAACCGGCTTTACCCCTTCCCCCTGCCCTGACTTGAGCTTTAACGGCAGAAGGTTTATTAATCTCTTCAACTGCTTTCTTTGCCTCCTCGGGATTTAAAGCCAGTCGGTTTATCGGAATAGGTATCCCGGCTTCTCCAACTACCTTTTTTGCTTGATATTCATATAAATACATTTACGACACCCCTATGCACCTATCTACTTATTTAGGATTTCTTTCGCCAATTCAAGGAATTCTTCCGGTGTTACCAGACCTTTCTTTTCAATACCCTTTTGTTTTGTGGCAGCAACAATTTCTTTTATTTGTTCTTCCGTTGCTTCTAATCCGGCTTCAGCCAGTTTCATAGCAACCGACTCTTTACCGCTCTTTTTACCCATAACAATCTTTAATTCCTGACCTACTAATTCGGGTAAAAAGGGGAATATTGCCAACGGGCTTTCTTTTAAAACCTTCATCCCTAAACCAATCTCTCTGGTAAAGGGCAAACTGCCGACAACCGGTTTATTTTCAGCCAGCTTTTTACCGCTCATTCTTTCAATTTCTTGAGATACTTCATATAATTTTTCCAATTTAATATCAATATCTAATCCATATAAAGTTTTTAAGTTTAAGGCAATTTCCTCTAAAGAAGCGTTACCGGTTCTTTCCCCTAAACCGTTAATACAGCCGTGAACAACTTGAACCCCTTCTTCAACCGCTGCTAAAGTTGTAGCCGTGCCCATTCCGAAATCATTATGGGTATGCACTTCCAAAGGAAGATTTACTACTTCTTTGACCTGTCTTATCAAATAACGCATAGCAGTGGGTGTAATAGACCCTGTAGTATCAACAACGGTAATACTGTCAGGACAAGAGTTTTCGGTAACATTCTTTAAAAGTCTTTTTAAGAAAGGCAATTGAGCTCTTGTGGTATCAAAGGGGAAGAAATTGACAAAAAGACCGTTTTTCTTAGCATAATTGATGGTATCAATTATTTTTTCAGTAAGTTCTTTTTCAGTCCAGGAAAACTGATGTTTTAATTTGGGGTAACCGCTGGGAGCTTCAAGAATAACGCCATCAACCCCGCAATCAACCGCTCTGTCAATATCATCCCGCATTGCCCTGGAGAATACAAAAATCTTGGACTTTAAATTCATTTTGGTAATGGCTTTAATAGCCTCTGCATCTTCTTGGGAAACGGCGGGCATTCCTGCTTCAATCCGATGCACGCCCAAATCGGACAGCAATTGGGCAATGCGCATTTTTTCTTCTTTTCTAAATACTACCCCTGGTGTTTGTTCGCCGTCCCGCATAGTAGCATCATGAAATTCTATTTTTGGGGGCAATTTAAGTGTATCGGTTACTTCTTTATGAAAGTTATATTCACTAACCCAATATTTTTCGCCAATCCATTTTTCTGTCATTTATATTCCTCCTTAAATGACCCTGTATAAAGGTTCTTGACCTTTTAACACTCTAATTACATTTTCCGCGCAAACTTCGCTGATTTCTGCCATGGACTCTTCGGTATACGCTCCCATATGGGGCGCAACTATTACATTTTCTAAAGTTAACAGCGGATTATCAACGGAAGGCGGCTCTGAAGCAAACACATCTAAAGCTGCTCCGGCAATTTCACCCGTGGTTAAAGCATCAAATAAAGCGGCTTCATCAATAACTCCACCCCGGGCACAATTAATGATATATGCTGTTTTTTTCATCAACTTAAACTCTTCAGTACCAATCATGTTGCGAGTCTCATTGGTTAAAGGCACATGCAAAGAAATAAAATCCGCTTCTTTTAAAACTTCTTTAAAGTCTTTTAACATGCGGACATTGTATTTATTTATAAATTCTTCATCTCTAACAAGATCAAAAGCCACAAAATTCATATCAAAACTGGATGCTTTTCTGATCAATCCTTTACCAATAGCCCCATACCTATTACGCCCAAGGTTTTCCCCTTTAATTCAATACCCATTATAGGCTTCCATTTGCCCTCCCGGACAAACTTATCACTATAGGGAATCTTCCTGGCTAAAGAAAGCATAAAGGCAAAAGCAAGATCTGCTACAGCATTGGCATTTAACCCAGGAGCGTTAGCCACTACTACGTTTTTTTCCTTTGCGGCTTCCAAGTCAATATTATCAACACCGGTACCGTGTTTTGTCACTACTTTCAGGAGAGGGGCATTGTCTAAGATTTCCCTTGTGCATTTGGAAACTCCGCTAATCCAACCCTGGGCATCCTTCACATGATTAATGAGTTTAGCAGGATCTTTCCATTCTTCGGCTGGGATCCTTACCAATTCATAGCCCTCTTTTTCCAGCATTTCAACAGCTTTTCTTGAATATTGACCAAAAGTAGGTGATGTACAAATAATTTTTGTCGTCATTCTCATTACCTCTATTCACTGCAGAGTATATTCCACTCGATATAAACGATGAATTTTATACTTCTAAAAAAATGTATTGGTTTTTATCGGAAAAGGCGGCAGGCTTAATAAAGCCTGTCCGCCGGAAATTATTAACCTTCTATTTCACTAACTTCAACAATTCTGCCCTCATACATTGATTTAACTGCAGCCAGGACAACAGCTACGTTATGGGTTGCTTCTTTAACTCCGATCTCTAAACTGCCGCCTTCAAGAACTGCGTCAGCAAACTCCTCCATCTCATCCAATAAATGGTTGCAAATGGGAATTTCAACATCGGATATTTTTAACTCTCTGTTATCGGGATCATCGGTCATTGTTGCAAATTCTTGAATTTTTAAAGTAGTGTATTTGTCCGTTACATCAGAGTTGCTCCACCAGGAGAAATCTAAAGTATAGTAGAGGTTAGCCTTGGTGCCGAATACATTAATGGAGAATACCCCGGGGCATGCCCAGTTGGCAGCAATATAAGCCTGCTGGCCGCTTTCTAATTCGCAAATAGTTTGAGTTACTGTAGCATTCTCTACTTCTGTATACATCGGCTTTCCAAAGCAGAATACTCTTTTTACTCTTCCTAAGAGGTATTGAATGTTATCTATTTGATGTACACCTAATTGAGTTAAGGGACCTCCAGGAGCTTGAGCCGGATTGCCTCTCCAGTTGCCTGGTTTAATTTCTAAACCGCGTTCATTGGAGAAGTTAACTTCGATAGTGGAAACTTGTCCTACCCGACCACTGTCGATTAATTCTTTCATCTTTCTTAAACCGCCTAAACGTCTGGCGCTGTGAAGTACAGTAAATTTAATATCGGGATGTTTTGCTAAGGCATCTTCTATCTTCTTGGCATCTTCCATAGTTATGGAAATGGGTTTTTCAACACAAACATGTTTTCCCGCTTCGATAGCCTGAACGATTACATCGGCATGGGCATCGTTGGGTACAGTTACGATAACTGCATCAACATCTTCTCTGGCTAATAAAGCTTCATAACTTTCGTCTGTTTGACAGCCATATTTGGCGGCAAATTTTTGTCTTTTCTCAGGGTTTCTGGAAAAACAGGTTACCAATTCAATTTTGTCGCTTTTTGTGTAGCTGTCGGCTTGAATATAAGCCCATCTCCCTAAACCAACTGCTGCTAACCTTAACTTTCGGGTCACTTCTCTTCCTCCTTATTTGGATATGTGATATTTGTACATAAAATTTGCGTAGCTTCCATGTCGTTACTGGGGAAAAAACATATTATTTTTAAAGGCTTATCGGTTGAGTTTAAAACCATGTGTTTCTCTTGTTTTGGAATAAGAACCAGGTCGTTAGGATAAATTTTTTCAACCTTTCCCTCATACCAGACTTCGCCCTCACCTTCCAAAACAAATATGGTTTCTTCAATATCCAAGTGAAAATGAGGGTTGCGAGGCTCCGTACAATTTATCGGGTTAATTTCTACTATCCGGCAAGTTACTCCCTCGGAATTTAAAACCTTGGCCGAAGCTAATTCGGCTATTTTACGGTTTTGAGCATCTTTTATTTCTACGTCTTTTAAATTAATTTTTCTCATCCTAAATCCTTTCCATTTCCTTCAATGTTTCTTCTACCGCAGCCACAACATGGTCAGATACTTTTTCTAAAAAGATCTCCGCATTTTCAGGGGTACAAATGGATAAATCGCCATACCACCCGGTAGGATACATTATTCTAATATCAGGAATAATGGGATAAGCTTCCCTACGTCTTCTTAAAGCATCCATCTTCTTGGCCCTGTCAACCGGCGAAGGATTGGTGGCCCTTTCCAAATGTACTAAATCGGGCCTATATCCCATTACGGGCAAAACTTCTAAAGCTCCGGCATGATTTAAACCGATGTCACTGTAAAGTTTTTCCGCAATATAACAGGCCTGGGAAATTACAAAGGTAACTTCCGGATACTCTACCTGGAGCCTGCCGCATATAGTATTGATAGCGCCGGTATTCCCCTCATGCCAGTTGACAATTACTATTTTTCTGGCTTTATGTCTTATCAGACTGTCGCAAATATCTTTTAGAACCTGCATAAATGTTTCCTGTGAAAACGTTATTGAGCCGGCAAATGACATATGAAAAGGCGTCACACCAACATGGGGAAAAGGAACCAGCAGGCCGCCCATTTTTTCTGCGACTCTTTCGCAAATTGCTTCAATGGCATAGTAATCGGTACCTAACGGCAGATGGGGTCCATGTTGCTCAACACTACCGGTGGGAATAATGACCAGTCCGTTCTCCGCCAATTCTTTTTCAACCTCAGGCTGAGTTAACTCCAGCATTCTATGGCTTTTTAACAACTTTTTCACCCCCTTTATTTTATACTTGATTAAGTCCTTTCCTTATCCCGTATATGGTATATGATATATCATATATTATTTATTCTCTACTATTTTAAAAATCCCTTCTTTTTTTCTAAAATTTTTTAAAATAACATCTATTATTTGTGATTTAACCATAAGCTTTTTTAATAGAAGACATAATTGTTATTAAAACAACGACAAATTAACTTAAAAAAAGGCACAAGCAAGGGCAGGATTTTTATAAATACCTGCCCCGATTGAAAAATAATTCGAATGTTAATATAGTTTATAACCAGTTATTGCCTAGAAGTTTTAATTTGAACATATTTCTTCGGAACCCAAAACCTTTGCTAAAGACAGTAGAAAATCGATAAAAAGAACAATTGCCATGAAAAATACTCCGACGGTTGCAGCAAAGAAAAAGGGAAACTCTGGCAGGTAAATAGCCGGTGAAAGATCATTCCTTAAAAAAATGGCATAACTTTCTTTGGCCATTTGCACAGTAATTAGCGTAAACAATATTACTGAAACCAAATACACAAAAGTTTCAACTATTGCTTTTATTTTGGCCGGCAGCTTATTTACAAACATATCAACGCTTACATTGCCTTTTTCTATTTGCCCATTGGCAAAGAAGAAAAATATTGCTACTCCCATCATAAACTCGATTAATTCAAAGGAGCCTGTAATAGGTGAATTAATTAGATTTCGCAATAAAACATCAGCTACAATTAACAACATCATAAGCATTAATACGACATTGCCGATACTGTTAAGTGTATTGCTAATTGGCCTAACTACTTTTTCTAAATTCAATGCCATCTTTTTCAGCATATTATTCTAGCTCCTATTTTTTGTGTTTTTGAACAAGTTCTTTTACCTTTGCTAAAGCCTCAGTGCCTCTTAAACCTTTTTCATCTAATTGTTTAGCATAATTTTCTTGAATTTTTTCGGAAATTTGCACCATTTTAGCTTCTTCTTCATCCGGAAGTGTAATTAATTTATTATTATATTCTTCAACTGTTGCTTTTTTACCAGGCTCTTCCGAAGCATCATAATAGGAAGCAATCAATTGGGAGAGATGATCTCCGCATAAAGAATCAAATACTGCTCTATATTCTTCAGGAATTTTCTCATAGGAGTTCTTGTTCATAACTATGAAATGGACATGCAAGTAAGTGTTATTTTTGAGTTCAAGAATATATGGTGTTATTTCATTCAATTTAAAACCTACCAAAGCCTGCCAGTCGATAGCCCAGCCGTCCAATACACGTTTTTCCATTGATTGATAAAGCTCACCGGGAGGCATTATTACAGGCGAAGCTCCTATTGCTTTAAAGAATTCCGTTGGTGCCCCACCAATGGTCCGAATTGACAATCCTTTAAAATCATCTAAAGTTTTTATTTCTTTTAAGGTACCTATTGGAGTGTTACCGGTACCAATTAAACCTATTAGTTTTAGACCGGTTTCATCCCACTCTTTTTTGACGCCTTCAAACTCATTGTAAAAATCCCAAGCTACTTTACTGCCTTCTTTCGCAGTCCTTACCCCTAACATGGGCAATAATAACGTATCGGTCACTGGGAACCTGCCGGCATATAAGCCTGTTGAACCCCAGCTGATATCTGCAACCCCGTCACTGGTCAACTCAATACCTTTAGGGCCAGGACCTAAAGTAGCCGAAGGATAAGGAGTAATTTTAACAGCTCCGTTTGTTTTTTCGTTTACTTGTTTTGCCCATTCATCAATAGCCCTACCTAATGGACCAGTTTGCGGATCCTGGTAATGGAACTTTAATTCAACTACTTTCTTGGGAGCATTGGAGCTTTCATTGGAGCCTTCATTGTTAGCTTTTCCCGTCTCTTTGTTAGAACCGCAGCCAACAGCAAGAGACATTACCAAACAGAGAATCAACAATAAACTGACTAATTTAAAATTTCTTTTCATTTAAAAGCACCCCTTTTCAAATTTTTTATTTAATTTATTTAAAATTTCTTTTTGAACTTTTTCCAATGGGATTATGGTATAAAGCTAAATATTTTTGTCCCTGTTCGTTTCAGAAAACTCACTTCATTAAGCCAGGTAAAAACAAGGTTATTTCCGGGAAAATTAATAAAATACATATAAAGATGATCATCATAATCCAAAAGGGTAAAACACCTTTAAATATGGTTTCCAGTGGAACATCCCTGGCAATTCCTTTAATTACGAAAACATTAACACCTACCGGAGGAGTAATTAATGCCTGTTCCATTACCACTACAATCAAAACCCCAAACCAGATAGGGTCATAGCCCAATGATTTAACTACCGGGAAAAAGATTGGAACAGTCAATAAAATCATGGCAATAGCGTCCATAATGCAGCCCAGTCCTAAGTAAACCAGAAGGATGGAAATTATTATTAGAATTGGGGGAACCGGAAGACCTGTAATAAATTGGGTTAGAGTAACCGGTATGGTAGATACGGCTAAAAAGTAGCCGAAAACATAGGCACCAATCATAATAATAAATACCATTGCCGAAGTTCTGCCAGTTTCCACTAGACAATTTTGTAAATTTTTCCAACTGAAATTTCCGCTGAAAACCATAAAGAGAAATGCACCGAAGGCCCCTACTCCAGCAGCTTCAGTAGGTGTAAACCACCCAATATACATACCGCCAATTACAAAAAGAAATAAGACTAATATTGGCCAAATATTTTTTAGAGAGGCTATTTTTTCTTTAAAGGTGAACTTTTGACCTAGTTCCGCTTTTTCAGGATTTCTTTTTACAGTTATGAATACCATTGCCATGAATAAAAAGGCCAAAAGCAATCCAGGAATTATTCCTGCCATAAACAATTTTGTAATTGAAGTCTCGGTCATAACCCCATAAAGGATAAAGCCGACACTGGGCGGGATTAAGATACCAAGGGTTCCGCCGGCCGCAACACTACCGGTTGCTAAACCCATATCGTAATTATACTTTTTCATTTCCGGAATAACTATTGTTCCCATGGTAGCAGCCGTAGCCGGACTGGAACCGCAAATGGCTGCAAAACCGGTACAACCGGCGATAGTGGCCATCGACAGACCTCCAGGTAAACGCCCCAACCAACGATAACAAGCTTCAAAAAGCCCTCTACTCATACCGGAATAAAAAGCAAAATTACCCATTAAAACGAATAACGGAACAACACTAAGAGTGTAGCTGGCGACAGTTTCATAAGGTACCATTTTTAGAATCCCAAGAGCAGCCTTGAAAGAAGTTATACTGGCAAAGCCAGCAAAACCAACTAAGGCCATAACAAAACCTATTGGCATTCCAAGCATAATAAGTATTAACATTGCCAAAATTCCTATAATTCCTACCGTAATAGGTTCCAAAAATTCCACACTCCTCTATGAACTAGGATTAAAATTACTAATCCTTAAAACTCTAATACCGGTATAAATCTTAGATTTTAAAAAGGGTAATACCCAGCAAGGCATCTAATGAGTAAGAACCTCCCCCCAGGAAGATGAGAACCAAAAAAATACCGGTTAGACTTAAAGGAAAATCTGCTCCCAGGAACCAGCCTTTTTCTTTATACTTGCAATAGGTGCCGACGACCATTTCTGCAAATAAAAGAACTGAGATAAAGGGTATAAATAGCCCAAGGGCAAGGCAGGGTACACTAACAAGTTGGCTGATTGCTACAAAGGGCGCCATAATATTTGCCATTGGAATACCGTGCTCTTTGTACCGTTCTATAGTCCCTTTAAAACCTTTTTTGCCGAAGCTGGAATTCCACCCATGGAGGAAAAAAACCCAGGCAAGTAAGATTCTTAGAATTAATAAACTTATATCAAGAAAAAATGCTCCATAGCCAAGGAGTTCCTGAATAAAATCCATCGTTATGCCTCCATTTAATAAATTTGCTGTTAATTTATGGTAATAGATACAAGGTTGGTTTAATGCACAATTTGGCAACCAGAACCAAATTGTGCATTAAACTCGTGTTGGTTTAGAGGCTAAATCCCGGCATTGGATCTCTTAATTTCTTAATTTCAGCAACATCCATATCTGTTAATTTAATGGCTGCTACACTGTAAACCTGGGCTGTTGTAACCATATCGTCAATATAGACAAATTCCCCTTCTTTTGTCCGTATATCTCTTTCCATAAGCCCGGAGCCCATTTCTCTCGGTCTTCCGCCGGCTCCATAAGCTACTGTCGGCACACCGTACCTATTGGCATCAATAGCATCTGTACATGTGGGTGGTGCAAATTTAGGAACTACCTCTTCTCCGGTTACAACTTTATGTGAATCTACCAGAGTTTGAACTCCAAAATGGTTTGGTGAAATATTTGTACCAGGTCTGGACACATAGAAATCAACATCAACCGGGTATTTTAAATCCTCTGCCAATTTATTAACGACTTCTCTAAACTCACGTTGAATATCTACAGGATATTGGTCTGGAGCAATTCTAATATCAATATACATACTGCAGTCATTGGGTGTACGAGCACCCCTCCAGGGTAGTCCTCCTCGAATGGCAGCCCTATTAATTTGAGGTGTTACCTCCATAAAGACATTTCTCTTTTTATAATCAGCAATCCATTCTTCTAATCCATTCCATATCTTCCACATTTCTTCTATTGCATGAACATTTCTATTGGAAAAAGCCGTATGAGAAAATCCACCACGGGTAGTAACTTTAGCCCAAACCGAACCTACTTGACCAATCCGTGGGGTCATACCGGTTGGCTCTCCCAAAATATGGAAATCAGCTGCAACTCCATGTTGCAATAAAAATCTTGTTCCTACTCCATAAGCATCGTACTCACGGCCATGATACTCATCAACCGGAGCTTTTTCGATTTCTCCAACTACACCTGCAAGAATTATGTCGCCGTTTAATTCAACTCCCGCCCTCCTTAAAGCGTCAATCATTGCAATATAGCAGACATGACCGCATTTCATATTATAAATACCGTTTCCATAAATCCACTTATTATCTACTATAGTTGCTACATTTTTAAATCCTTTTCCTTCTAACCAATCCTCATCTCCTCTTATGGAAGTATCCATATGTCCGCTATATAGAATTACAGGCCCAATCTTTTTGCCTCGCAGGGTCCCAACAACATTGGCCCTATCATCATACAGATACTGAAACTTTGCTTCCAATCCAACTTCTTTATAAGCTCTGTATAAAGCCTTAGCCATTTCTTGTTCTTCACCGGTGGGACTTGGCGTTTCTATAAACTCCTTTGCTAAATCAATAATTAAATTTCTATCTATTGAAGCTATGACTTTTTCAAAATCTTTTGTATTTCTCATTAATATACCTCCCTTTCCTTAAAGTCAAATTTTTTTGTGTATTTTAAATTTTATATAAAATTTCTTGCTCAAGAGTTAATCTTCAACTTGCTATCAACCTTCTATTTCACTAACTTCAACAATTCTGCCCTCATACATTGATTTAACTGCAGCCAGGACAATAGCTACGTTATGGGTTGCTTCTTTAACTCCGATCTCTAAACTGCCGCCTTCAAGAACTGCGTCAGCAAACTCCTCCATCTCATCCAATAAATGGTTGCAAATGGGAATTTCAACATCGGATATTTTTAAC
>JAAXZE010000167.1 GCA_012720075.1 Clostridia bacterium
GAGTTTTGATAATTCCCGAAGCCACCGAGTTCATTCCTTATAATTGTTTGAGCTGGCTTTTCGTTGATAATAAATATGGTTTGTCAACAATCTGTGAGGTCATATGACCTCTTATTTTTTTTCATTTTGGAAATAATATATAGATAATGCCGAATATATACTAACTAGAACATTTATTTTCAAAAGGAGGGATAAAGGTTGAAAAGAGTAGTAAGTGTAAGCCTTGGTTCCCAAAAAAGAAACCATCGAGTTGAGGCAAAGATTTTAGGTGAAAGGTTTATTATTGAAAGGCTGGGAACTGACGGAGATTTAGATAAAGCAGTACATCTTATAAAAGAACTGGACGGCAAGGTAGATGCCTTTGGTATGGGCGGTATTGACTTATTCATTGTTGCCGGAGAAAAACGATACATGGTGCGGGACGCCAAACGCTTAAAAGAAGCGGCTAGTGTTTCGCCCATAGTTGACGGCAGTGGATTAAAGAATACTTTAGAAAGACGGGTAATAGAATATTTGCAAAAAAATAAAGTAATAGACTTTCAAGGCAAAAAAGTTCTCATGGTCTGTGGAGTGGACCGTTTTGGGATGGCGGAAGCCTTGGAAGCTTGCGGAGCTATTGTTACTTATGGCGATTTGATTTTTGGCTTGGGCCTGCCTTTCCCTATTTATTCATTAAAAGCATTAAATAGAGCGGCTCGAATAATAGCGCCCATAGTCAGTCAGCTTCCTTTTGAAATGCTTTATCCTACCGGGAAAAAACAAGAGATTAGCGTTAATAAATTTAATGAATATTATCTTAATGCAGATATAATTGCCGGAGATTTTTTGTTTATTAAACGTTATTTGCCCAAACTTCTAACAAATAAAATAATAATCACTAATACCGTTACCAAGGAAGACCTAGTGTTATTAAAGGAAAGAGGCGTAGCACGGCTTATTACCACAACACCGGAATTTGAAGGCAGATCTTTCGGTACTAATGTGATGGAGGCGGTTTTGGTGGCTCTGGCAGGTGGAAAACGGGAATTGACGTCCCTTGAGTATGAAAATCTTTTGGATGAAATAGGATTTATTCCCCGGATATTAGATTTCAACCAAGCAAATTTAGCTTAGGGGGATTTGGATGAATAAGTTTGCATTTATTATACATCCTATAGAAACCAAGGATATATACCGTAAATATCCGCTATTGGCCAGAATCCCGGAAAATTTTGTCGAAAGAACTTTTAAGTACTTACCGCCCATCAAAGTTTCGCACATTGAAGGAGTAAAGTCGCCGTGGGGTGAAGTTGAGGGTTTCTTCATAGCTTGTCCCCTAACTACCAGACAATTGCTGACTTTGCCGGAAGATATTTCTCTTAAAAAAATTATTGACGCGGTAAAGGTGGCAGAAAAGTTAGGGGCCCAAATAGTGGGGTTAGGAGCGATGACTTCGGTAGTGGGTGACGCCGGAATTACAATTGCAAAAAACAGTAATATTCCGGTAACGACAGGGAATAGCTATACCGTAGCCAGTGCTGTTGAAGCCACACTGAGGGCCGCGGAGTTAATGAATATTGATATTAAAAAGGCTTGTGTGGCCATTTTGGGTGCAACAGGTTCTATCGGCAGTGTAGTTGCCCGGTTAATGGCCAAACAATGCCGTCATCTAATGCTTTTGGCCAGAAATAACCATGTTTTAACCAAATTGGCCCGAACTATTATGTATGAAACGGGAATTGCCATAGAAATCAGCAGTGGTTCAAAAGAAATCCTTCGCAATGCTGATATAGTTATTTCAGTGACTTCGTCCATGGATACGGTAATCGACCCTGAGGATTTGAAACCCGGCGCCGTTGTTTGTGATGTAGCCCGGCCTCGGGATGTATCAATAGCCGTTCAAAAACAAAGAAAGGATGTACTGGTTATTGAAGGTGGTGTAATAAAAGTACCTGGGCCGGTTAATTTTAATTTTGACTTTGGATTTCCGCCGGGTTTAGCCTATGCCTGTATGGCCGAAACTATGATTCTGGCCTTAGAAGAAAGGTGGGAATGTTATTCCCTGGGCAGGGACTTAAGTATTACCGGGGTAGAAGAAATAAAACGACTGGCTCAAAAACATAATTTTCAACTGGCCGGAATGCGAAGTTTTGAGCGAGCTTTAACGGATGAACAAATACAACAGATTAAAAAAGAAGCCCAAAGAATTAGGAAAGCAGTATAATTTTAGTGACAGGTAACCTAAAGTGTGTTAGTGTGTTAGTGGGTAAGTGGGACTAGATGTAAGATAATTTATTTGGATGCATCTCATGTATGTAAATAATCCCTGACGCATCTGCTTCTGAGTATAGCTTAAAGGATGCATCATCTTTTAAGTAATATTTTTCGGATGCATCAATTTAAATTATCATCCATCGGATGCATCATGCATTTTGCGTATAAGCTGATGCATCCCGAAAGACCTACTTTCATCGGATACATCATTTAATGTCGCTTTCACGTTATTATACTTACCTTAACCTAGCGAAGCGAAACCTTAACCTTTTTTTCTGTAGCACAGTAGCACTGTAGAACTGAAGCCTCGGAGCGAAGCTTCTTAGAAAATGTGACTTGGACAGTTTTCCCGTTATTGTAAACCCTTGACAAAAGAATATGGCATTATTATAATTACCGTTAGAGTTTAAAGCACTGAGGCCATGATGGCTGAAGTGCTTATCTTAGTATTAGCCCTAAGCTGCCAAATTGTAACATTTGAGAATTAGACAGCATACAAAAGATAGAAAAAGATTGAAAAAAGGGAGAGTTTTTTATGGCCGAAAAAGAGGTAATTTTAACTAGGGCAGGTCTACATAAATTAGAAGAGGAGCTGGAAACCCTAAGAACGGTTAAAAGAAAAGAAGTGGCAGAAAGAATTAAACAAGCTATAGAGTTTGGTGACATTAGTGAAAATTCCGAGTATGAAGATGCCAAAAATGAACAGGCGTTTATCGAGGGTAGAATAATTACTATCGAAAAAATGTTGCGAAATGCCAAAGTTATTGAAGATGACGAGAGAGAAGCCGGAATTGTTTCCATTGGCTCTACTGTTACTGTCAAGGATATTGAATTTGACGAAGTGCTTGAGTATAAAATTGTTGGTTCTGCCGAGGCCGATCCCTTGAAAAATCTTATTTCCAACGAATCACCGGTGGGCAGGGCGCTTTTGGGTCAAAAAATAGGCTCAATTATTGAGGTGGATGCACCTGCGGGCAAACTAAAGTTTGAGATTTTGGATATTAGTGAATAGGTAGTTCCAATTGATTGGAGGATTTATTGTGTCAGAACAAATAATGGATGTAAATGAGCTCATGAAAGTCCGTATCGAAAAAATGACCGAGCTTAAGGAAAAAGGTCTCAATCCTTTTGGCAGCAGGTTTGAAACCACCCATAAGATACAGGAAATTATTGATAGAGCTCAAGAGTTAATAGAAAATCAAGAGGAAGTTGTTGTGGCCGGTAGGTTGATGGCAAAAAGGGGGCACGGCAAGGCTGGTTTTGCCAACCTACAAGATGTTAGTGGACAAATTCAGATTTATTCCCGGGTTAATGATGTAGGGGAAGAAGCCCATGATCTTTTTAAAAAAGCTGACATTGGAGATATTTTGGGTGTCAGCGGGACGGTTTTTATCACTCATAAAGGTGAACTGACCATTGCCATAAAAAGTTTGACCATATTAACTAAATCGTTGCGACCCTTACCGGAAAAATTTCATGGTCTTAAGGACGTAGAACTAAGATACCGGCAACGTTATGTTGATTTAATAATGAATCCGGAAGTAAAAAAGACTTTTATTTTGCGCAGCAAAATTATTAAGGCCATGCGGGAGTTTTTAGATAATAAGGGCTTTTTGGAAGTAGAAACTCCTACCATGCATGCTATTGCCGGCGGAGCTGCCGCCAGGCCTTTTATTACCCATCATAATGCGCTGGATATTGACCTTTACATGCGAATAGCATTAGAGCTTCATCTAAAGCGCTTAATTGTCGGCGGATTGGAAAAGGTTTATGAAATTGGCCGGGTATTTAGAAATGAAGGAATTTCCACTAAACATAACCCGGAATTTACAATGATGGAGTTATATCAGGCTTATGCCGACTATCATGATATGATGAAAATTACTGAAGAAATGATTGCCTATATTGCTGAAAAATGCTTAGGAACAACCAAAATAACCTATCAAGGCACTGAAATCGATCTTACTCCTCCTTGGAATAGAATAACAATGGTAGACGCCGTTAAAAAGTATGCCGGCGTTGATTTTAATGAGATACAAAATGATCCTGAGGCAAGAGAGGCAGCTAAAAAATTAAATATTTCCGTACCCGAGGACGCAACGAAAGGCAGCGTTCTTAATGAAATTTTTGAAGAAATTGTAGAACCCCATTTAGTACAACCTACATTTGTAATGGATTATCCCATAGAAGTATCACCTTTAGCCAAGAGAAAAACTGATGATCCTAATTTTACTTACCGTTTTGAGGCCTTCATATTTTGTAGAGAACTGGCTAATGCTTTTTCCGAGCTTAATGATCCTATTGATCAGAAGGAGAGATTCCTTAAGCAGGTTGAGCAGCGGGAAAAAGGTGACGAAGAAGCGCATATGATGGATGAAGATTTTGTAAGAGCTTTGGAGTATGGTATGCCTCCAACCGGTGGGTTAGGTATCGGTGTAGACCGTTTAGTTATGTTACTAACTGATTCACCCTCAATTCGGGATGTAATCTTATTCCCGACCCTTCGTCCGCGGGACTAGCAGGTGTTTTAGGTAGGATTGGGTTGAGATGTTAAAATAGCCAGATTCCACGAGGTATTTATTTACGACCAGCGGATTTGGCTATTTTTATTTTAGAATTTTCTTAGTTTCAATAACCCGTTTTTCATTCTTTGAAAGATAAGGTGATAATTTTGAATAAAAAAACATTGGTGGCCTTAGGGGATTCGATAACATCGGGCTGGCCTTACGAACAAGAATTTTCTTGGGTAAATGTACTGCAGCAAAACCTGACCAATTTGTGTGTACTTAATAAAGGTGTATCGGGAGATACCTTTAAAGATATGCTAAACAGGTTTAATAAAGATGTATTAATATATAAACCTGAGTATTGTATAGTCATGGGCGGTGCTAATGAAGCATATCAACACATTCCGCAACCGGTATTAAAAGAAAACTTTCTTGAAATTATTAAAAAATTAAAGCAAATTGAATGCAACATCATTATTGGTATGCCAACTCCTGTTGAGGATGAGCCACTGGAAAAGTATTTGCAGGAAATCAGGGAATGGTATAAAGATTTCTCCAGGCAAAATCATATTCCTATATTGGATTTCTATAGCTTAATGCTTAATAAGGATACTAATAAAATTAATGGTTCTCTTTTTATTGACGGGTGTCATCCTAATAAGATAGGATATCAATTAATGGGTCAATATGCTTTAAAAATATTAGGGGAATTGAATGTAATAAATTAAGAAGGCAGGAGAAAATATAATATAAATAGAATTACCCCTGTTGACATAAGGTAGAAATCGTGCTAATATAATTCATGTCGCTGGTCACACAGCGACAATTTTAATCAAAAGTCAATAGCCTCAATATAATTGCCAGAACTTGGTTGTTGACTTTAAGCAGCAGAAGATGATATACTAAGATTTGTCGCCGCGGGGAAGCGGCGGAGAGGAAGTTCTTTGAAAATTAAACAGTTGGTAGATGCGTTTGGCCCATAAGTCAAATTTGGGGATAAGAAGAAGAGCTAAATCAAGCTTTTTGATAAAATTTTATCGGAGAGTTTGATCCTGGCTCAGGACGAACGCTGGCGGCATGCCTAACACATGCAAGTCGAACGGTCCGGCACTAAATCAACTGATAGTTATGCTA
>JAAXZE010000168.1 GCA_012720075.1 Clostridia bacterium
TAGTGTATGTATTTTTAGGTGATTCTCTTTTAGGATACTCACAAAATTACCTGTCAATTTAAATTTGAATTAAAAAAGTTAAGATATTTGGCTAAAATTACCTTTTATCTTATATAAAAAAGCTATTTTGCAAAATGCTTAAATTAAAAAAGAAAACGGTTTTTCTTTAAAATTAGGAAATTTTTACTTAATTTTTTAAAAAAAATGCAGGGTAATTAATGGTGAATGTAGAAAAATATTCATGGTTGAAAAAATGTGTTTTTAAAGGAGCCCAGTAATGGATACCAAAAATCAACAGACAACCAAACAAGCTAGGGTTTTCTTTATCCGCTTAATAATAT
Organism: Clostridia bacterium; assembly: GCA_012720075.1. Lineage (GTDB taxonomy): Bacteria > Bacillota > Peptococcia > Peptococcales > BICA1-8 > JAAXZE01. The sequence goes on from JAAXZE010000168.1 coordinate 342, forward strand.
TAATAGTAGCTATTACTATAACTTTTGTCATTCTTAATTTTGTATTGTATCGAAACAATGAATTTTTTTATCAGCAATTGATTTTGTTAATAATTTACCTGGCCGTTACCCTTTATTTATTTATAAGACTTTTTATGATTTTTAGGATTTTTATCCGCAACGAGGCTCTGTTGGAAGAAAGCAACAAGCATATGCAGGAATTAAAACTATTTACCAATAATCTAATTAAACAGCGTAAAGAAATCCAGCGTATGCTCAATGAAACTACCGAATTATCCAATAAATTACTGGAGCAAAATTTAAAATTACATACTGCTCAGGAGGAAATTTCCCAAGAAAAGGAGAAGTTTGCTACCCTCTTTCAAGCCAGTCAACTAATTGCCAGTTCTTGGGATTTAGAGCAGGTTTTACCTAAAATTTTGGAATTAGCCAATAAACTGGTGAATTTTAAAACAGGCAGGATTTTAATTCCGGAAAATAATTATTTAGTAGTTAGTTATGCCTATGGATATGATATAAATAAACACGGTAAAATGAAAATAAATATTGGTGAGGGTATTTGCGGTTTAGCAGCCTTGAACCGGGAAATTATTATTGTAGAGGATGTGCTTAATGACCCCAGATATATCAAAGAAATTGAAGAAACTAGGGCGGAAATTGACATTCCCTTAAAATATCAGGGAGAACTTTTGGGCATTTTAGATATTCAGGATAATAAACCCTTTGCCTGGCTGGATTACCCGGAAGACATTTTTGACATCCTGGTCTTATTCGGCAACTATACAGCCATGGTAATCCATAATTCCTCAATTTATACCGAGTTGAAAAACTCGTATGTAAATATTATTAAAGTATTGGCCAAAGCTATTGATGCTAAAGACAATTATACCCATGGTCATTGTGAACGGGTAAAAGAGCTAAGCCTGCAAATCGGTAGAAGGCTGGAGCTGGATCCCAAAGATTTGGAAGAATTGGAATTTGCCGCCTTTTTGCATGATATCGGCAAAATAGCCCTTCCCGAGTCAATTTTGTATAAACCAGGCTTATTGACTCCTGTTGAATTTGATGTAATTAAATCTCATCCCAGTATCGGGGCGGACATGATCGGTGATATACCCTTTTTGCAAAGGACTAAAAGGATCATAGAACAGCATCACGAGCGCATTGACGGTACCGGCTATCCCAAAGGGATAAAGGGAAATCAAATGGATTTCTTAGCAAAAATTATTAGTGTTGCTGATGCTATTGATGCCATGATGACTAAGAGACCCTATCGCGCCGCCCAAAATGCCATTTATGTTCTGAATGAACTGGAACGTTGCAAAGGCACTCAGTTTGATCCATTGGTAACAGAGGTTGCCAAAACGATGATTCTCGAAGACCTGGAAAAAATAAACCTGGCCTAATGAATAATAATTGATATTTGTTTAGTTGAAAAGATCAGTGGTTACCTTAGAAAATTAATTATTCCAATGGGTTCGGCGAACCAAGAAATATTGAAAAATTCAAAAGTTTTGGTATTTTAAGCAGGCGGATTGGGTTTATCCTTACTTGGTTACTTATACTATTATCAAAAGACAAAAACCGTGTTATAATTGTATATACCCGAAGTTGAAGGCTTATACCCCCAAGCAAGAAATAACAAGGGGCGGCTTTTAACAGATAACATTATAAACGGTTATAAGATTATAAAAATGAATATTTCTCCGAATCTATTCTCCTAAGGGGTTTCTATGGAGAATAGATCTTGGGTAAAAGTAGAAATGCTTTTGCCTCCCGTGTTTGGAAAGGAGACATTTTTTTGTCCAGTTACTCACATGCGGGGGACTGGTTTTTTTAATTATTAAGGGTAATTAGGGGGTTCTGAATGAAATTATTAAATGTTAAATCGGTGGATGAAGTTAAAAAAGTTATTAATAATAATTTCCAATGTATTGGAAGGACGGAATATCTACCACTTTGGGATTGTTTATTTCGAGTACTGGCTGAAGATATTTTTTCGCCGGAAACTTTACCGCCCTTTTCCCGTTCAAGTGTTGACGGTTATGCAGTAAAAGCCTCAGATACATATGGTGCCAGTGACAGTTTACCTGCCTTTTTAAACTTCACCGGTGAGATAAAAATGGGTAAGTCTGCCGGTAAAATTAATCCCGGAGAAACCAAATATATACCGACCGGTGGCATGCTGCCCCAGGGAGCAGACGCTGTAATAATGGTTGAATATACTGAAAAAGTAGACAAACAGGTGTATATTTACAACCAAATAGCTCCCGGTGAAAATGTCATAAAAGCAGGCGATGATGTCAAAGCAGGGGAACTGGTTTTGCCAAAAGGAACCGTGCTTAAAGAAGCAGAGCTAGGTTCCTTGGCAGCTTTAGGCATTAATAAAGTTCCGGTTTACGGAAAACCGGTAGTTGGGATTATTTCTACCGGTAATGAATTGGTTTCCTTTGATACAGAAAAACTGGAAAATGGGCAAATAAGGGATATTAATTCCATAATTCTGTCCGCCATGGCCCAAAAATTTGGGGCCCAAGTAATTCTAGGAGGCATTCGGTCTGATGATTTTAACAGTATACTTAGCGGAGCTCAAAATCTGTTATCTCAGGTAGATATCTTATTGCTTTCCGGCGGTAGTTCAGTGGGAACTTTGGATTTTACAGCCCAAGTACTCCGGGAATTAAGTGATGAGATATTGGTGGAGGGAATTGCCGTAAAACCGGGTAAACCAACTATCTTGGCTAAAAAAGGCAATAAAGCAATTTGGGGACTGCCCGGTCATCCGGTATCTTGCATGATGATTTTCGGTTATTTTGGCGAAATACTTATGGATGTTTTAAAGGGAAACAGAGAAATGAAAATAAAAAAGACCTGCAAAGGTATTTTAACCCGTAATATACCAAGCAGTGCGGGAAGAACCGAATTAGTCAGGGTTAGAGTAGAGCAGGCGCAAGAGGGTCTTAAGGTAACCCCTGTTTTCGGAAAATCAGGCCTTATTACAACCTTAATCGGTACCCAAGGGTTTATAGAGATCCCTCCTTTTAAGGAAGGACTGGAAAACGGCAGTATAGTTGAAGTAGTTCTTTGGAACTAGGGAGGTAGAAATATATGCAAAAGGTTTATTTGGATAATGTTCCTTTGGACGAGGCCAGAAAAATGTTTTTGGAGAAAATTAAACTTCCTTGTTTTACTGAAAGGATTAAAACCCAAGATGCTTTGGGACGGGTATTGGCCCAGCCCGTTTTTGCCAAACGTTCCATGCCTGCCTTTCATGCCTCGGCAATGGATGGAATCGCCGTTGATTCCAATAAAACCTTTGGTGCCAGTGAGCAAAACCCTATAATTTTAACTTTGGATAAAGATTTTGTGGAGGTTGATACGGGAGACCCCATACCTGAAGGCTTTGATGCCGTAATAATGATTGAAGACATCCACTGGGTCAATGAAAACCAGATAGAAATTTTAGCCCCGGCGGCACCCTGGCAGCACATCAGACCGGTAGGTGAAGATGTTGTGGCCGGTGAAATAATTCTTCCTGCCCATCATAAGTTGACGCCGCCCGATTTAGGAGTCCTTTTGGCCGGAGGAATCCTGGAGGTGGAGGTGTTAGTACCACCCAGGGTTGCAATTATTCCGACAGGTACGGAGTTGATAAAGCCGGAAGAAGAAGTTTCTTGGGGCAAAATTGTCGATTTCAACAGCACCGTTCTGGCCGCATATATTACCCAATGGACAGGAACTCCCCAGGTTTATCCCATTATTGTTGATGACCGGCAATTAATAAAAGAAGGTATATTAAAGGCCTTGGAGGACTGTGATATTTTGGTGGTTAATGCCGGCTCCTCGGCTGGACGGGAAGACTATACTGCCGGTATCATCAGCGAGCTGGGTGAGGTCTTTGTCCACGGCATTGCTACCAAACCGGGCAAACCGGTTATCTTAGGTAAAATCAGAAATAAGCCTGTCATCGGGATCCCCGGTTATCCTGTAAGTGCTTATTTGGCTTTAGAGTGGTTTGTCAGACCATTGATTTACAACTATTATGGACTTTTGGAGCCGGAGCGGGAAAAAATTAGTGTGACTTTGGGAAGACGTTTGGTATCGGCTATGGGAAAAGAGGAATTTGTTCGGATGGCTGTGGGCTTTGTTAACGGCAAATATGTTGCCAATCCTCTTAAACGGGGGGGAGGAGTAACCATGACTTTGGTTAAAGCCCACGGTATTTTACGGATTCCTGCCAACAGTTTGGGGTATGAACAGGGGCAAGAAGTAGAAATAGAGCTCCTTAAACCAAAAGAGGAAATTAGAAATACCATCGTTGTAGTAGGGAGCCATGATCTTTCTTTAGATATTCTTTCAACCCTGATTAGGAATGTTTCAGGGAAACTGTTCATATCTTCTTCCCATGTAGGAAGTATGGGAGGAATTCTAGCCATTCAAAAGGGTGAAGCCCATGTTGCCGGAACTCATCTCTTAGACCCGGAAACCGGGGAGTACAATATAAGTTATGTCGAAAAACTTTTAAAAGATAAAAACGTAGTTTTGGTTAATTTGCTTTATCGGGAACAAGGTTTAATCATACCTAGGGGTAACCCCAAAGGTATCAAACAAGTCGAAGATATTTTGACCAAAGGGCTTACTATGGTTAATCGCCAAAAAGGGGCGGGAACCCGGGTTCTTTTTGATCATCTTTTAAAGACAAAAGGCATAGACCCAACCCTCATCAAAGGTTATAACCGGGAAGAATTTACCCATTTAGGAGTGGCAGCGGCAGTAAAAAGCGGTTCAGCCGATGTGGCGGTGGGAATTAAATCGGCAGCCAATATTTATGATTTGGATTTTTTGCCTATTGGTGAGGAACGTTATGACCTTTTGATGGAAAAAGACTTTTTGGCATCTTCTAAAGGACAGATATTAATGAATATAATTAATTCCTCCGACTTTCATAAAAAGGTTGAAGCTTTAGGAGGTTACAGTACCCGGAGTGCAGGTCAGATTATCTGGCAAAATTGATTGTCAAAGGGACCTGAATATGGAGAACGGTTCATTAGCGGAGGCAGAATGCTTTGAAATTAAAGGGGTGAAGGCATGATATTAGAGGATAATTATGGAAGAAAACATGATTATTTGAGGATCTCCATAACCGACAGATGTAATTTGCGCTGTATTTACTGCATGGGTGAAGGGGGAGTAAAGCTACTTGACCATGACAGCATTTTAACCTATGAAGAAATAATTAAATTTGTTAAAGCCTTGGTCCCCCTTGGTTTAAAAAAACTGCGCATAACCGGAGGAGAACCTCTGGTAAGAAAAGGTGTAGAGAACCTGATAGGCGGTCTTAGTCAACTGGACGGAATAGAAGATATTGCCCTCACCACTAATGGTATTTTGTTGGAGCCTATGATTGATAAATTGCTGGCTAATGGTTTGAAACGGGTAAATATAAGCCTGGATTCTTTAAGGCCGGAAACCTTTAAGAAAATAAGCCGGGTAGGAAATGTCAGCGATGTATTAAAAGGGATTAAAGCCGCCCTTAAGAAGGGATTGAATCCTCTTAAGATCAATGTTGTTTTAATGAAAGGTTTTAATGACGATGAGATATATGATTTTTTAAAATTAACCCTGGATAACCCTATCCATGTTCGTTTTATAGAATATATGCCTTTGGATGGCCATGATAAGATGTGGAAAGAGCGCTATTTACCTCTGACCGTGGTAAAGGAAAAGGCCGTAAGCTTAGGCTTTGAGCTCCAGCGGGCCGAAGGAATCATTGGCAATGGTACCGCAGAAACTTGGAAAATCCACGGATCTCAAGGGACCGTAGGTTTTATTAACCCTGTCAGCTGTCATTTCTGTGAGTCATGCACCAGACTACGTTTAACCGCCGACGGTAAATTTAAGCCTTGTTTGTATTGGCAGGAGGAAATAAATATTAGAAAGGCTATCGATGATCCCGTTAAATTACAAGAGTTGATCCAATATGGTTTAAAGATGAAGCATGAAAAGCACCGGATGGACCTGGAAAACCCCATTGCGGAGACTGGTTCTGCTCGCAGTATGGTTCAGATTGGAGGTTAATTATGAAAAAAGTTCCTATAGTATCCATTGTAGCCGCCTGTTCCGGTATGGGTAAAACTACCTTTTTAGAAAAGCTGATTAAGGAAATGGTTAGCCGGGGGATAAAGGTGGGCACCATTAAAAACGATGCCCATGGTTTCGAATTAGATAAACCGGGTAAGGACAGTTGGCGCCATGCTCAAGCAGGGGCTAAAGCTACGGCTATCATTGGTCCGGATAAATATGCCCTGATACAGACGATGGCAGAGAGAGCTGATTTGGAAAAAGTTGCCGCTATGTTGGAAGATGTGGATATTATTTTAGTGGAAGGTAATAAAAAAGGTACCCAACCCAAAATTGAGGTAATCCGGGCAGAGAAGGGAAGGGAAGTTACTGTACCGGAAAAGGATTTGGTAGCAGTCGTCACCGATATAAAAGATTTGGCGGTAGACGTACCTTGTTTTGATATAAATGATTACCAGGGTGTGGCAGACATAATACAAGAAAAGTTTCTCCTCAGTGTTCCGGAGGACAAGGTGGGAGAGCTTTCCCATTTCGATAAAAACGGTCAAGTCCGTATTGTGGATGTTACCGAAAAAGCGGAAACAACAAGGGAAGCTGTGTCCATGGGTGAAATATGGATGGCATCGGAGACTTTCCGGTTGGTGGCAGAAGGAAAAATGGCCAAGGGAGATGTGCTGGCCGTAGCCCGGATAGCAGGTATAATGGGGGTAAAAGAAACCTCAAGGCTAATTCCTATGTGTCATCCCTTAAATATTGGAGCAGTTCATATAGATTTTAAGCTGGATGAGAAAGATAGCAAGGTTGAGATTGAATGCCGGGTAAAAATCAAAGGCCAAACAGGAGTGGAGATGGAAGCTTTAACCGGCGTTAATATAGCAGCTTTAACAATCTATGATATGTGTAAGGCTATCGATAAAAATATGGTTATTTCTAATATTCGCTTAATCAAAAAAACCGGGGGGAAAAGCGGAACCTATCTAAGGGAGGAATAACAATGGCCAAAATAGTCGCGGTTTGTACCAGTCCCAAAAAAGGAATGCGCAAAAAGAATGTAGGTGAAGGCAATTTATTAATTGATCTAGGATTGGAGGGCGATGCCCATGCCGGTTTTGCCCACCGTCAGGTAAGCCTGTTGGCCCAAGAAAGCATAGATAAAATGGTTGAGATGGGCCTTAATGTAGGACCCGGAGATTTTGCCGAAAACCTAACTACCCAAGGCATTGATTTAGCAAGCTTACCGGTGGGTACCCGCTTGAAAATCGGCCGGGAAGCAGTATTAAGGGTAACTCAAATAGGAAAGGAATGTCATAATAGGTGTGCCATTTACTACCAGGCCGGTGATTGTGTAATGCCCAGGGAAGGGATTTTTGCCGAGGTGTTAAAGGGCGGCAGGGTCCAAGTAGGAGATGATATTACCATTTTACCCACTTATAAATTAGCAGTGGTTACCGCCAGTGATAAAGGAGCAAGGAGAGAACGGGAAGATGAAAGCGGCCAAGTTATTACCGAAAAGCTCCGTCCCTTGGCTGATACCGTTGAATATCGAATAATTCCTGATGAAAAGGAGTTATTGCAGGAAACTTTTATCGACCTTGCAGATAACTTTAAAGTAGATTTGATCTTAACCACCGGCGGAACCGGTTTTGCTCCCCGGGATGTAACACCGGAAGCAACTTTGGCAGTTATTGAAAAGCAGGTTCCGGGCATAACCGAAGCCATGCGCTGGCAAAGTTATCAAGTTACTCCTAAAGCTATGCTTTCCAGGGCAACGGCCGGGATAAGGGGTAAGACGTTGATCATCAATTTACCCGGCAGTCCTAAAGCGGTAGCCCAGTGCCTGGATGTAATTCTTCCGGCATTGGACCACGGCTTGGAGATTTTAACGGGTAGAGGCGGCGAATGTGCCGGTAATGATAATAAAGGACATTGAAAAGACAAAGTGATTTTATAAGCGGTGCAAGATATGGGAGTTAATTTCTATATTTTTAAATCTTAGCCTTGCCACAGTTGTTAGTATTGATAAATTTGTCATTTAATGTTACAGTTATTTAAGAAATCAGGAGCCTTGGAAATGAAGGGAGTGCTTAAATATGTTCGGATTTTTACCTAATATCGGTTTCCCGGAATTGGTTTTAATACTGGCCTTAGCCCTTATTATCTTTGGTCCCGGCAAACTTCCGGAAGTAGGACGGGCCTTAGGAAAAAGCTTAAAGGAATTTAAAAAGGCTACCACCGGTCCTGATACTGATGAAGAAGCTAAAGATAATAAGGAAGACAAAAAGGAAGCATAAAAATCCATTGTTTTTTCGAATTCTCCGAGACTTTGTTCCTTTAGGGGCTAAAGGGATGAAATATAAAGGAGAAGGTCCGGTATAAAATCCTTGTCTCCTTTGGGACAAGGATTAATTTTTGTATAACGAAAACCACCTGCTATGCAGGTGGTTCCAAAAAGCTTTAGCTATGAGTAGAAAAATCTACCTCCAATTGATAAAATAGTGCAGGTTTCGCCAGCCGCACTATATTTAGAAGGAGGTAGATGTCCAAAA
>JAAXZE010000169.1 GCA_012720075.1 Clostridia bacterium
CCCGTTTATAATGGCCGGTCCGCAGGTAGAACCCGGCCTGGCTACTTCACCCACTACCCGCAGAGAGGGTATCGTTGCCAATATCGATGTAGCGCCTACCATTTTAAATTTTTTTGGCCTGAAGATTCCTGATATTATGCTGGGTTATCCGATAATTTCCCGGGAACATGATGACGTTTTCTCCACCCTTTATGAAATGAATCAGCAAATTAAAACTACCAATATCCAACGGGCCTATCTTATAAAACCTTATGTAGCTTTGCAGATTATTGTGTCCTTAGGCTTTTTGGCATTGTTTTTTTTAAAGAAAACCTGGCTTAAAGTAATGAGGCCCTTTATCCTGGCCGGTTTAACGGTTCCCGTTGTTTTTCTTTTTCTTCCTCTTTTTTCAAAAGAGAGCCTTTTTTCCAAATACCTTTGGCTCTTAATATTACTGGCGACCATTTTATTTTTTATTTACTTCTCTTTTGGCAGTTCCCTGACTACTATCGCTTTCATATCTTTAAGTACGGCCTTGAGTATTTTAGTTGATATTTTTTTCGGGTCTCCTTTAATGAAAAAATCGGTTCTGGGTTATGATCCCATAGGGGGCTCCAGGTATTATGGTTTGGGCAACGAATACATGGGTGTTTTAATCGGTTCTTTGGTGATTGGCTTAATGGCCTTATGGGATAGGTACCGGCCCCCCCGAAAGTTTCTTGGTGTTATCCTTGTTATTTTCCTTATGGCTTTATTTTTTATCATGTCACCGGAGTATGGCAGTAATGTCGGCGGCACTATCAGCGCTTTCGGTGCTTTTGTCGTGACCTTTATTATGCTTTGGGGAATTAAAATCCGCGGGAAGCATCTGGTGTTTATGGCTGCAGGTCTGGCAGCAACTATACTGGCATTGTTTTTGGCAAGTTCCTTTCTCACGCCCAGCCATCTTAGTAAGACTGTAGAGCTTATTAAAACCGGCGGCTGGCAATCCTTTGCTTTAATCATGGAACGAAAGCTGGCCATTAATTATAAACTGCTGCGTTATACCGTTTGGACCCGGGCCTTATTGGCTTCAATGGTGGTTTTGGTAGCCCTTTTATATAAACCGCCCTACTTTTTAAAAACCATCTTTCAAAAGTACCGCTGTCTTTATCGTGGTTTTATCGGCACCGGTGCAGGGTGTTTATTGGCCTTCGCTTTTAATGATTCGGGGATAGTGGCAGCGGCTACCATGATGATTTTTATTGCCTTGCCGGCCCTAATCCTTGTCATAGGGGAAATAATAATTAGGGAGAAATTTCTGCCGTAGTAATTAACGGCGATTTTGATTAGACATTAAAAAGCTGAGAAAAACTAGAATAATAGTTACCTCTTTAGCAGGAGAGTAGAGGCAAAATGTAGTAATTATAAACGTGACAAAAAATGACACCTTTGGGCTGTATCAAGAAAATTGCTGAAAAATTTTACGGTACGACCATCTATTATTGTCGTCACTAGCCGCAAAATAAAGGGAGGATCAAGATGTTAAAGACAAATATTAAAGAAATTTATCGAGAAACCGATAGGTTTATGAACCAAAAAATAGTGGTTTCGGGCTGGGTAAGGACCATTAGATCATCTAAAGCCTTTGGTTTTATCGAGTTAAATGACGGAACTTTTTTTAAAAATTTACAAATAGTTTTCGAAGACAAGCTGAAAAATTTCCAGGAAATAGCCAAACTCAACATCAGTTCGGCTTTAACGGTAGAGGGTACTTTGGTGGAATCACCCGGTTCCAACCAGGCTTTTGAATTAAAGGCTGAAAAAATTATTATTGAAGGCACCTCTACTCCTGATTATCCATTGCAAAAGAAAAGACACACTTTTGAATATTTACGAACTATTGCTCATTTGAGACCACGAACCAACACTTTTTCTGCGGTCTTTAGGGTAAGGTCTTTAGCTGCTTATGCTATACACAAGTTTTTCCAGGAGAAGGGTTTTGTCTATGTGCATACGCCTATTATTACCGGCAGTGATGCCGAAGGTGCGGGGGAAATGTTCAGGGTAACTACCCTTGACTTGGAAAATCCTCCCAGAAAAGAAGACGGAACTATTGATTTTTCCAAAGATTTTTTCGGAAAAGAAACCAATCTCACCGTAAGCGGTCAGCTTAATGTTGAAACCTACTGCATGGCTTTTAAAAATGTTTATACCTTTGGACCTACCTTTAGAGCAGAGAACTCCAATACGGCCCGCCATGCCGCAGAGTTTTGGATGATTGAGCCGGAAATGGCTTTTGCTGATTTAAGGGACAATATGGATTTGGCTGAAGAAATGCTCAAGTACATAATCAATTATGTCTTTGAAAATGCGCCGGAAGAGATGGATTTCTTCAATAAATTTATTGATAAGGGGCTTTTTGAGCGGCTGGAAAACGTGGCTAATTCCAGTTTTGAGCATGTTTCCTATACTGAAGCCATTGAGATTTTGCAGAATTCTAAGGAAAGCTTCGATTACCCCGTGAAATGGGGTCTGGATTTACAGACGGAACACGAGCGGTATTTAACGGAAAAATACTTTAAAAAGCCGGTTTTCGTGACCGATTATCCCAAGGACATTAAAGCTTTTTATATGCGGCTCAATGATGATGAAAAAACGGTAGCCGCAATGGACCTTTTAGTGCCCGGGGTAGGGGAAATAATCGGCGGCAGTCAGCGGGAGGAAAGATACGACCGCTTGGAGCAGAGGATTAAAGAATTGAACCTTAATATGCAAGACTACTGGTGGTATCTGGAATTAAGAAAGTATGGCGGTGTCAAACATTCCGGCTTTGGTTTGGGATTTGAACGGGCCATTATGTATTTAACAGGCATGTCCAATATCCGGGATGTTATTGCTTTTCCACGGACGGCTAAAAATGCTGATTTTTAATGGTGCTATATCCTTAAACTGTTTTTTAGGGAAGTCTTTCCAAAAAAGGCTTCCCATTTCTTTGTTTATAAGGTTTCTATTTCGATAAAATATTTTAAAAAAATAGATAACATTATGTCGAAAAAATGAAATATAATAGCTGTAAGAAGGTCTGTCATAAAGGAGTGACTTGGCTTGGCAAAACGCAGATCATTCATGATAATTATTTTTTTATTGTTTGGTCTATTGACTTATTATGTTATTTTTGACGATGCTTTTAGAGAGTGGGAAAGGATAGTAGCCAGTGACATCGATCTTACGGCTAATATTTCCCGAGAAATAGATCATGTTGTTGACAACTGTTTTTTAATGATTGATGTTTTAAGCAATTTGAGCAATTATGATGACATAAGCAAAATACTTGATAAGAATGACAGCATAAGCTCCTTTATGATTACCGACCAGGATGGTTCCGTTGTTTACCGGTATTATGAAGACTACAGTCCGGAGGAACAAGAAATACTTTTCGAAAGGTATATCCTTCCTTGGTTTCAGTATCCATTTAAGGGTGAGCGGTTTGTTTCCAATTTGATTTTTGATAATCAATTACCCCATGAATTAATAGCCTTTGGGGCGCCCATTATTAAAGAAAACCAAGTTTCGGGAATTGCTTTTATTACCTATAAAGTTGATTCTTTTATCCCCCTGTTGGAAAGTTATAAAGTAGGCAAAAACGGATATGTTTTTATTCGGGATAGCCTTGGCAACATTATTTATCATCCCCAGCGGGAGTTAATTAGATCTCGAAATTACAAGTTCTTTGATGTACCCTTAGTTCCCAAATCCGATCACAAAATTAATCAGTCATCCTTTGACAACAGCCTTAAGTATATGACTTACCTGCCCATGAAAAATGCGCCGTGGATGGTATTTGTCATGAAACCCATTATTGAATACCAGAGTCCTATTATTACCATTTTTCTGAAAAACGGAACTATAGTTCTTTTATTATTAATTTTCTTGTATCTTCTCTATACATTGGAAAAAAAAGAAAAGAGACTTTTGGAAACTCAACTTAATAATGAAAGGTTAGAGGTTGCCGCCCAAGTTGCGGCAGGAATAGCCCATGAAATAAAAAACCCCTTAGTACCAATCAAAGGTTTTATTCAGTTGGAAAAACAAAAGTCTGAAACGACCCTGGGTTCCGATATTGTGCAATTGTTATTGGATGAAATAAATCGAATTGAAAAAATTATTAATGATTTTCTTACTTTGACCCGCTCAAACCGGGATGAGCTGAATATTCCGGTGGATATAGTCAAAACCCTCAAAGACGTAATAACCTTGATGAAAGTTGAAGCTAAAAATAAAGGTATTGTTGTGTTAACCAATATTGAAGATATCCCGGAGGAGATTATTGTCAAAGGTAATAGAAATCACTTGGTTCAAATTTTCCAAAATATTATAAAAAACTCCATAGAAGCGGAAAAACAGGGCGGACATATTGAAGTACTGGTAAAAAAGGATAAAAAGGAGGTTCGGGTATCCATTAAGGATACCGGGAAAGGTATGTCGGCGGAACAATTGCGAAAAATTGGTACTCCTTTTTATTCTACCAAGGAACAAGGGACAGGGATGGGTATAGCCATCTGTCAAAGACTGGTGAAAAACCATGGAGGAAGGCTTAATATCATTTCTCAGGAAGGAAAAGGAACTACAGTTGAGATTTATTTGCCCATTGTTTAACAGGTTTCATTTATTATCAACGCAAAGCTATTTCAGACAAGGTTAGTGAATGAACTCGGCGGCTTAGGAAATTTTCAGAACTTCCCGACATTTAATTAAAATTTTTTATACTAACCATACTTTTATGGTTTAAAATTTAACACGAGATATTTTTGATTTGGCCTATGGTCAATGACCTGTAAAAAATAAAAAACGCCCCAAAAAGGCGTTTTTTTTTACTGTCTTTGGAAACAATCACGGCAGTAAACAGGTTTGGTACCATTGGGTTTAAAGGGAACCTGGGTTTCCACGCCGCAATTGGAACAGATTGCTGCAAACATTTGTCTCTGACCGCTGTTAGAATTGTTAGCACGTTGTTTTCTGGCTTTACGGCAGGCAGGACACCTTTGCGGTTCGTTTTGAAAACCCTTTTCGGCATAGAATTCTTGTTCGCTGGCCGAAAAGAGAAAATCGGAACCACAATCCTTGCAGGTAAGAGTTTTGTCTTGAAATGCCATTGTTTAACCTCCTTTTTAGTGGGATTTACCGAAAACTGTTATTAGGGATTTCTCGTAAACCACCAAAAGGAGATTTAAACAGTCCTACAATAACAGTCGGCCACACATCTTTAGTATATAAGCAAATTTCCGTAATGGCAAGAATAAGATGTGTTTTCAAAAAAATTTATAAATTGCAAGTTTAAATGCCCACCATATTTTGTAAATTCCCTGATCAAGCGATATGTAGTTCCTGGATGTCAAGGGCGAGTGCTTTTTGCTCGTGTATTTACCCTTGACATCCATACACAAGTTATCCTGTTGTCA
>JAAXZE010000170.1 GCA_012720075.1 Clostridia bacterium
ATAGAAATAAATATATTGTTATCATAATAAAGGGGAGAAAAGATTTGGACAAGTATGAATCTTTTTTAAAAGATTTACATAGAGTTTTAGACGTAGATTTAACGGGATATAAAAGACCGCAAATGGAAAGAAGAATTAATAGTTTAATGAGAACTTTGCAAATAGGAACTTATGAACAGTTTATTCAACGGATGAAAGAGGATCAAAATATTTTCAACCGTTTTTTAGACCATATTACTATAAATGTTTCGGAGTTTTTTCGCAATTACTCACAATGGGAAGTATTAAAAGAAAAAATTTTGCCCTTATTATTAGATAACAATAAAAATCTTAAAATCTGGAGTGCCGGCTGTTCTACCGGTGAAGAACCATATACATTGGCTATGATTTTAGAAGAGCATTTTTCCCACGGAAGACATACTATTTTGGCAACCGATTTTGACCAACGGGTTTTAGTCAAGGCAAAAGAGGGAGTGTATTCAGCCAAAGAAGTAAGCGGTATTCCTGAAACATATTTTAAAAAATACATTCAAAGAAAAGATGATACAACTTATCAAGTAACTGAGAATTTAAAAAAATTAATTACATTTAAAAAACATAATTTATTACAAGACCCTTTTGAAACCAATTTTGATTTAATACTGTGCAGAAATGTGGTGATTTATTTTACCGAAGAAACCAAGAATCAATTGTATCGTCGTTTTTTCGATTCACTGCGTCCTCAAGGTGTATTGTTTACCGGTAGTACGGAACAGATAATTCAGGCTCGAGAAATAGGTTTTACTTCTATTGCCATCTTTTTCTATCAAAAACCTTAAATTCTTAAAGAAAGGAGGAGAAAATGATGGCTAATAACAAAGAAACCTTTGCTCTGGATATCGGAACAAGGTCCATTGTCGGTCTTTTGGCGGAGGAAGGGGAAAATGGTGTAGTAATTAAAGAAATAATAAATAAAGAGCATATCAATAGGGCCATGCTAGACGGCCAAATCCATAATATACCTGAAGTAAGCAAATTAGTTAATGAAATAAAAAAGGAATTGGAATCGAAAACGGGCAAAAGGTTGAAAAAGGTTGCCGTTGCTGCTGCCGGGAGGACTTTAGTAACCGTTAAAGCTTCTGAGACCATTATTTTAAACAATAATGAACCTATAAAAAAAGAAGATGTGCTTAATTTGGAATTAAAATGTGCGCAAAAAGCTCAAGGAATGTTAATGAAAGAAAAGCAAAATAATCAAAATAATCATTATTATTGTGTTGGTTACAGTGTGACCAAATATTATCTTGATGGTAGCACAATAGGAAGTTTAATCAGCCAGAAGGGAAGTAAAGCGGGGCTGGATATAGTGGCAGCCTTTTTGCCGAAGGTAGTTATGGAGTCTATACAGGAAGTTTTAAAAGATAATAAACTGCAGCTTGCCAATATTACTTTGGAGCCTATAGCGGCTATTTCCGCCATTTTACCTGACAGTATGCGCAAACTTAATCTGGCTTTGGTCGACATCGGAGCCGGGACATCAGATATAGCTATTTCTTCTCAAGGCTCCGTTATCGGTTATGGTATGGTACCCATTGCCGGTGATGAAATTACGGAAGCTTTGTGTGAAAAATATATATTGGACTTTTCCGAGGGTGAAAAATTAAAGAGAAAGTTATATTGCAATTTAGATAATTATATTGAGTTTTGCGATATCCTGGGTTTTGAACATTCGGAAAAAGGACTGGATATTGTAGATAATATTTCCGATGAAATTAAGATGTTGGCCGAAAAGATTGCCTCAGAAATATTAAGCATAAACGGCGGACCTCCTCAAGCCGTTATTTTGATTGGCGGTGGAAGCTTGACTCCCCTTTTGCCTGAATATATTGCAGAAAAGCTGAATTTGCCGAAACAAAGGGTTGCAGTTCAAAGAGCTTCCTCTGTAAAGGATATAATTAATTTACCACCGGATTTTCACGGGCCTGAAATTGTCACTCCCCTGGGAATTGCCTTAACGGCCATGAAAAATTCCAATTTGGGCTTTATTCCTGTAAAAGTCAACGAACGTGAAGTTAATTTGTTAAATTTAGGCGAAAACAGCGTCTTTGATGCCCTACTGGCTGCCGGAGTAACAGTGGGCCAAATGTATGGCAAGCCGGGCAGGGGAATTACAGTAGAAGTAAATGGGAAAGTTAAAACTTTTCCGGGTACTTTGGGGCAAAAGGCGAAAATTACGGTAAATAACAGGGAGGCAGGACTGGATACCGTACTGAAACCCCGGGATAAGATTACATATACCCCGGCTCAGGACGGTCAACCCGGAAAGGCAAAAGTAAAAGACATACTTTCACCTGTATCCTGGGTAACAATCAACGGTGAAAAAAAAGAAATCCCTGTTGAGATTACTGTTAACGGAAAGGTTTGCAACGATATTGGTGCACAGTTGTATGACGGCGATAAAATATTCATCAGAGAGATTAACCAACTGGGAGAAGTGCTGGAATTATGGAAAAAGGCGGATTTAACTAAAATTGTGAATTTTGTATTAATAATTAACGGGAAAAAACAAAAAGTAACCTATTGTCCATTTGAAATTATTCAGAACGGAAATCCGGCAACTATATACGATAGACTAAAAGCAGGGGATAATATTGATTTAATATGGAAAGAAAACAATCCTTGTACCGTTGAATTAATAATTGAAAAATATTTAAAACCGGATAAAAACTTGGATATTAAAGTAATGGTAAATGATGATACTGTTAATTTATCAACAATGAATTTGGAATTATTTATTAATGGAAAACCAGGGAGAATTGATGATTTGGTTAAGGAAAACGATGTCCTGGAAATAAATTACCGGGAAAAAAAACAACCTATTTTAGTTGATATTTTCCCAAAGATTAATTTTTCAACTAATCCTCCGCCAGGACATTCTAATTTAAAAATAACTTTAAATAATCAGCCTGCTGAATTTACCAGTCCTTTAAAAGACGGCGATATTATCAAATTACTATGGATATAGAATTTGTTTTTAAAAAACCTCTTTTGAGGTTTTTTTTTGAAAAAAATATTTGTTGACTTTATTTTTTTTATCTTTAACATTGAATATATAGACTAATTTTTCCAACAATTACATTAAAAGGGTGATTAAAATCATTAAATCAAAAGAATATATTCGAAAATTAGAAAAAAAATTTCAAGAATATTTCGATATAAAAGATCCTCCTGACCATTTCCCTTTGGAAATAGATATTTATGCTGCTTTTCATCAAAAAAACGAAAAATATTTTGGAAGCAAGAAAATTAATCTTTGGCGTATTACGACCAATGAACATATTTTTTTAAAATGCTATGATAATTTGCATCTTCATGAAGTAGATACAATGGTAAATGCCTTAAAAACTATTATTGATGAATTAATAGTGCCTTCCACGGAACACATGAAAACATATCTCACCGGAATATTTCTTGTTGAAAACAATAATTTGCCTTCTGCTTTGGTTAGTTATATTGAGAATTTCAGGTATTCTAAGGTTTTCAAGTTTTATTTACATGGATGGTGTGACTTGAGATTGATTTTGATTGATTTATCTTCCGGCAAAGTCGTTACCAATAGGGAAGGAAGGGAGGTGGCTAATTTTTACCTTAACTTGCTGGAAGATTAAATATGAAAGGAGGCAGCTCAATGGGTGCATTATTGCTATTGATAATAGGAATTGTCGTATTTTTTATAGCTTATATTACCTATGGGGCTTGGTTAGCAAAACAGTGGGGCCTTGACCCAACCCGACCGACTCCCGCAAATACCAAATTCGATGGTGTTGACTATTGCCCGGCAAAAAAACCGGTATTACTTGGACATCATTTCGCTTCAATAGCCGGTGCCGTACCTATTTTAGGACCAATAGGAGCAAGTATTTTTGGTTGGGTACCCGTGGCTTTGTGGATAATTGTCGGTTCCATTTTCTTCGGTGGTGTTCATGACTTTGGTTCCCTGGTAGCTTCCGTACGACATGACGGCAAAAGCATTGGTGAAATAATTGAAACTAATATCGGAAAAACGGGAAAAAAATTATTTGCTTTATTTGCCTGGCTGACTTTAATCTTGGTAATCGCTGCTTTTCTAAATACTACTGCTAATGCCTTTATCTCTACTCCTGCCGCCGGAACATCATCAATTTTATTCATCTTTTTAGCAATGGTCTTCGGTTTTGTTATCTATAGAAAAAACATGAATCTAGTTGTAGGAACAATTATCGGTGTAGGGGTATTATTCTTCTGTATCTATTTGGGGCAGGTTTTTCCCTTGGAGCTTTCTTTAAAAGCTTGGATAATATTATTAATTGGATATATATTTGTAGCTTCTATTTTACCTGTCTGGTTGTTGTTACAGCCCAGGGATTATTTGAATTCCTATTTACTTTATGCCATGATTTTGGGGGCAGTGATTGGCATCATAGTTTTCAACCCGGCTTTGGAAATGGCCCCTTTTACAGGGTTTAATGTTAATGGCCAATGGCTCTTTCCCATGCTCTTTGTAACGGTTGCTTGTGGAGCTATATCTGGTTTTCATTCTTTAGTTGGTTCCGGTACTACTTCCAAACAGCTAAACAATGAAATGGACGCCAGATTGGTGGGTTATGGCTCAATGTTAATAGAAGGTGTACTGGCTCTGGTAGCCATAATAACGGCGGCTTACGTTGCAGGTCCTAAACTATCAGAGTTATTAAAAGGCGGGCCTATAAATGTCTTTGCCGACGGAGTGGGTAATTTTCTTACAACTTTGGGAATTAGTTTTTCCGTGGGCAAGCAATTTGCTGCTTTGGCCTTATCTGCCTTTGCCTTAACCACTTTGGACACGGCAGCCCGTCTGGGAAGATTTATTTTCCAGGAGTTTTTCTCCGAAGCAGGAAATGAAAACAGTATATTAACCAACAGATATTTTGCGACCTTGGTGACAGTGTCATTGGGTGGATTTTTGGCATTCTATGGCTGGAATATAATTTGGCCAATGTTTGGTTCCGCCAATCAGCTGCTGGCAGCATTAGCTCTAATAACCATTGCCGTCTGGCTGAAAAACGTCGGGAAAAATAATAAAATGCTTACAATACCGACTATCTTTATGTTTGCAGTTACTTTATCAGCCTTAGTTTTATTGATTAAATCCAATTTCGTTAACAATAACTTCATATTGGTAGCTTTTGCCGCGGCACTCTTTGTCTTAGCTTTAATCCTTCTGGTTCAAGGCTTCAAAGCACTTACTTCCAAAACTGACGATGAAGTAAAATTAAACTTTTAAAAGAAAGCCCCATCCCTTGATGGGGCTTTAGCCTTAAACAGATAACATTTTTAGTAGGTTGACATTATCTCAATTGTTTAATATAATTAATTTTGTGGTTAAATAAATGCGGTAGTGGCGGAATTGGCAGACGCGCTAGATTCAGGTTCTAGTGGGGGCAACTCCGTGGAGGTTCAAGTCCTCTCTACCGCACCAGCTTTTTTCCCTTGTGCAGCAAGGGCTTTTTTATTTTCTACCCGAAATAAGAAAACAGTGGTTTGGGGTAGTGAGTTTCAAATCTTTACTAAAATACCGTTTTAAAAAAATGAGTATCCTTTTGCTTCCTCCAACTTGATTGGATAAGTCTTATATTTTATTCTTAATATAAGTAGATAATCGAGGAGGTATAAAATGCCGCTGCTTAAGTTTAAAAACAGTTTGCCTGAAATTCATGATGAAACTTTTATTGCAGAAAACGCCTTTTTGATAGGTGATGTTACGGTTAATAAAGGGGCCAGTGTTTGGTTTAACTGTGTCCTTAGGGGTGATTTAAACAAGATTATTATCGGCGAATACTCCAATATTCAGGATGGAGTGATAATTCATACTGATGAAGGGATGCCGACCATAGTTGGCAATTATGTTACCGTTGGCCATGGAGCCATTTTGCATGGCTGTAAAATCAGTGATAAGGCTCTTATTGGTATGGGCGCCATTATTATGGATGGAGCGGAGATTAGTGAAGGAGCCATTGTGGGCGCAGGTTCCGTTGTCACCGCCGGCACTAAAGTGCCGCCCAATACTCTTGTTGTTGGGACCCCTGCCAAACCTAAAAAGGTATTTAATGAAGAAGAGCAGGAGGGAAGGGTTAAACATGCCCTTTATTATATGAAATTATGGCAGGAATTTGAACAAAATCAATGAACACCCTGAAATGATACTAAAAAATGTTAAAAATTTAAACCAAAAAAATAAGGAATCGATTAACCGGTTCCTTATTTTTTATACAAAGGATAAAGTTGTTAAAAATATTTTAGGCTATATTTTGTATAATTAACGGGTAAAAAACTTACAA
>JAAXZE010000171.1 GCA_012720075.1 Clostridia bacterium
ATACAAGTGACTTCACTCCTTATGTTTTCTTGTTTCGTCACTTGAAAACTTCTCCAAATTGGGGTGAAGTCCTTTTTTTATATACTTCAAACCCGCTTTTTTAAAAGGTTTTTAAATTATGCAAAATGCTTAAACTAATAAAAAAATATAAATAAATAAAACCATTGTGAATAATTTTCTTTTTAATGCCCTTTTTTTACCGTAAAATAAAATTATAAATTATTTTGGAGGAATAAAAATGGGAAAAACCAATTCGGAATTAAAACTACTGGCGAAAGAAAACCTGAGCGGCAATTGGGGAATCGCCATCGCCGCCTGTGTCATTACCTGGCTGTTAACAGCGGCTTTTACCGGAAACGGAACTAAAGATAATACCCAACTGGAGAATATTATGTCTTTGCTTAGCCTTTTTCTCACCGGTCCCATGAACTTTGGTTTGAGCAATGTATTCTTAAAAATAGTTCGTTCAGAGCCCACCCAATTTAACGATTTATTTGCCGGCTTTTCCTTTTTCCTCAAAACTTTTCTTCTGCATGTTGTAAAATACATTTTCGTTTTACTCTGGCTTCTTTTATTTATCATACCCGGCATTATAGCCATTTTCAGATACTCCATGGCCTATTACATAATGGTAGATAACCCTGAGATAAGTGCGTTGGAAGCCATAAGGCAGAGTAAGGAAATGATGGCAGGCCATAAGCTTAGATTGTTTTCGTTATGGTTAAGCTTCATCGGCTGGTTTTTGCTGGGGATATTTACTTTCGGGCTAGGATTACTTTACGCCATGCCCTATTATGAAGCAGCCAAAGCCAATTTCTACGAAGATTTAATAACCATGCAGGAAACCGCTCCATAAAGATAAAATAAGTAAGGCAATACCAACTTCATTTTATCACCCCTCACCTCCTTATTACATATAATGAGGCAGCAAAAATTTGTGAGGTGAGAGTATGTTTAAACTGGCTAGAAGCGGCCATATCGAAATCGACCTTTTAAAGCGCCAATTGCTTTTCTATCAAGGCCTTTACTTGGCAGGTACCTACCCCGTTGCCATTGGTAAGCCGTCAACCCCCAGCCCGGTTGGAGAATGGAGCATAATTAATAAAAAAATCCTAAATTATGAAAGCGTTTTCGGCAGCCGCTGGATGGGCTTAAGCAACCCCGGCTACGGCATCCATGGAACCAATAATCCCAGTTCAATCGGCAAAGCCGTCTCCAACGGTTGCATCCGCATGTATAATCACCATGTTGAAGAGCTATTTAATAAAGTCAGCATCGGTACCCGGGTCTTTATCCACAACGGTAATGGGCCAGGGACTTATGAACCCAGTAATCCGCAACCCCAAAATCCTCCTTCAGACCCGGTTTATCAACCATCGGAACGGACATATCAGGTAAAACCGGGGGATACCCTATGGTCTATAGCCAAAAAACTTAACATACCTTTAAATGAATTAATAAAAGCCAATCCCTATTTAAACCCCAAAAATTTAATGGTAGGGCAGGTTATCAATTTGCCGTAAAGAGTCCGGAAAACCCGGACTCTTAATTTTTTGCTTCAAAACCTTTCTAATACATCAATAAGAAATCTTTATTATTTTTATAAATTCAATTTTCATTAAAAAGGTTGACAACGGAAAATAATGAAATTAAAATAAAATTGTAATCATTACAAAATAGTATTTATTACATTTTGGTGGTGAATGGTAATGGACTTATCCAATATCAATATTGAACAATACTTAAGAAACAATGATGTCAAACCGTCCTACCAGAGGCTCAAAATTTTTGAATATCTGGTAAAACATAAAAATCATCCTAATGTTGACACCATCTATCAAGAATTGGTTTCCGCTATACCTACTCTGTCCAAAACAACGGTTTACAATACCTTAAAACTCTTTCTGGAAAAAGGTATTGTTCAGCCTATTCTGATAGAAGAAAACGAAATAAGATATGACGCCGATGTTACAGTACACGGTCATTTTAAATGTGAGATCTGCCAGGAAGTTTATGACATTCCTCTGGATCTTTCCGATATGAAGACCGAAGGCTTAGAAAAATTTATCATTAAGGAAAGCCATATATACTTTAAGGGGATCTGCAAAAGATGCAACATAGCCAATGCTCAATAGCTTTACCGGCACCCGATCCTTGACTGCAAGAGCCTTAAAAAAGGCCAAAAATATATAAAAATTATAACTATTAATAATTATCAGAGGAGGAATATATTATGAAAAAGTATGTTTGCACAGTATGTGGTTATGTTCATGTGGGGGATGTGGCACCTGAGAGCTGTCCCCAATGTAAAGCCGGCAGTGTTAAATTTATTGAAAAAGTAGAAGGTGGAGAGCTTAAGTGGGCTGACGAACATAAAGTCGGTGTGGCAGCCGGTTTGGACCCCGAAGTTATTCAAGGGCTAAAGGATAACTTCATGGGTGAATGCACTGAAGTAGGAATGTATTTGGCTATGAGCAGGCAAGCCGACAGGGAAGGTTATCCCGAAATAGCCGAAGCCTATAAAAGAATTGCTTTTGAAGAAGCAGAACATGCCGCCAAATTTGCTGAACTGTTAGGTGAAGTTGTGGCAGCTGATACCAAGACCAATTTAAAAATGAGAGTAGAAGCAGAACACGGCGCTTGCCAGGGCAAAAAAGACCTGGCAGCTAAAGCAAAACAACTAGGCTATGACGCAATCCACGATACAGTCCATGAAATGTGTAAAGATGAAGCAAGACATGGTTGTGCTTTCCAAGGTTTATTGAAAAGATATTTCGGATAAATTTTTTAGATTGTCAACAATCAAGGAGATGGTAATAAACCGTCTCCTCAGTTTTTTGCCAAATTCAAATAATAATATTAACGCTGCCTGCGCCGGCCCAAACATGGTGAAGGAGCATTTAACTAATTTCACCTAGGCTTCGCTAATAATTTTTGTGGTTTTGTATTTAACAAAAGCTAACCCTGGTCTAAAGTCAACGAAATGGTCATCTGCCGTCTCCTTTTTATTTAATTATTGATAAATGTTGCGAAAAGACTTTTTTTATGGTATAAATTTTTCGTATGTCAAATAGAGAGGGTTTTTAACTTGCAGAATTTAAGCGTTATTAAAAAAGAAACCGAAAAAAGACGCACCTTTGCTATTATCTCCCATCCCGATGCCGGGAAAACCACCCTCACCGAAAAACTCCTGTTATTTGGAGGGGCTATCCGGCTGGCCGGGACAGTAAAGGGTAGAAAATCCGCCAAATTTGCCACTTCCGACTGGATGGAAATAGAAAAGCAACGGGGAATTTCAGTTACCTCCAGTGCCCTGCAATTTTCCTATAACGGCTTTCATGTCAATATTCTGGATACACCGGGCCACCAGGATTTCAGCGAAGACACCTATCGCACCTTGACGGCCGCCGACAGCGCCGTTATGCTTCTGGATGCTGCCAAAGGCGTTGAAGCCCAGACCATTAAGCTTTTTAAAGTCTGCAGCATGAAAGGAATCCCTATTTTTACTTTTATCAATAAATTGGACCGTCATGGAAAAGAACCTTTGGAGTTACTGGAAGAACTGGAACATGTCCTGGGAATCCGTTCCTGCCCTATGAACTGGCCCATTGGTATGGGCAACGAATTTGCCGGGATTTTTAACAGGTTTAACAACACCCTTGAATTGTATAACGGTAAGGAAAAACGAGATTTAATCCAAGGGGAAAGTATTGAGGACCCTAAAATAAAGGCCGCCCTTAGCGATTCTCAATATAGAAAACTTTGTGAGGATATTGACCTCTTGGATATAGCGGGCGACCCCTTTGACAAGGAAAAAATTGACCAGGGCAAATTAACTCCGGTATTTTTCGGAAGCGCCATATCCAATTTCGGAGTTCAGACCTTTTTAGATGTATTTTTAAAACTTGCCCCCGGTCCCCGGCCGCAAAAGAGCGATATTGGCATTATTGATACCGTTAATACCCCTTTTTCCGGATTTGTTTTCAAGATTCAAGCCAATATGAACCCTACCCACAGGGACAGGCTAGCTTTTCTTCGAGTTTGCTCGGGAAGATTTGAACGGGGAATGACCGTAAATCATGTCCGGACCGGAAAAGCCATTAGATTATCCCAGCCCCAGCAGTTTTTTGCTCAGGACCACAATATTATCGATGAAGCCTATCCCGGTGATATAATCGGTATTTATGACCCGGGCATTTTCAAAATAGGCGATACCGTTTGCGTCGACAATAACTTTAATTTTGAAAAAATGCCCCAGTTTCCGCCGGAACATTTTGCCCGCATAACAAATAAAGACCCCATGAAATACAAACAGTTTCAAAAGGGTATCAACCAATTGGTGGAAGAAGGAACCGTTCAGCTTTACCGCACCTTCTTAAACAGAACCGATGAGATAATCATAGGAGTGGTAGGCCGGCTGCAGTTTGAGGTTTTTGAACACCGCCTCAAATCAGAGTACGGAGTGAATGTCCTGCTGGATCACTTAAGCTACCAATTTGCCCGCTGGGTTAAAGTTGACAAAAACGTGGACCTAAACCGTCTTTCCGGCTCTTCTACCCTTTGTGTCAAAGACCGGGATGACAATCTGGTAGTTTTGTTTGAAAACGAGTTCGCCCAAAGATGGCTGGAAAACAATATAGAAGGAATAGAATTTTATAGTTCACCTATCCAATAAAAAAGCGGGCCTGAGCCCGCTTTTTTTGACTGTAGATAAAGTTATTTAACATATTTAATAAGTGCTTAACAAAAATAAAGCGAAAAGATTTATTACAAAGAAAAGCCTTAGCGAGATTGAATCAAAGGAACGCAGGTGGCTGAGGATTAGAATTTTCAGCTGCTTGACCCGGCACTTAATTTAAACTATCAATTTTGTATCTTTCAAATAAAAAATAATGAATAAAAATAAAAGAATAATTAAGAACGTAACTATATTTTCAATTAAGTACCGGGGAGTTTTGATAATTCCCGAAGCCACCGAGTTCATTCCTGAAAATTGTTTGAGCTGGCTTTTCGTTGATAATAAATATAGTTTGTCAACTTTATTCACCAATTAAAAGCGTCCTTACCAAATCAATATCCCCCATGGGGAAAATATGAACACCATGAACCATTTGCCGCATTTCCCTTAAAAGCTCGCGGGCTATTTCCAAGCCCCCTTCCCTACCCTTAGATTCCAGCCTGTTCAATAAATTCTCCGGCACATGTACCCCCGGAACATTGGCATTTAAATATTTGGCCAGTTTTAGGCTTTTTAAAGGCATTAAACCATAAATAATGGGCACGGGGGGATTGGGGAATTTATTCAAAAAACGCTCCAGCTGCCTTATATCAAAGATGGGTTGGGTTTGAAAAAAACCTGCACCGGCCTCGATTTTAACCTGGATTCTTTCAATTTCCCGCTCTAAATCCGAAGCAGTGGGATTAGCAACGGCTCCAATAAAAAAATCGGTGGAAGTATCTAAAGCATTACCGGAATAATCCCGACCCTTATTTAAAAAGTTAGCGGTTTTTATTAAACCTGTGGAATCCACATCATAAACCCCGGTAGCTTGGGGATGGTCACCCTGCCCGGGCTTATCACCGGTCAGGGTCAAAATATTTTTTACTCCTAGAGCATAAGCACCCAAAAGTTCCGATTGCAAGCCCAGAATATTCCTATCCCGGCAGGTTAAGTGAAAAATCGTTTCCAAACCCAATTCCTTTTGTACTAGATAAGCCAGGGCGATAGGACTCATGCGCATTTTAGCCATAGGGCTGTCGGCGATATTAACGGCATCTACCAACCGGGTAAGGGGCCGCATTTTCTCATATACTCCCCAAGGGCTGGCTCCTTTGGGGGGCTCCACTTCAACGGTAACCACAAATTGCTTCCTATCCAGCTTTTCTCTTAATCCTGACATATAATCTCCTCCAGTTTTTCCACCAGCCTAACGGCGGCAACGGCATCTTTTCCATAACCATCGGCGCCGGAAATTTTAGCAAATTCCTCAGTTACAACGGCGCCACCGACAATAACCTTCACCTGGGGCAACCGGGCCTTAACATAGTCGATGGTCCGAGGAATCTCCTGCATGGTAGTGGTCATTAAGGCGCTTAAAGCCAGAATCTGGCCCTGATTATCTTTAAGGGCTTGTAAAAACTCTTCCCGAGATACATTTTTACCCAGGTCAATCACTTGATAGCCATGATTCTTAAGCATTACCGCCACCATATTTTTCCCAATATCATGGACATCCCCTTTTACCGTTCCGATAACTATAGTAGCCTTTTTATTATCCCTGGCCTCCCCGGCAAATCTTTTTTCCAAAAGGGCAAAGGCCTTTTGGGCAGTTTCAGCGCTCAACATCAATTGGGGCAGGAAATACTCACCTTTTTCAAACTTCTCCCCTACAATATTTAGTCCCTTGATTAAGCCTTCGTTAATAACTTGCAAAGGAAGAAATCCCTCTTCTAAGAGACCGTTAATGACTTTCTCAATCCCTACCGAACCTTTGTCAACCATTTGAGCTACCAATTCCAGGGTCGGTTTATCTTCGTCCACTGCCGGTTTTGGCGGGGTCTTGGCCTCGGTGCTGTTCAAGGACAGGAAATTGGCAGCCCTTTTATCTCTTCCCGTTAAAAGGGAGGCGCTTTGCCAGGTATTCATCATCAAATCATCCAGAGGGTTGACAATGGCTAAGTCTAGGCCATTTCCAATAGCCATAGCTAAAAAGGCGGCATTAATAATGGCC
Organism: Clostridia bacterium; assembly: GCA_012720075.1. Classification (GTDB taxonomy): domain Bacteria; phylum Bacillota; class Peptococcia; order Peptococcales; family BICA1-8; genus JAAXZE01. Next base: position 6,732 of record JAAXZE010000171.1, read on the forward strand.
CTGTTGGGGAGACCATGGCTAACATTACTGACACCCAGGATTGTATGAACACCTAACCCCTCTTTGACCATCCTGATGGCCTTGAGGGTCTCCAGGGGCGCCGAATCGTCGGTTCCTACCGTCATTACCAGACAATCAATATAAATATCTTCCCGGGCAATACCATATTCCAGGCATCCTTCTAATATTTTTTTGGCTATAAGGTAGCGCTCCTCAGCCTTTTTCGGCACACCCCGCTCATCCAAGGTTAAACCGATAACACCGGCTCCATAACGCTTAACGATGGGCAAAACTTTTCTCAGGGACTCCTCTTCTCCGTTGACCGAGTTAACCAAGGCCTTACCGTGATAGGTTTGCAAAGCCCTTTCAATAACCTCAGGATTGGTAGAATCAATAACCAGAGGGGCGGTAACAGACTGCTGCAAAAGATTTACTATCTTTTTTATGACAGCGGGCTCATCTATGCCATGGGTACCCACATTGACGTCCAAAAGATGAGCCCCCTTTTCCACCTGGGCTTCCCCTTCCTTTTGGATTATATCCAGCTCTCCCTGTCTGAGGGCTTCGGCTAATTTCTTCCTGGCAGTGGGATTAATCCTTTCACCTATAATTTTAGGCAAAAGCCCGTCTCCCACCTTGACAACCTGTTCCCGGCTGGCCAGTGTTCCAACAGGATGCCGCTTTTTTACTTTGGGCTGATAATTAACCATTTTTTCTTTTAATTTTGCCGTATGCTCCGGAGTACTGCCGCAACATGACCCAATCAGAGGAATACCCAGTTCAAAATAAGGCTCCATTAGTTGAATAAACTTTTCCGGCCCCAAGGGATAACTTACTTGCCCGTCCTTAAATATCGGTAGTCCCGCATTGGGCTGCACCAGGACAGGCAATGAAGTGTAATTATTCAATTCCGTTATCACCGCCAATAATTCCTCAGGACCACCGGAACAGTTGGCGCCCACTGCAGCAGCTCCCAAGGCTTCCAAAATTACAGCGGCGCTCCGGGGGTTTACTCCCGTCAAAGTCCGGCTTCCGGTGTAGGTAAAACAGCAAATAACCGGGATATTGCAAACATCTTTAGCGGCTAAGAGAGCAGCTCTCACTTCCCCTAAATCAATAAAAGTTTCTAAAAGGATTATGTCAGGCCCGGCAGCGGCCAGGGCCTCCATTTGCTCCTTATAAACCTCATAAGCGTCCTGAAAAGCCAGCTTGCCTAAAGGCTCAACAAATTGGCCGGTAGGACCTACCGAGGCTGCTACTAGCTGATTTCCATCCAGGGTGGATTTAGCCAGTTCCACGGCTTTTCGGTTGATTTCGTAAACCTTTTCTGCCAGACCGTACTCAGCCAGTTTAATTCGATTGGCACCAAAAGTATTGGCGGTAATTACATCGGCGCCGGCTCTAAGGTAAGCCTTATGGACTTCCCGGACCTTTTGGGGCTCCTCCAGATTCATAAGCTCCGGGCAGGCTCCGGGCTTTAAGCCCTTTTCCTGAAGAAGGGTCCCCATGGCCCCGTCAAAGACCAGAGGCCCCTTTAATAAATCAGCCATAGTATCACTCCTCGTAGGCCCTACAAGGGGCTTATTTTAATTCATTCAAATCATAAGGTGTTTCCTGATAAACATAGTAGTTAAGCCAATTGGAAAAAAGAAGATTGGCGTGACCCCGCCACCTTACCAAAGGTTCCTGAGTAGGGTCGTCATTAGGGAAATAATTATAAGGTATCTGAATTTTTAATCCTTTATTAACATCCCGGTCATATTCCGCTTTCAAGGTCAAGGGGTCATATTCCGAATGACCGGTGACAAATACCTGTCTGCCGTTTTTCGTTGCTAATAGATAAATTCCTGCCTGGGGGGATTCGGCCAAAATTTCAAGTTCAGGAACTTTTTCAATATCTTCCCTCCTGATGGTGGTGTGCCGGGAGTGGGGAGCATAAAACTCATCGTCAAAACCCCGCACCAGCATACATTTGCGGTTATTGACCTGATGATTAAAGACACCAAAGCATTTTTCCGGCAAAGGGTATTTGGGGATACCGTAATGATAGTACAAAGCCGCTTGAGCACCCCAGCAGATATGAAAGGTAGAATAAACATTTTTCTTGGAAAACTCCATGATTTCCTTTAATTCTTCCCAGTAATCAACTTCTTCAAATTCCAGATGTTCCACCGGGGCCCCGGTAATAATCATCCCGTCAAACTTTTTATCCCTTATATCCTTAAAGGTTTTATAAAAACTTAAAAGATGTTCCTGGGAAGTATTTTTTGACTGATAAGTTTCTGTGCAAATAAGTTCTACTTCTACCTGAATAGGTGTATTTCCTATCAGGCGCAAAAGCTGGGTTTCGGTGGCAATTTTGGTCGGCATCAGATTAACGATGGCAATTTTCAGCGGCCTGATATCCTGGCTCAATGCGCGTTGTTCATTCATAACAAAGATATTCTCATTTTGCAATATTTCCGTTGCCGGTAAGTCTTGAGGTATAATTACAGGCATTAAGCTCATCCCTTCTTGTCTTAATATTATCTTATATTTTATTTAAGGCTTGATCAAAATCAGCTTTTAAGTCTTAAATATTTTCCAGACCCACTGAAACTCTAATCAGCTCGGGCGTTACTCCGGAGGCCCGCTGCTGTTCTTCCGTCAATTGGCGATGGGTGGTGCTGGCCGGATGTAAAACATGGGTCCGGATATCGCAAACATGGATAACCAAAGTAGCCAGCTTGACGTTGTTAAGGAAAGCTTTCCCCGCTTCCGTGCCGCCTTTAATGCCAAAACAGAGGACACCGCTGGCCCCTAACGGCAAATATTTTTGGGTCAAGGGATAACTGGGGTCTGTTTCCAGACCGGGGTACCTGACGTATTGAACCTTTTCATGATTTGCCAAAAACTTAGCCAATTCTAATGCGTTTTCGCTATGTCTTTGCATCCTTAAGTGCAGGGTTTCCAAACCTAAAACGGATAAAAAGGCATTAAGAGGACTCATGGTGGCACCGATATCCCTCAGCAGCGTTACCCTTAGTTTTACAATGTAGGCCGCTTCCTTAAAGGTTTCATAGTATCTTAATCCATGATAGTTGGGATCAGGCTCGGTGATCTCAGGATATTTGCCGTTATCCCAGTTAAAGTTGCCGGCGTCTACGATAATACCGCCTACACTGGTGGCATGACCGTCTATATACTTGGTAGTGGAATGAATTACGATATTGGCGCCGTGTTCAATAGGCCGACAGAGATAGGGAGTGGCAAAAGTATTGTCGACTATTAAAGGAACGTCCATTTTTTTAGCCACTTTGGAAAACTTGGCAAAGTCTAAGACATTAAGATTGGGATTTCCGATGGTTTCAGCAAACAGGGCCCGGGTATTGGGCTGAAAGCATTTTTCAATTTCCTCTTCTGAGGCATTGGGGTCTACAAAAGTTACACTTATTCCCATTTTTTTCAGGGTAGATGAAAGAAGGGTAAAAGTTCCGCCATAAAGGGTTGATGAGGCAACAATGTGCTGACCGGCCTGGCAAATGTTTAACAGTGCCAGGGTCGTAGCCGCTTGCCCTGATGAAGTGGCCACGGCGCCAATTCCGCCTTCCAAGAGGGCTACCTTCTTTTCAAAACCGTCAACGGTGGGATTGCCGATCCGGGAATAGAAGAAACCTGTTGCCTTTAAATCAAATAAATCGGCTACATGGTCGGCATCATCGTACTTGTAAGTAGTTGACTGCACAATAGGTAAAATTCTTGGTTCCCCAGGTTTGGGATTATATCCGCCTTGTACTATTTTGGTTTCCAGTTTCCATTGTTTTTCCATCATTTAAACCTCCTTATAATATATTTTGATAAAAAAACCGCTTCCTTTTGAGAATAAGAAGCGGTTTGGATACAATAAACCTACATTACCCCTTATCTCTCAGGAAAAATCCTGCAGGAATTGGCACATTTCCAGCTTCCGTGCTGGCTGTTGCCGGGTTTCATTGGGCCAGTCCCTCCACCACTCTTGATAACGGTTAGGTTACTATTTAGTTTTTATTAATTCATGATTATATCTATTACTTTTTCTTTCGTCAAGAAAAATTTTTCATTATTTTAATAAAAAAATTAAAAATTTTATTTGCTTATTTTCTGGCTTTCCATTTAGGCACAATGGGCAGCTCCTCATACTCTTCCTTCAGAAGACCTAAAATCCATAAATCAACATATTTCCCTTCAATAAAGGAATGTTTGCGCAGACGTCCTTCAGCTTTAAATCCGAAATTAACAGCCGAGTTAAGGCCTAATTCATTATTATCGTGAACCAATAGATAACATTTTTCAAAATCTAAATGGTAAAAAATGATGTCCAACAGGACGATCATCATGTCAACGCCATAGCCGGCCAACCGCTTATCCTTTTCTCCTATGCCGAATACTATTTCCGCATTGCCGTTTTGCCGGTTAATATTTCTGATGCTGGCCACACCGATAGGCAAATCATCTCTTTTTTGGGTGACAATGAAATTTACCCGGGTTACATTAGGATCGTCAAAGGTACCGCTTTCCCTTATTTCCTGTAAAATATTATATAATGAAATACTGGAATAAGCATCATACATCTGTCTAAATTCTTTATCCATGTACCATTTTTGCAGTATTGCCGCATCCTTAATCTGAGGTTGGCGCATTACAATTTTTCTACCTTTCCACATTTGCTCTCACCTCGCCTAGAAAAGTGATAGGTATAGCACTTTTACCAATCTTGTATATAATTTTTCCAAAGGTTATCAAAAATCCTGCTTATTTAATACATATATTTTATCCTCTATTATTTTATCTATGTAAATAATTAATTTCCCGGAAATTTGCATGGAAAGGGCCGCCCTAAATCAAACAAAAAAAGGCCGCAGCCTTTTTAATCAACAGGTAAACATATAAACTGGCCTACCCTTAAATTGTTAGGGTCAATTCCCGGATTGGCCGCAATTATGCTTTGCACCGAAATATTGTTTTGCTGGGCAATGTTAAATAAAGTATCACCGGGAGCAATCTCCCAGAAAATGCCCTGCGGGCAGTCGGGAAGTTTCTTTAAATTGGGCAGCGGTTGTCCTCCTGCAGGAATACAAATGTATTGTCCTATTTGAAGATTTTCCGGGTCGACATTAGGGTTAGCCTCAATTAATTCATCCAGACTAACATTCACCGCTTGGGCAATTTTATACAGGGTATCTCCCCTTTCAATCTGCCAAAAAATTCCGCTGGAACACGGCGGTAATTGTTGTCGTCGCAAGCACAGCCCCCTCCTTCGTCTTTTGCTGAAACATTATATGTGAGGAGGAAATAAATTGTGCTAAAAGCCTATGAACCGACTGCTACAGCACCTATGAAATTTATTATCATAAAAAAAGCATTTAGCGAGATTGAATAAAAGGTACGCAGGTGGCTGAGGATTTGAATTATCAACTGTTTAAGCTAGCTTTTCGTTGATATTAAATATGGTTTGTAAACAAGCTGAGGCGGACCCACAGGTCCGCCCCTACATTTAAAATCTGGTTAAATATTGGTCCAATTCCCATTGATGAACTCTGCGCCGGTAGTCATCCCATTCTAATTTTTTGGCTTCAATATATAAATTATAGACATGGGGACCAAGAGCTTCCTTTATAACCTCGTCCTTTTTCAACTCCTCAATGGCTTCCGCCAAATTGCTGGGCAGGTTCTCAATACCATTTTCCATTCGTTCTTCCAAGCTCATTTCATAAATATTGGCATTAACCGGCGGAGGCGGAGCAATCCGTTTTTCTATACCCTCCAGCCCGGCCTGCAAAACAACGGCTAATGCAAAATAAGGGTTACAGGAAGGATCCGGATTCCGAAGTTCAATCCTGGTGGAAGCACCCCTTTTAGCCGGCACCCTGATCAAAGGACTCCTGTTTCTGGTGGACCAGGCAATGTAAACCGGCGCTTCATAACCGGGAACCAGCCTTTTGTAAGAGTTAACAGTGGGATTGGTAATAGCGGAAATGGCCTTAATATGCTTCATTACCCCTCCCATAAAATAATAAGCTATTTCCGACAACTGTTCTTTACCTTTAGGATCATAAAAAACGTTATTGCCGTTAAGGTCCGAAAGAGATATATTGGTGTGCATGCCTGAACCGGCAATGCCAAAGACAGGTTTAGGCATAAAAGTAGCATGGAGCCCATGCCGCTGGGCAATTGTCCGTACAACATACTTGAAAGTCATAATAGCATCGGCATTAGTAACGGCTTCGGCATATTTAAAACCGATTTCGTGCTGGCCAGGGGCCAATTCATGATGAGAAGCTTCAACCTCAAACCCCATATCCTCTAAATTCAAGACTATATCACGACGGGCATTTTCCCCTAAATCAACGGGAGTTAAATCAAAATATCCCGCTTTATCATGGGTGATTGTGGTAGGTGCCCCTTCGCTGTCGGTATGGAACAGGAAAAATTCACATTCGGAACCCACATTCATCTTATAACCCATTTTTTCCGCCCGCTGGGTGGCTCTTTTTAATACATATCTGGGGTCTCCGGCAAAAGGAGTGCCGTCGGGGTTATAGATGTCACAGATCATCCTGGCCTCTGCTCCCTCCTGGGGCATCCAGGGAAAAATCACAAAAGTATTTGGGTCCGGCCTTAAGTACATATCGGATTCCTCTATGCGGCAATAACCTTCTATGGAAGAACCGTCAAACATCAATTCACCGGCCAAAGCCTTTTCCAACTGTTTGGCTGAGATCGCCACATTTTTCAAAACACCAAACATATCAGTGAACTGGAGCCGGATGAAACGAACATCATGCTCCTTGGCCATTTGTAAAACATCTTTAGGACTTAAATTTGGCATTCAGTAAACCTCCTCATAAAAGTGAAACTTTTGTTTCAAAAAAAATAAGCACTCCAGAAAAAGCAGATTCCTCTGCCGTTCTTGAGCGCCGTTGCTCTAAGAATAGTATCTAAAATCTTTACCTTAATTATAGCACCGAGCATGGACTTTGCAACCTTTTTTTCAAAGTTGATAATCATGCATGGTTACTATGGTCTCTGCCAGTTTTTTCATTGGTATCCTTTTCTCCATGCTTGTGCTGCGGAGCTTCCTATAGGCCTCATCTTCGGAAAGGCGATACTTTTTCATAATAATGCCTTTGGCCCTCTCTATTAATTTCCTGCTTTCAATGGTTTCCTTCAGTTCCTCTACTTCCTTTTCCAGTTCTTTTTGATGCTTATATTGAGCCAAAGCCAGGCTTACGGTATTGATTAACTGATACTCGGTAATAGGCTGCACCAGCATTCCAAAAAGGCTTTTGGGCAAATTGGCGCCGGCATCGACGGCATATTTGCTGACCAAAACTACCGGTCCCAAATCACCGTCTGCTATCATTTGAGCCAGTTGAAGACCATTTAAGCCCTGTAAATCAGTACCAATTAAACTTAATGTCCCCTTGCGGTTTTGCAAAATCCTTAAGGCCGAATAGGCATCGTTAACGGCGGCAATTACCTGATATCCCCGGGAGGTTAGTATCTTTTTAAATTTATTGCTCTGGTTCTGATTGTTAACGGCAATTAAAACACTATGCATTACTTGCCCCCCGTTTCAAGCAGAATGATAGCCACAGGAAACTCAAATAAACAAGAATAAATTACCACGGTAATATTAAAAACCGTAATGTATTGGATATATGTACTATTTTAACATGAATTATTTTTCCAGAAAACAGCGTCAATCTTTTCTATTTGATAAAGGCCATTCTTAATTCTCAATTAAAATTACACACTAACACACTTACGCACTAACGCACTTAATTGGCACTGGGCACGTTACCAAAAAGTCTTTCCCCCAAAAAAAAGCGGCCTTGCGGCCAAAAACAGAGGGAGAGGGAACAACCTAGTTAAAAATCCTAGCTAATATTGCAAAGGAATCTTTGATTACTTCCTTTAATTTAAAAGATACCCTAACTTTTTCCTTTTTAAACCCTTCATTACTATTAACGGGATAACCATTTTTTACCTTAGAAATCTCTTGGGTCTCATCCGCCGCTACAAAGCATAAAGGCGGAAACAATACACACCACCAGTTGGCTCCTTTTCCTTCGCCGATTACAACCCTGACCGCTTCATATTCACCTGCCGGCAAAGTAAAACTGCCATAGTATTTAGTAGGAAAGAAAAACCTCCCGTACTGAGCCTCCACTTCATAATCGGAACCTAATCTGGTTAATGTAGTTTCGGCTATAGCTTCCACCTCGGAAAGGCTGGATAATAAAATTTCCCTGCTTTCTTCAATACTCCTTGAAGCACTGAATTTTTGGGCCATTTCCTTTACAATGGCATCCTTGACCATATATTTCAAAGCCTGGTCGGCTTCGGAATCACTATTAGCCAGTACATGAATTCTAATTAATCGGTGGCCGATCTCTTGGGAGTCATCCCCCGCCGGCATTACCCCTCCTGACAGGATTAGCACAATTACGGCAATTATAAAAATCGTCAATTTTTTTTTCATAACTATTACCCTCCCGGCCTGTTCTTAGTTTTATTTTTTC
>JAAXZE010000172.1 GCA_012720075.1 Clostridia bacterium
ACATAGATACTCAAAATCCAGATACTTTAGATCAGCTTCTTCCTTGGTCAGATACCGTAACTCTAAGTTGTCGAGTACCAAAATTAAATAGCTAGAACATAACCCCATCTTTCCGCAAGGTGGGGTTTATTTGACGCTTACTTTCTAAATATCTTCTGTTATACATTTTCCTAAAGAACCATTGCTATAAATACTAGTTATGAAAGGCTTTACGGTAAAGCAGCCTGTGGTTTTTTGTGACTGCCAGAGCCTTTCCTTAGGGTCAATACCAACGTACCCATTATAATAAATATCACAGCCATAAGCCCTAGGATAATGATTTCCTTTTTAAACTTAGCCAAACTCAAACCCATGAGCATAATATCCCTAACAGGAATTGCATAATAGGTCAGCGGTAAGATTTTGGAAAGATAAACACAAAACTCCGGCATAGCTTGGGTCGGCCAGGTATACCCCGATAATAAGAATGAAGGTAAAGCAATAAGCATCGAATATTGGGTGGCTTCCAAAGAATTTCTACAAATAATGGATAGAAAGATGCCTATTGCGCTGATGCAACCCAAGAATACAGACGACAGATCAAATAATTCTAAAAAACTACCCCTTAGTGGGACGTGTACTATATATCTTGCCATTATAAAGCAACCGGCACAGGAAAGAAAAACACAACTGGAGTAAACCAGCATCTTACCTAAAATAATTGCCAAAGGTTTAATTTCATCATCAAATAAAACCTTAAGACTGCCCCTTTTCCTCTCTTCAGTAATAGAAATCGCAGTATATAAAAAGGTTATTTGCTGAATTAAAACTGTTATTAAACCGGGTATTAAAAAAATAGGATAACTATTAACAGGATTGTACCAAGGTCTATAGTTAAAGTGGATAGGGGCGGCAGTACTTTGGGCTGTTGTTGACGAATACCCCTTTTTTTCAAACCTTTTCGCAGCCAAAATTTTCGAGTACCCCTGAACTATTTCAGCAGACCCTGTCATAATGTTATTACTCAATACTATATTGGACCCATTAGCAATAACCACAACATCAGCTGTTTGCCCATTCTTGAGTTTTTGGGTAAAGTCAGCGGGGATTATGACAATTCCCTGGATTTCCCCTTTTTCTAGTGCCGCTATTGCCTCATCCTGACTTAAATAATCCTCAACTATAAACTGCTCTCTCCGAGCAAAGCTATTTACCAAGTAACGGCTTTCTTGACTGGGGCTTTCATTGATAATAGCCAGATGCAAATTATCCACTGTCTGGGAACAATAAAGATAGCCATAATATCCAAGTAGTAAAAAGGGCAGGAGGAACAATCCAAATGCAGTACTTTTTTTTGAAAAGATTAATTTTAACTCCCGCGTTAATATAATTAAAATGTCTCGCAACATTTTTTCATCTTCTCCCTTTTTAGACTCCTTTTACCCATCCATTTGAATCGGAATATGGCCCAAAAAATTAGGGAGTAAACTAAAGCCAGCATAATTAGCCAGTTAACACTGTTCCATATTTGATCCAAACCCAGTCCCATTAAAGCTACATTTCGAAAATAATTGCCATAATGGGTAAAAGGAATTGCCATCGCCAGATACTGCAAGGGTCTCGGTATGGCACCCAAATGATATGTTAAACCCGATACTAAAAAGATAGGGTAGGGTAAAAGCATTATTATCCTAGTGGCCTGAGCCCTATCAGAACATAATACAGCGATTGCTAAGCCCCAAGCAATAACACAGACCAAAAATGGCACGGTTAAAAGTAAAATATGGGCAAAATCTCCTCTTAAAGGGATCCTAAAAACTTCAAAGGCAAAAAAGGCGGAGCCCACTAAACTAAAGAGCCCGGAAATAAAATACACAGCACTTTTACCAATAATAAAGGGAAGGAGAGAGCCATTAGTAGCGGTAAGGAACTGGGAGAGATTTTCATCCTCTTTTTCCCCAACCAGAGAATTGGCTGCTCCCATCATAGTAATCTGCTGAACTGCCAGGATTAAAATACCCAGTACCATGAAGTTTAAATAACTATACGACGGATTGTACCACGGCCGAAAATTAAAGCTAAGGGGTATAGCCCCATTATACGCCTGAGAAGATGAAAGCCCCTGGGATTTAAGTTTTGTTAAAGTTACCCCGCTGGAATAGGTCTCAACTACCTGCATAGCCGAAACCATTGCTCCGTTTCCGATTATCATGTTGGCGGCATTTATACCTATAAATACCTCGGTGGGTTTGCCTTTTTTAACATTGGCCTCAAAATCAGAAGGAATAACAATGGCCACATCGATCTTCTTATCTTCCATGAGAGAAAGAATCTCATCCTCAGAATTTAACTCATAATTTACCGCAAACCGTTCCGAACTGCGAAAGCCATCAACAATAGTCCGAGATAATTGACAGGGGCTATTATTAACAACAGCGGTACTAAGCTCACGCACTATTCCTTGACTATAGAGAAAGCCAAAAAATATCGTATATAGGATAGGGACAAAGAAAACCATTAAAAGGGTTCTTTTATCATTGAATAAAAGCAATACTTCCCGCTTAAAACCCTCCCAAATATTATTAAACATTTATTTTTCACTCCCGAAGATTACATCTACTCTCATCCCAGGAAAAAGTTGCCCTTCATTTTCCATTAATTTTATTTTTACGCTATAGCTTATTAAATCTTTTTCGTTTAACTCATCGGTAGACTTCTTTATTGCAAAATCCGGGTTTTTGTTTATTGTTAATACCTGTCCGGAAAAGACCTTGTCAGGATAAGCCGAGCTTTTTATCTCAACCTCATCACCGATCTTTATCTTGGACAATTGATTTTCATAAACATCAACTTTGACCCAGGCATCACTATAATCGGTAATAGTGATTATGGGCATTCCAGTATTAACAAACTCGCCTTCTTCTACACCCACCAAAGTGATAGTACCATTACAGGGAGATGTTACAGTAGAATCCTCGATAAGAGCCAGGACTTCGTCCAGTTTAGCTAAGGCTAATTCATACTGTGATTCCAAAGCTGCTATTTCTTCCGCTTGAGCTCCTTCCAGAACCAAATCTAACTGGGCCTGAGCCTGTTCTCTTTGCAGCCGGGCAACCTCAAGCTTAGTTCTTAATTCATCCAGCTGATCTTCGGGCAAAGCTTCTGCCTCATAAAGGGGATAAAGCCTATTATACTTTGTCTCTAATAGGTCCACCTGAGCCTGGGCTTGTTCTAAGGCCGCCCGGGCCTGCTCAATCTGTTGGCTCCTGGCTCCCCCTATTGCTTTATCCAATTGGGCTTTGGCTCCTTTCACCCCTGCCTCTGCCTGGGCCTTTTTAATCTCTAAATCCTTTTTATCTACTTCCAGCAGGATGTCCCCTTTTTTTACCTC
>JAAXZE010000173.1 GCA_012720075.1 Clostridia bacterium
AGCATAGCTTAAAGGATGCATCTTCTTTTGGGTAACTTGTTTGGGATGCATCAGTTTAGATTGTCATTCATCGGATGCATCATGCATTTTTCGTAAAAGCAGATGCATCCCTAAAGTTTACTTTCATCGGATGCATCATTCTATATGGCTTTTATATGATGCCTTTCGATGTCACGATGATACAATGTCACTTATTCACTTCATACAGTCCCTTCTCCGTACAGATATAGTCCATCCTGATATCATATTCATCGTCAGGCAGCGGTGTGGAGCTGACTTGAATTTCATGGGCAAGGGCTACTTTGGGTGTATCCGGCTTTAAGAGTGGTAAAAAGCGGTCGTAATAGCCGGCGCCGAAGCCGATTCGACGGCCCTTAAGGTCAAAGGCAACTCCAGGGATAAGGGCCAATTCAATTTTTTTGGGGTCTACCGGATTAAGCTTACCGTCTTTAGGTTCCATAATCCCCATGGTCCGTGGTTCCAAATCTTCAAAAGAAGTTAACAGGCTGGGAATGATTTCTTTGGTAGAAGGCTTGCAAACCGGTATGATTACCTGTTTATTATCCTGCCAGGCTTTTTCGATAATCGGCCTGGTTTTCACTTCCTTGCCGAAAGATATGTAGCACATGATGGTCCGGGCCTCATGCCACAGAGAACAGGAAGTTATTTTTTTCAATATGGCTTGGCTGTTGGCATTTAAATCTTTGACCTCCAGTTTATCTCGCAAATCCTTAAAATGCTTTCTGGTTTGGTTTTTCATGTATTTTCTCCTTTTGCTTTTTATTACTTTCATAAATTTTTCCAAAAATGAATAAAAGCCGGCACTAAAGGCAATATTTCTTATGTGGACAAGAAAATGGAAGTTTTTTTAATTTATTTTATTATAATTAACCGCCAAAAGAAAAAAAAATTTACAAAAAGAACTTGATAAAAATGAAACATTTTACTATTATTATTAGTAGATATTAGCACTCACCTTTGGTGAGTGCTAACAAATAGAGTTAATAAATACTAAATCATAAAGGAGGGTTTGCCCATGAATATTAAGCCATTGGGCGACAGAGTTGTAATTAAACCACTTGCTCAAGAAGAAAAAACTAAAAGCGGTATCGTACTACCTGACACTGCTAAAGAAAAGCCTCAACAAGGTGAAGTTTTAGCAGTTGGTACCGGTAAAGTTCTGGAAAATGGACAAAGAGCTCCGATGGAAGTAAAAGTAGGTGATAAAGTTATCTTCTCAAAATATGCCGGTACCGAGATTAAGGTAGACGGTGAAGAAGTGTTAATTTTAGGTGAAAGAGATATCCTGGCAATTATTGGATAATTTAAGGGAGGGAATACATAATGGCTAAAGACATTATTTTCGGTGAAGACGCAAGACGAGCTTTAGAAGCCGGTGTTAACGCAGTTGCAGAAGCGGTAAAAGTTACTTTAGGTCCCAAAGGACGCAATGTTGTTTTAGAAAAGAAATTCGGTTCTCCAACCATTACCAATGACGGTGTTTCCATTGCAAGAGAAATTGAACTGGAAGACCCCTTTGAAAACATGGGTGCCCAACTTTTGAAAGAGGTAGCTACCAAAACTAATGATGTTGCCGGTGACGGAACCACCACTGCAACAGTATTGGCCCAAGCCATGATCAGAGAAGGTCTGAAAAACGTAGCTGCCGGCGCTAACCCCATGATTATGAAACAAGGTATCACCAAAGCCGTAGATGCAGTTGTAGCTGAAATCCGCAAGATTGCTAAACCCATCGAAAGCAAAGAAGCCATTGCTCAAGTTGCTTCTATCTCGGCTGCTGACGCTGAAATCGGCAAATTGATTGCCGAAGCTATGGAAATAGTAGGCAATGACGGTGTTATTACCGTTGAAGAATCTCAAACCTTTGGAACTTCCTTAGATGTTGTAGAAGGTATGCAGTTTGACCGGGGTTATATCTCCCCCTACATGGTTACCGATACTGAAAAAATGGAAGCTGTTTTAGATGAACCCCTGATCTTGATTACCGATAAGAAAATTTCTTCAATTCAGGATAGCCTGCCGGTATTAGAAAAAGTAGTTCAATCAGGCAAGCCCTTGTTAATTATTGCCGAAGACGTTGAAGGGGAAGCCTTGGCTACCATGATTGTTAACAAGTTAAAAGGAACTTTCACTTGTGTAGCAGTTAAGGCTCCCGGTTTCGGTGACCGCCGTAAGGCTATGCTGGAAGACATTGCTATTCTGACCGGTGGTCAAGTAGTCAGCGAAGATTTAGGTTTGAAACTGGAAAATACTACTTTAGATATGCTGGGTACTGCCCGTCAGGTTAAAGTTAGCAAAGAAGAAACCACTATCGTTGAAGGCAGAGGCGAAAAGGCTAAGATCGATGCCAGAGTTGCTCAAATCCGTGTACAATTAGAAGAAACTACTTCCGAATTCGACAGAGAAAAATTACAAGAACGTTTGGCTAAATTATCCGGCGGCGTAGCAGTTATCCAAGTTGGTGCTGCAACCGAAACCGAATTGAAAGAAAGGAAACATCGCATTGAAGACGCTCTATCCGCTACCAGAGCCGCTGTAGAAGAAGGTATAGTAGCCGGCGGCGGTACAGCTTTAATCGATGTGCTTCCTGCTCTGGAAAATCTTAAAGCTGATGAACCTGATGCTCAAACAGGTATAAATATTATTAAGAAAGCTTTAGAAGAGCCCTTACGTCAGATTGCCAACAACGCCGGTGTTGAAGGTTCTATCGTAGTAGAAAAAGTTAAAGAAGCCGGCATAGGTATTGGTTATAATGCTCTGACCGGTGTTTATGAAGACATGTTTGCCGCCGGTATCGTTGACCCGGCCAAAGTAACCCGCTCCGCTTTACAAAACGCAGCCAGTATCGCAGCTATGGTCTTAACAACTGAAACATTGGTTGCCGATATCCCGGAAAAAAATAAAGACAACATGGGCCCAATGGGCGGCATGGGCGGCATGATGTAAAAAAATAAAATCCCTGGCAGTTTAAACTGTCGGGGATTTTTGTTGAAAGCCCAAATGTTTTTTCAAAATGGAACTATTGGAAAAAAAGGACAGGTAGTCGGTAATAAATCTCCTCTCTCATTAGTAAAAATTAGGTAGAAATAAAGGGGGGATTTAGATGAAAAAAAAGGAGAAAAAATTTTGGGCTTTCAAGAGACCGAATTTTAAATTACCTAATTTTAAACTTCCTAATTTTAATCGGCCCAGGTTTAGACTAAATTGGAAGTGGTTATTAATAATTTTGCTGATCCTTGCTTTTGCAGGGGGAGGGTACGGCGTTTATCGGGTCCTGAATTCTGTTCCTCCGGAAGAAGCAGTAAGTACTGCCATTGAAAATACTTTAAATGCTGAAAGTTATCGTTATCAGGCAGTTTCCAAGAAAGTCATTGACGGAAATGAAGAGTTGTTGAGTGAAGTTGTTGGGGAGAAAAGCAACGGTAATGTCCATTTAAAAGGAAAATTGCATGTGGTAAACTCGGATTTTGAGATTTATCAGGTGGCTGATAAATTATACAGGAAAGATGAGTTTTCCAAGGATTGGCTGGTGGTAGAAGATACCAACCTGGAGGCTACGGAAAAACTGGTTCAGGAAATAAATCCTTTGGGAATCTTTAGATTCTCCGAGCCTTTAGTTGCCCATTATGTGGGGAAAGAAGAGATAAACGGCAAAAAGTGCAGGAAGTATGAAGTTATGGCGGAAACGGAAAATAAATACCTGCTGGTATTGTGGAGAGATTTTACCTTTACGGTGTGGATTGATAAATCAGGCCTGTTAACTAAGGCGGAAATTAACGCTGTCAATAAACAGCATGATAATCAGCGTTTGATTATGAGTGTTGTCTTTTCCGATTATAATAAAGAAATTGTTATCGAACCTCCAATGTAATATTTGATTGTTTCGGCGTTTGTCTGCTTCAGGCAAACCCATTTTTTTGCTTAGCTTTTTATAACACTTGTGACTGTAACATTATGAATTCGTTGACATTAAATACTACCATTGGTATAATTTTTCCGTTATAAGGGACGCTAAAATTTAGTGATTAAATTGGGCTAAATAACGGTATTTATTAAATAATTACACATTGACATGAAACTGCTCTTAAGTAAAAAAAGGTCAAGGTCTTGCTTGGTTAGGTTAAGGTTAATATAAACGTGACATCGTGACACCGTGACGTTGAAAATATTATGTTTTTACTGTAAGTGAATTAAATTTAAGGAGGAACTGCATTAATGAAAAATGATATGGGAAAGTATATCAGCAAAATTTTAATTACCGAAGAACAAATCCGCAGTAAAGTAAAAGAATTGGGTGAACTAATTACCCGGGATTATCAGGACAAAGATTTATTAGTTGTTTGCATCCTCAAAGGCGCTATGATCTTTATGGCGGATTTGGTCAGAGAGATAAAAATTCCCCTTGATATCGATACTATGGTTGTGTCCAGTTATGGTTCATCCACGACATCATCGGGAGTAGTAAGGATTTTGAAAGACTTGGATGAAAGCATTGAAAATAGAGATGTTTTAATAGTTGAGGATATTATTGATACCGGTTTAACGTTAAAGTACCTGATGGATAATATTTTTTCCCGTGGTCCCCGCAGCGTAAAAATCTGCTCCTTTTTGGACAAGCCCGAACGCCGCAAGGTAAATATAGTTCCCGACTATTTGGGTTATTCTATCCCCGACGAATTTGTTGTGGGCTATGGCCTGGATTATGCGGAAAAATACAGAAACCTCCCTTTTATAGCGGTTTTGGACCCTAAGGCGTATGAGAAATAGAGTTGAGTGACATCGTGTCATCGTGTCACCGTGACGTCGAAAGGTATTGATGCATCCGGTGAAAGTAATCTTTCGGGATGCATCTGCTTATAAGCAAAATGCATGATGTATCCGATGCATAACAATTTTAAATCGATGCATCACAAATAAGTTACGCCAATAATGATGCAGCATTTAAGCTAATGCTACGATACAGATGCGTCGGGGATTATTTCACATTATAGAGATACATTCCAATAAGTCATCTAAAATCTAGTCGCACTTACTCACTAACACACTAATTTATCAGTACTAGTCATTTACCTGTAAACCACTAGTTACCGGGCACGAGACCAAAAAGTTTAACCCAATAAACAATTAAAGACTAACACACTTATTTTGCCGGTCATTGGGCCGGATACGGGACCGGCAATTGCATCCTGAAAGAAAAAGAATAAAGGAGGTTACTCCATGGATTGGGCCAATCATGACACCGTCTTGGTTTTAGATTTCGGCGGTCAATATAATCAGCTGATTACCAGAAGAATAAGAGAATTGAATGTTTATTCCATCATGCTGCCCTATAATACATCGGTGGAAAAAATAAAAGAAATAAACCCCAAAGGGATTGTTTTCTCCGGGGGGCCTGCCAGTGTTTACGGAGAAGGAGCGCCCCACTGCGATCCGGAAATACTGAATTTAGGTATTCCTATTCTGGGTATCTGCTACGGCATGCAGTTAATTACATACTTATTGGGCGGAAAGGTGGAAAAGGCGGCCAAAAGGGAATACGGCAAAGCCGTTATGGAGGCCGATACAAGGGATGCTTTATTTGCGGGCTTAGATCGGGAACAATTATGCTGGATGAGCCATGGCGATTTAATAACCGAGGCGCCTCCCGGCTTCAAAAGTATAGGAAAGACGGAACACACTCCCTTTGCGGCTTTTTCCAATCCGGAGCGAAAGCTTTACGGGGTACAATTTCACCCCGAAGTAAAGCATACTGTTAACGGACAGTCAATTCTCAAAAACTTTCTTATGAATATTTGCAACTGTAAGGCCGACTGGGACATGGGGTCCTTTATTCAGGAAGAAGTTGAAGCCATCAGAAAACGGGTCGGCGATAAAAAGGTGATTTGCGGCTTAAGCGGAGGAATTGATTCTTCGGTGGCGGCGGTCCTGGTCCATAAAGCCATCGGTGACAACCTGACCTGCATTTTCGTTGACCACGGTTTAATGCGGAAAAACGAGCCCCAGCAGGTTAAAGAGATTTTCGGCGGGAGATTTGGTATTAAACTGGATTTTGTCGATGCCAGGGACCGGTTTTTAAATAAGTTAAAAGGAGTAACCGAGCCGGAGGAGAAACGGAAAATAATCGGTGAAGAGTTTATCCGGGTGTTTGAGGCCGAAGCCCAAAAGCTGGGGGATGCCGAATTTTTGGTCCAGGGGACCCTGTATTCCGATGTTATCGAAAGCGGTACCGCTACCGCCGCAACTATCAAAAGTCACCATAATGTGGGCGGTCTTCCCGAGGACATGAAGTTTAAACTGGTGGAACCGTTAAGGGACCTTTTTAAAGACGAAGTTCGGGCTGTAGCCAGAGAATTAGGCTTGCCCAAGGATATTGTCAATCGTCAGCCCTTCCCGGGACCGGGACTGGCGGTAAGGATAATTGGTGAAGTAACTCAGGAAAAACTGGATATTTTGCGGGAAGCCGATGCCATTATTTTAGAGGAAATCACCAAAGCCGGTCTTTACGAACAAATCTGGCAGTCCTTTGCCGTACTGCCTTCTATCAAATCGGTAGGTGTTATGGGTGATGAAAGGACTTATGCTTATCCCATTGTTTTGCGGGCCGTAACCAGTGAAGACGCCATGACCGCCGATTGGGCCCGTCTGCCTTATGATTTGTTGGAAAGGATATCCAACAGGATTGTTACGAAGTCAACCATGTCAACCGGGTTGTTTATGACATAACCTCCAAACCACCCGGGACCATTGAGTGGGAGTAAAACTACTTTGCCAAAAGAGACTATGAATAGGTAAAACTATTTAAAACTCTTAAGTCTTGGAGGAAAAATGATTCAAAAATTTTTGATTCAGGTTCTTTGTACTCAATCAGGGGAAATTAAAGGACATGCAGGGGTCGAACTCCATGGGCTGTTTTTTAATTTA
>JAAXZE010000174.1 GCA_012720075.1 Clostridia bacterium
CTGATAAACTAAATGAAGATCGGTTTAAGTCCCGCAAGTCACCAGCATGCTTCTACGGTTTTTGAAATAATAAGGATTTTTCTGCCCGAGCTGAGCTGGCATGAGCTGACCGGTGATATTCAAGAAGCCCATCTTGTTTTGGAGATAGATATTAAAGAAGAACAGTTAATGGTAGGGATAGTAGAAGGTCCGGCAATTGTTGAACAGATAAAAGAGCCGGAGCCTAATGAGTTAAAACGGATTATTAAACTGGCGGTTTACCGGCTTTTTACCGAAAAACTAGGATTTAAAGCCAGTCCCTGGGGGACTTTAATCGGCATAAGACCGACCAAAATTGTCCATCGGTATTGGGACCAGGGTTTAAACCAAGAAGAAATCGAAAAAACACTACAAACCAATTATCTAGTGGAGCGGGACAAAGTTAGAAAACTTATTGAAATTACAAAGCTGCAGCGGAAATTTTTGCTTAGCTCAAAGGGAGCCAAAAATACAGTCAGTATCTATATCAGTATCCCTTTTTGCCCTACCCGGTGCAGCTACTGTTCTTTCCCCAGTTTTCCGGTGGGAAAGGGCTCTCAGGAGATTGACAATTATCTTAAGTATTTAATCCAAGAAATAAAAGGGGTAGGCGAGGCTCTTAATGAAGCCCGGATAAACATCCAGACCCTCTATGTAGGCGGCGGTACACCGACAACCTTGAACTTAGAGCAGCTTAACCTTTTTTTGGGGGCCATTAAAGAATATCTTTTACAGGAGAATACCGCCGAGTTTACCTTTGAAGCGGGACGTCCCGATACTATCAATGAAGAAAAGCTGTTGTTGCTGAAAAAATACGGTATCAGCAGGGTGAGCATAAATCCCCAGTCCATGTGCCAGGAAACTTTAACAAGGATAGGAATATTGCACAGTCCTGATGACATAATTGCCAAGTTTATGCTGGCTAAAGAAATAGGTTTTGATATCAATATGGATTTGATTATCGGTTTGCCCGGCGAAGGACCGGAAGAAATAAGGCATACCTTAAAAGAGATCGGGAAGCTGAAGCCGGAAAATTTGACCGTTCATGCCTTGGCCCTGAAAAGAACGGCAAAATTAAGGGAAAATAAAGCTGTTTCTCTTTTGGAAAATCAAGCAGCGGAAATGTTCGCTTTCGCCGAAGAGTGGTGTGCGGCAAACGACTATAAGCCCTATTATCTTTATCGCCAGAAGCAAATAGTGGGCAATCAAGAAAATGTTGGTTATTTTAGGGAAAAGCCTTGCATTTATAATATTCAGATGATGGAAGAAAGACAAACCATTTGGGGATTGGGTGTCGGTGCGGGGTCAAAAATAGTCAATCCCGATGATTGGACCCTGATAAATGCCTATAATCCCAAAGACCTGATCCTTTATGGCCAAAGAATTGAAGAAATTATCAAGGCTAAAGTTGACAAAATAAAAACCCTTGGCTAAAATTATGTAATAAATATGTAATAAATGTAAAAGTGATGAAGAGGCAAGTAAATAGGTATTTTTTTAACAGGGAGAAACCGTCGTGACTGAGAGCGGTTTTTAAAAAAGCCTATTGAAAGAACACCTTGGAGTTGATGTTTTTACATCCGGGGCACCGTTAAATGCTAATAAGGGGGGCATAATATCTTTATGCCCAAATTGGGTGGCACCGCGGGTTTGTCTCGTCCCAAAAAGTAAATTTTGGGAACGGGATTTTTTTATGCCCGATGGGAAGCATTTAAAGCCCCTGACTGATAAAATGTTCCGTTTTAATATACCGTTAATTGAAGGAGTGGATTATAAAATGTTAACTACTCGTCCCAGGGGAACCAATGATATTCTGCCCGGAGAAGTTGAAAAATGGCATTATCTGGAGAAAGTCTGCCGCCGGGTCTGCAGTGATTTCGGCTATCAAGAAATTCGCACCCCTATTTTTGAACACACCGAATTGTTCCTGCGGGGGGTAGGCGAAACTACTGATATTGTGGAAAAAGAAATGTATTCCTTTTATGACCGGGGAGAAAGAAGTATTACTCTGCGGCCTGAAGGAACCGCTTCCACAGTAAGGGCTTTTTTGGAAAATAAGCTCTATGCCGAGCCCCAACCGACCAAACTGTATTATATCGGGCCCATGTTTAGGTATGACCGTCCCCAGGCCGGCAGGTACCGGCAGTTTCACCAATTCGGGATAGAAGTGTTCGGTTCCAATCATCCCAGTGTTGACGCCGAAGTTATAGGTTTAGCCTGTACTGTCTTAGAAAAATTACAATTAACCGGCTTAAAGGTTCACATAAATACTGTAGGCTGTCCTCAGTGTCGGCCCCGGCATTTAAAAGCTTTGGTTGATTATTTTTCAGATAAGAAAGATAAATTGTGCAAAACTTGTCAGGAACGGTTAAACAAAAACCCGTTGCGAATATTAGACTGCAAAAGTGACATCTGCCGGGAATTGGCTAAGGATGCGCCCACTACCAGAAGTTCTGCCTGTCCGTCCTGTGAAGTGCATTTTACCAAAGTTTTAAAATACCTGGATGCCTTGGGAATTGAATATGTTGTTGATCCCAGACTGGTTAGAGGTTTGGACTATTATACCCACACCGCTTTCGAAATCCTCGTTGAGGGCATCGGGGCCCAGAGCGCTATATGCGGCGGCGGCAGGTATGACGGCCTTATAGAACAATGCGGCGGGAAGCCCACGCCTGGCATTGGTTTTGCCATGGGAATGGAAAGATTACTGCTTACCCTGGAAACCAAAGGTATTGATTTGAGTCAACTTTTGACCCATCCCGACGTTTATATAGCGGCCATTGGGGAAAAACCCCAGGAAGAAGCCTTTAAGCTGGCAATGGAGTTAAGGCGGAAAGGCATAAGCACTGAAAAGGATTATTTAGACAAGAGTTTGAAGGCCCAATTAAAGGCTGCTGATCGTTTAGGGGTTAAATATACTTTGATTTTAGGAGATGAAGAATTAAAGGCCCGGAAAATAGTTGTCAAAGAAATGGCCAAAAGTGAGCAAACAGAGATACCCATTGATGACATAATTAATTACTTGGAAAGGGGCTTGAAAACCAATGACTAATGTGCTGCAAAATTTGAAAAGAACTCATTCTTGCAATGATTTAAACGAAAATAATGTCGGCCAAGAAGTGGTTGTTATGGGCTGGGTGCAAAAACGCCGTGACCATGGCGGATTAATTTTTGTGGATTTACGGGACCGGTCGGGGATAGTTCAGGTTGTTTTTAACCCTGAACAGGCAAAAGAAGCCTTTAACCTTGCGGAGAAAATTCGCAACGAATACGTTATTGCCGTTAAAGGTGAAGTTGTTCTTCGCCCCGAAGGGATGATTAATCCTAACCTGGCTACCGGTCATATAGACTTAGCCGCTAAAGAACTGGTTGTTTTAAATAAATCCAAAACTCCTCCTTTTTACATAAGCGATGATGTAGATGTTGACGAAATGCTCCGGTTAAAATACAGGTACCTGGATTTAAGAAGACCGGTCATGCAAAAAAATATAATTTTACGGCACAAAACCATTAAAGCCATCCGGGACTTCTTGGACCAACACGGCTTTTTGGAAATTGAGACGCCCATTTTGACCAAAAGCACCCCGGAAGGTGCCAGGGATTATTTGGTGCCCAGCCGGGTTAATCCCGGAAAGTTCTACGCTTTACCCCAATCACCCCAAATTTTTAAACAGCTTTTGATGGTTGCGGGGATGGAAAGATATTTCCAGATTGCCCGCTGCTTCCGGGATGAAGATTTGCGGGCTGACCGGCAGCCTGAGTTTACCCAATTGGATATCGAAATGTCCTTTATTGACCGGGATTATATACTTTCTTTAATGGAAGAAATGATAGCTTTTATCTTTAAAAAGGTCTTGGATAAAGATGTTCAAACCCCCTTTAAAAGGCTGACCTATGATGAAGCCATGAATCGTTACGGCTCTGATAAGCCCGATTTGCGTTTCGGATTGGAATTAATTGATATAACGGAAGAAGTTAGAGATTCTCAATTCAAGGTCTTTGCCGAAACAGTCCAAAAGGGCGGTTTGATTAAAGGTATTAATGCTAAAGGGTGCGGCAGTTATTCACGCAAGGACATTGATGATTTAACCAAGTATGTAAGCTTGTACGGAGCCAAGGGATTAGCTTATTTCATAGTCAATGAGGACGGGGTAAAATCTCCCATTGCAAAATTCTTCAACCCGGAGGAAATTTCCAGGATTTTGGAAAAATTCCAGGCCCAACCCGGAGATTTGCTGTTATTTGTTGCGGATCAACCCAACGTAGCCAATGAAAGTTTGGGCCATCTTCGCCTGGAATTGGCTAAAAGGCTTAATCTAATTAACCCTGATGAGCTAAACTTCTTATGGGTTGTTGATTTTCCTCTTCTGGAATGGGACGAAGAAGAAAAACGTTATTTTGCCAAACATCATCCCTTTACCTCGCCCAATCTTGATGATTTGCAATTAATGGACAAAGACCCCGGGAAAATTAGAGCCCAAGCCTATGATATGATCTTAAACGGTGTGGAAATCGGCGGAGGAAGCATCAGGATTTTCCAACGGGATGTTCAGGAAAAAATGTTTGATTTATTAGGCTTAAGTTCTGAGGAAGCAAAAGAAAAATTCGGCTATTTATTGGAGGCTTTTGAATACGGGACTCCGCCCCATGGTGGCATAGCCTTTGGAATAGACCGTTTGGTAATGTTGATGGCGGGCAAAGAAACCATCAGGGATGTTATACCTTTCCCCAAAACTCAAAGTGCCGTTGACCTGATGATGGATGCTCCTTCGGAAGTCAGTTTGAAACAGTTAAAAGAACTGTATATAAAACCTGTGGTCCAGCAATAAAATCTTGGAAAAAATAATTTAACTTTTAAACAAAACTTGAAGACTGCAGTTGTTTATGCTAACATGATAATAAAGAAAACCAATTCCCTACTGTGTTCGTGGCGCTAATAGGTAGTTTTGAGCCAACACCTATACATTGGGAGCCTGGACTCTGGGTACGTAGTAAATGCCCTTTGTTTTGGGGACTTATGAAATACTCAGGAGGGCACCCACCTGCTTGAGCAGGTTCAAAAACACCGGCACCACGGCATGGGTGGGGTTTACAATGCAACGCAGTTTTTACTGCGTATTTTTTTGCCTAATAAAAGCGATAGTGATAATCCTCATAAGCAATAGTCCCTTTGCTGATAATATAAAACGTCGGGAGAATTAATATTTGATTAACGGAGGAAAGAACGGTGTCCCAAAGATTTGATCGTACCAAGCTATTGATTGGTGAAGAAGGGTATCAAATATTAAAAAACTCCAATGTGGCCGTGTTTGGTGTTGGGGGAGTGGGTTCTTTTGCCGCAGAGGCCTTAGTCCGAGCTGGTGTGGGCAGCATTACCATAGTTGATCACGATATAGTGGATATAACCAATATCAACAGGCAGATCCATGCCCTTAGTTCCACCATTGGACAGGCAAAAGTTTCGGTTATGGAAAAAAGGCTGCAGGATATAAATCCTGAAGTTAAGATCAAAGCTTTGCAAGTTTTTTGTAAACCGGATAATATAAATGAAATATTATTGGGACAATATGATTACATAGTCGATGCTATTGATAATATAACGGGCAAATTGGCCATTATTGAATACGGGATAAAAAATAATATACCCGTTATTTCCAGTATGGGTGCCGCCAATAAATTATCCAATGAAAACTTCCAGGTTGCGGATATCAGTCAAACCAGGGTTTGTCCCTTGGCAAAAGTTATAAGAAAAGAACTGAGGAACAGAGGTATTGTAAGGGGGGTTAAAGTGGTTTATTCCCCTGACCCCGTTATAAAACCGGATAAATTTAATCTGGTTAATACCTCGGGGAAACGGGAAATGCCCGGCAGTATCTCCTATGTACCCCCGGTAGCAGGTTTAATGATGGCCGGAGAAGTAATTAAAGACCTTTTACAAGTTTAAATTTTCCAACTTTTTATTGACAGTCCCGCAGGTAATAGTTATAATCTAGATGCATACCCCCACTAGGTATCTGGAGATGAGAATAATGGTTAACGATGAAAAGCAAAATATACTTAAAAGACTAAGGCGTATCGAGGGACAGGTTAAAGGAATTCAGAGAATGATTGAAAATGATGCCTGTTGTGTAGATATACTGGTGCAGGTAGCTGCAGTCAAAGCAGCTGTAAATAAAACGGGAGCATTAATTTTTGAGCACCATGCCAAAGAATGTATTTCCAAGTCCCTTGCAACTAAATCCCAAGAGGATGTTATAAAAGAACTGATGCAAGTCTTGACCAGTTTTATAAAATAAAAATTAGGAGGTTTTAAAAGTGGCTAATGTTGTTACTTTAACCGAAAGTAATTTTGAAGAAGAAGTGTTAAAAGCAAGTGAGCCTGTTTTGGTTGACTTTTGGGCTGCCTGGTGCGGACCATGCAAGATGATTGCACCTGTTGTGGATGAATTGGCCAATGATTTTGCCGGGAAAGCTAAAGTTGGTAAGTTAAATGTTGATGATCATGGCAACATCGCTCAACGCTATGGAGTTATGAGCATTCCAACTCTGATTTTATTTAAAGGCGGTCAAGAACAAACAAGAATTGTAGGCTTCCGTCCCAAAGCCGAACTGGCTAAAGCCATTGAAGCCGCACTTTAATTAGTATCTTACTGCACCTCTAAATGTAAAAAACTAACATTTAGAGGTGTTTTTTTGTTTTTTAAATCCCGCAAGGGACAGTGTTAGTTGTGTAAGTTTATGAGTATGACTAGATTTAAGGTAAATTATTGGGTTATGTTTCCCATGTCTGTGAAATAAACCTAACTTGTGAACATCCTGGTATAGCTTTAAGGATGAATCATCTTTTTTAGGTTATCCTTTTATGATGCATCAATTTAAATTGACATGCATCGGATGCATCATGCATTTTGCTTGAGAGCAGATGCATCTCTAAAGCTATTCTTTCATCGTATACATCGTTTAATGTGGCTTTCATGATACCTAGCGGTGTCACGATGTCACGGTGACACGAGTCACTTTAAAGTTAACCTTAACCTAGCGAAGCGAAACCTTTTCATTCTTTTCCAACATTTCTCCCTTCCAACTTTTCCGGCTCATGTTGCAGGATTCCACCATTAGATTACCGAACTAAAAATAGTCTACTAAATGATAGGAGTTGTTGAACAATGGAAAAAATTATTGATTTACGAAGCGATACGGTTACCAAGCCTTGCGCCAAGATGCGGGAGTTAATGGCCCAAGCGGAGGTGGGCGATGATGTATATGGAGAAGACCCAACTATAAATCAATTGGAAAAATTGGCTGCAGAGAAAATGGGAAAGGAAGCAGCTTTATTTTGTGCCAGCGGTACTATGTCCAACTTAATTGCCGTTTTAACCCATACTTCCCGGGGTGATGAAATAATATTGGAGAAAAGCTCCCACATCAATTTGAATGAGGTGGGAGGCGCGGCAATGATTGCCGGAGTGATGCCCAATACCATAATAGGCGCTAATGGGAAAGTGTCCGTCCGGCAATTGAAAGAGGCCATTCGGCCTGAAAATATCCATTACCCCAAAGCTACCCTCCTTTGCCTGGAGAATACCAGCAATTTTGGCGGAGGAACCGTTTATACAGTGGAGGAAACAAAAGAATTAGCCGCTGTTGCTCGAGAGAAGGGCCTTAAGCTCCATATTGACGGCGCCCGTATTTTTAATGCTGCCGTTTATCTGAAAGTTTCTGTTGGTGAATTGGTTTTAGAAGCAGATTCAGTTTCGTTCTGTTTGTCCAAAGGCTTAGGCGCACCGGTGGGAAGTGTCCTGGTCGGTACTAAAGATTTTATCGACAAGGCCCGTAAATACCGGAAAATGCTGGGCGGCGGTCTGCGCCAGGCAGGTATAATAGCCAGAGCGGGAATTTATGCTTTGGAAAATTTGGTTGACCGGTTAGAGGAAGACCATGAAAATGCCCGAAAACTAGCCCTGGGCTTAAAGTCCCTTAAAGGTATATATATTCCGCTGGATACCGTTCAAACTAATATTGTTATGGTGGACATTGAGCGTTCTGACCTAAATGCCTTTGAATTAGCAAAAACATTAAAAAATCTGGGTATATTAGTAAGTATTATTAATGAGCGGAGACTAAGGTTTGTTACCCACCGGGATGTAACAAGTCAGGATATCGATGTTGTCATAGAGGTAATGGAAAAGCTATTGGCTTAGGGTGATAATTTATGGATTTATTCAGCAATTTAAAGAAAGACCATATTAAAAAGAATGCCCCTTTGGCAGACAGGATGCGGCCGGAAAGTTTGGAGGAGCTTTTGGGCCAGGACCATATTCTTGGCCCGGGAAAGCTTCTGCGCAGGGCTATAGAAAGCGACCGGCTAAGTTCCTTGGTTTTTTACGGGCCGCCGGGGTCGGGGAAAACTACCATTGCCCATGTGATAGCTAAAAGAACCAGCAGTCATTTTGAAAAAATTAATGCCGTTACCACCGGCGTGCAGGAACTTCGGAAACTTATCACCGAGGCTGAAGAAAGAATAGGTCTTTATGGGAAAAAAACCATAGTCTTTATTGATGAAATCCATCGTTTCAACAAGGCTCAGCAGGATGTGCTGTTACCGGCGGTAGAAAGCGGAATAATAATATTAATCGGCGCTACAACGGAAAATCCTTATTTTAGTATTAATTCGGCGTTATTATCCCGTTCCTTGATTTTTGAATTAAACCCACTTACCGGGGAAACCATAATTGATATTTTAAAGAAAAGTATCAGGGATAAAGAAAGGGGTTTGGGCAATTATAAAATTGAGATTACCGATGAAGCGCTAAAACATTTGGCTTATTCCGCTCAGGGGGATGTCAGGAGGGCTTTAAACGGTTTGGAACTGGCCGTTCTTTCTACAGAACCTGATGAGCAAGGAAAGAGAAAGATTACTTTGCCGGTGGCTGAAGAATCTATTCAAAGGCCGGCGGTGTTATATGATAAGACCGGTGACCAGCACTATGATGTAATTTCTGCCTTTATTAAAAGCATGCGGGGTTCAGATCCCCATGCCACCCTCCATTATTTGGCCAGAATGCTGGATGCCGGAGAAGACCCCCGGTTTATTGCCCGGAGAATTATAGTCCATGCCGCTGAAGATGTGGGATTGGCCGATCCCCAGGCCTTAGTCATTGCCCAAAGCGCCGCTCAGGCTTTGGAATATTTGGGTCTTCCGGAAGGGAGACTGGTTTTGGCTGAGGCGGCTTTATATATAGCCCTGGCTCCCAAAAGCAATTCGGTAATAAAGGGTATTGACGGGGCTTTAAGGGATGTTCGAAAAGGGGAGATCGGCACTGTTCCCCTTCATTTAAAAGACAGCCACTATCCCGGCGCCGCCCAACTGGGCCACGGCCAGGGTTATCTATATCCCCATGATTACCCGGGCCACTTTATTAAACAGCAGTATT
The DNA here is from genome assembly GCA_012720075.1 of Clostridia bacterium. GTDB lineage: Bacteria > Bacillota > Peptococcia > Peptococcales > BICA1-8 > JAAXZE01. The sequence goes on from JAAXZE010000174.1 coordinate 9,453, forward strand.
TACCCGATAAACTTAAAAATAAAAAATATTATTTTCCTTCCGGTGAAGGCTTGGAAAAAAATATTACCGTAAAAAACGAAGAAGAGGAAGGATAATATTGATTTTTAATAAAAACAATAAAAAGTCAGAGTAATTTACTCGGAAATAAATATTGACCTAATGGACAATGATGTGTTACTCTAAAGAAAAAGCCGACCAAAATACTTGGATATGATTTGGGGTGATACGGTGAAATTATCAACTAAAGGGAGATACGGCCTCAAAGCAATGTTTGATTTGGCTCAGAATTATGGCAGCGGGCCTGTTCCCTTAAATAATATTGCCCAGCGAAATAGTATCTCCGAGCATTATTTGGAACAGTTAATAGCGGTATTAAGAAAAAGCAACTTAGTAAAAAGTGTAAGGGGAGCTCAAGGTGGGTATATACTTAACAGACCTCCGGCAACTATTACCGTTGGTGACATTATCAGAGCTTTAGAAGGACCCATAGCGCCGGTGGAATGTGTTAATGAAGAAGAACCCGAACCCTGTGATAATGCAGAGTTCTGTATTACCCGGACTGTCTGGGCTAAAGTCAGGGATAGTGTTACCGAAGTACTGGATTCCATAACCCTTCAGGACATGCTGTAAGAAGCCAAAAAAAGGCAAGAAGAAAGTTATATGTATTATATTTAAATGTAGGAGATGGTTAAAAATGCGTAGAGTTTATTTAGATCATAGTGCGACAACACCTGTCCGCCCGGAAGTGGTCCAATTGGTTAATAAGTATCTTACGGAAACCTTTGGTAACCCTTCCAGTGTTCATGCTTTCGGTCGGGAGGCCAGAAAAGGCGTTGAAACCGCCAGGGAGCAAATTGCCGCTTTAATTAAAGCCAAACCTGAGGAAATATTCTTTACCAGCGGCGGAACTGAAGCCGATAACATGGCTATCGTCGGTACGGCAATGGCAAATCAAACGAAAGGAAAACACATAATCACCACACAGATTGAACACCATGCTGTTTTGGATACCTGCAAATCGTTAATAAAACAAGGTTTTGAAGTTACCTTTTTGCCGGTTAATCCCGATGCAACCATTGATTTAGAATTACTTAAATCCTCTATTAGAGATGACACCATTTTAATTACTATGATGCATGTCAATAATGAAGTTGGTACTATCTTACCCATAAAGGAAGTCGGTCAAATTGCCAAGGAAAAGGGCATTATCTTTCATGTTGATGCCGTGCAAAGTTTTGGCAAACTGCCTATTGATGTAAATGAGATGAATATTGACCTTCTTTCTGCTTCCGGGCATAAAATTTATGCTCTTAAAGGAACGGGATGTTTATACATTAGGAAAGGAACCAAAATTGCGCCTCTGTTTTTCGGCGGTTCCCAGGAGCGTAAGCGTCGCCCCGGAACGGAAAACGTACCCGGTATTGTTGCCTTTGGCTTGGCAGCCCACTTAGCCGGTCAAGAAATGGAGGCCGAAGCCGAAAGATTGACCAAGCTTAGGGATAAATTGATTGACGGCATTTTAGAAAAAATTCCCAATGTTCAACTAAACGGTCACCGGACAAATCGTCTTCCCGGTCATGTCAATGTCAGCATCCGTTATATTGAAGGAGAAAGCCTGCTGCTGATGTTAGACATGAAAGGCATAGCCGCTTCCAGCGGTTCGGCCTGTACTTCCGGTTCCTTAGATCCGTCCCATGTACTATTGGCTATGGGAATACCCCACGAAATAGCCCATGGTTCGTTAAGAATGACTTTAGGTAAAGGAACTACCGAGGAAGATGTAGATTATGTCCTGGAGGTTTTGCCGGAGATTGTTGAAAAATTAAGATCAATGTCACCATTGTATAACTCGATGAAATTAGAAAATAATGAGGAGTGTTCCAAATGTACACAGAAAAGGTAATGGATCATTTTATGAATCCAAGAAATGTAGGGGAAATTGAGAATCCCAGCGGGGTTGGAGAAGTGGGCAATGCTAAATGCGGCGATATAATGAGAATATACTTGGAAGTAGAAGATAATATTATTAAAGACATCAAATTTAAAACCTTTGGCTGTGGTGCCGCTATTGCCACCAGCAGCATGGCTACCGAAATGGTAAAAGGAAAGACCATTGAGGAAGCTTTGCAGTTGACTAATAAAGCTGTAGCTGAAGCTTTAGGCGGTTTGCCGCCGGCTAAAATGCATTGCTCCAATTTGGCCGCCGATGCTTTGCATAAAGCCATTGAAGACTACAAAAACAAACAAAAACAAAAAGAACAAGAACAAAATAAGTAAAGGTTGTGTAATAGTTAATGACTGCAAAGGGTACCGTAGTTGTCGGCATGAGCGGCGGTGTGGACAGTTCGGTTGCTGCTTATCTGTTAAAAGAACAGGGGTACAATGTTATTGGGGTGACAATGCAAATCTGGTCTCCCCAGCAGGAGGACACCGAAGAAAATGTGGGCGGCTGCTGTTCATTATCAGCCGTCGGCGATGCCCGTCGAGTTGCCGATAAATTGGATATTCCCTATTATGTGATGAACTTTAGGGACCTGTTTGAGAGCGAAGTAATTGATTATTTTACCTCCGAATATCTTCAAGGCAGAACGCCCAATCCCTGTATTGCCTGCAATAAAAAAATAAAGTTTGAGGGGTTTTTAACAAAGGCCAGGGCCTTGGGAGCCGATTATGTTGCAACCGGTCACTACGCCCAGCTTTATTTTGATGCCAATAGGCAAAGGTATGTTCTGAAAAAAGCCAAGGATAGAGCCAAGGACCAAACTTATGCCCTTTACAATTTTACTCAGGAACAGATGGCTCATACTTTACTGCCTTTAGGAGGATATGAGAAATCTGAAATCAGGCAAATTGCCGCTTCCATCGGTCTCCGGGTTGCCAATAAGCCTGACAGCCAGGAAATCTGTTTTGTTCCTGATAATGATTATAAAAAATTTATCGAAGAGCGGGTAGGCGCCGAAAAATTCAAGTCTGGCCCGATTTATGATACGGAAGGCAACAGGGTAGGAACCCACGAAGGTTTACCCAACTATACCGTCGGACAGCGAAAGGGTTTAGGTTTAGCTTTAGGATATCCTGTCTATGTGGTAAGGCTGGATGTGGAAAATAACGCGCTCATTGTAGGCAGAGACAATGAGGTTTTTCAAAAAAATCTGATTGCCAAGGATAACAATTTTATTTTATTTGACAAATTAACGGAAGAAATGGAAGTAGAAGCTAAAATAAGATATTCTGCTCCTCCTGCACCTGGGGTAATCAAACCTTTGGAAAACGGTGAGGTCTTAGTTGAGTTCAAAGAACCTCAGCGGGCCATTACACCGGGTCAGGCCGTGGTTTTTTATCAGGATGACTACGTTGTGGGCGGAGGAACTATTGTCAAAGGTTTTTGATTTTTTCCTTACAAAACATGCGCTAATGATGCGCATGTTTTATTTTTTTTCGGGCAATAATATAAAATAACAGTATTTAAGGAGTAGGGCAATTTGCGCAAGGTATCGGATTTTCATAATTTACCGGTTATTAACATAACTTCCGGCAATCAACTGGGAAAAGTTGAAGATGTAATCCTTGATGCTGAACATGATATTTTGCATGGATTTGTCTGTGAAGGAAAGCTTTTGCCCTTGAAACAGGTGAAAACTTTGGGTAAAGACGCTTTAATGGTTGAGGCGGAAGATTTGGAGCCCTTAATGGAAGCCGTTAATACCAATATCAACCCGCCCCTTTTTTTGCCCAAGCATGTTTTAGCTACACCCATTGTGACCGATAAAGGTGAATGTATCGGTACCGTGGGTGATATTCTGGTCGAAGAAGAAACAGGAAAAATAATTGGCTATGAAGTTTCCGACGGGTTGTTAAAAGACCTGGTTACCGGAAGAAAAGTTGTTTCAGTGCCGCAAATAATAGCCTATGGCGAAGACGCCATAGTTATAAAAGAGTAAGGGAGATGAAAAATGGTGAACTGCCCCATATGTAACGGCCGTGCCGTAGGCAGAGTAGGGACGGACCAGTTTTATTGCTGGGATTGCTTTGTGGAATTCAGCAATATTGGCAATCAATTAAGGATTTTTGACATTGCCGAAGACGGCAGCCTGGAAGAATTGGAAATGGCAGATGTTGATGCCTCTTTAACTTAAGAAGGGAGGTGAAATTGTGCGGCGTTTTTTTAACGGCATACTTGTTGGCAGCTTATTGGGAGGAATGATTAGCTTACTGGCAAATGGCAACTTAAAGCCGCAAAGAAAAAAAATGATGAAGAAATCCAGAAAGTTAACCAAACAAGCTTCCAGAGTTTTAGAAGGAGTAACTCAGGATGTCACCAGGTTAATGAAAAAAAGATAAGCAGCTTAGGCTGCTTTTTTAGTCTTAAATTTCTTCCGGTTATTAGAAGGGATTTTTCATGGAAAAGGTTGAGAAGAGAAAAATTATCAAAATTGCAATTTTGCTAAGCCTATTTTTATTATTTTTTTATTTTTTTGTGTTAATCTACCCCATAATCACGCCTTTCATTATTGCTCTTATTTTGGCTTATCTGTTAGATCCTTTGGTAGATTATCTGGAAGGGAAAGGTATAGGCCGAACCTGGGGAATACTGATTATTTACTGCACTTTGATTTTAAGTATTGGAGCGGCAATTTTTTACGGATTGCCCAGTATAATAGTCGAGTTGAATAAATTTATTGAAACAATTCCTCTTTATGTCACTCAGCTGGAAGATTTTATCAGTGCTTTTCAGCGGGATTACAGCAGGGTACCTATTCCTGAAAGTATAAGAGAAGTTACCGATGAAACCATAAAAAAAATTGAAGAAATTGTCATATCCATAGTAAAAAATATTGTCCAAGGAATTATCTTTCTTTTTACCAAGATATTTGATATAATCCTGGCGCCCATTCTGGCTTTTTATTTATTAAAGGATTTTGATAATATCAAGGAATGGCTATTGCAATTGATCCCGGCAGGTTTCAGGAAAGATGTTATATATTTGGGCCAACAAATGGATAAAGTTTTAAAAAGTTTTTTCCGGGGTCATTTGATTGTTGCCTTATTTGTCGGCGCATTGACTACTATCGGATTATCTTTGATAGGCATGGAGTTTGCCCTGGTTTTAGGTTTTGTTGCAGGAGTTTTTAATATCATTCCCTATTTCGGCCCGCTGTTCGGCATTATTCCTGCCGTAGCGCTGGCTCTCCTGCAGTCAAAAAAAATGGCTCTTTATGTATTGATAATAATGACCCTGATCCAGCAGGTGGAAGGAAACATAATTTCTCCTAAAATCCTGGGAAAAAGTGTAGGATTAAATCCCTTGCTGATTATCCTGGTTCTTTTGGCAGGGGGGCATTTATTCGGTGTGTTAGGCATGATTTTTGCCGTACCGGTCACAGGAATCCTAAAAGTATTAATTACTTTTATTTTAAAAAAGGCTATTGAGATGTAAGGGTGAATAATTGGGCTGGATCTTGGAGCTTTCTTATATTTGACAATTAAAGAGTATCTTTGTATAATTAATTCAAAAATATGACATTTTCTGTGAAGGATTAAGATGAATTTAATTAACGCCTCCAGAGAGGGAAGAAGGGCTGGGAACTTCCCGGTATTATTAAATTCAGGCCAAATCCGGAGAAATCCAAGCGATTGGACGGAGTCTCCGTTAAAAGACTTTTGGCTTATAGCCTGCTGAGGTGATCGAAATCTTTTTTCGATAACAGGGTGGTACCGCGAGGCAATTCCTCGTCCCTGCTTGGGACGGGGTTTTTTGTGCTATAGCTTCTTTGCTTTTTGGTTATTTTTTTCCGTTAGATATTGCTTTTGGTTTGAGCTTTCCCGTCTGACAATAGTTATTGGGTAAATTTTGCTGTCAGACGTCCTTTTGGGTCAATATTTTGCGTCTGACGGAAAAGTTTAACCCATAAGCATGTCAGACGCAAAAGCCGGTCAATTAAGTTATTGTCTGACCCAATAGAGTGTCCTTAAAGGTTTTCTGACGGAAATAATATCTAAAAAGATATTGCCTGAAACCCTTAAGAAAAAAGGAGGATATATATGTTATCAGGGAAAGAGATAAGAAAAAAGTTTATTGAGTACTTCCAAAGCAAAGGTCATACCCATGTTGCCAGTTCTTCCTTAGTTCCCCACAATGACCCCACATTGCTGTTTACCAACGCCGGTATGAATCAGTTTAAAGACGTATTTTTAGGATTGGAGAAAAGACCTTATGTCAGAGCGGTAACCTCCCAAAAATGCGTCCGGGCCGGCGGAAAACATAATGATTTGGATACTGTAGGGCGGACCGCAAGACACCATACTTTTTTCGAAATGCTGGGTAACTTTTCCTTTGGCGACTATTTTAAAAGGGATGCCATTATCTTTGCCTGGGAATTTTTAACTAAAGAGCTTGGTTTACCGGAAGACAAGCTCTATGTCACCATTTATAAAGATGACGATGAGGCTTTCCAACTTTGGCAAGAACTAACCCCGGTGCCAAAAGAAAGAATTTTGCGCTTAGGGGAAAAAGATAATTTCTGGTCCATGGGCGAGACAGGGCCTTGTGGTCCGTGCAGTGAAATTTTAATTGACAGGGGAGAAGATAAAAGGTGCAATGCTCCTACTTGCGCCATTGGGCACTGTGATTGCGACCGCTGGCTGGAAATCTGGAACTTGGTATTCATGCAGTTTAATCGCGATGAAAACGGCAATATGACTCCTCTGCCCAGACCCAGCATTGACACCGGAATGGGTTTGGAAAGAATCGCTTCGGTGGTCCAAGGTGTTGACAGCAATTATGATACCGATTTAATAAATCCATTGATCAAAGCGGTAGAAAAAATCAGCAATAAAGTTTACCACCGGGATCAAAAAGGATTCCCTTTTAGAGTAATAGCCGACCATGCCCGTTCTTGCACATTTTTAATCAGCGACGGAGTATTGCCCAGCAATGAAGGCCGGGGATATGTGTTAAGACGTATTTTACGCCGGGCCGTTCGTTTCGGCAAAGTATTAGGTATAAATGAACCCTTTTTATATAAGCTTTGCCCCGTGGTCCTGGATATAATGGTTGATTCTTACCCTGAATTAAAGGATAATCTGGAATATGTTCAGAAGGTTATCCGCTTGGAAGAGGAGAGGTTCCAGGAAACCATAAACGAAGGGATAAAGCTGGTTAATGAAATAGTAGCCAGGATTAAGCAGGAAGGCCGGAAAGAAATATCGGGAGAAGAAGCTTTCACCCTCTATGATACATATGGTTTTCCCTTGGATTTGACGGAAGATATTGCTGAAGAGGAAGGATTGACCGTTGATAAAGAAGGCTTTAATAAAGCCATGGAAGAGCAGCGGCAGCGGGCCAGAAGCGCTCAAAAAGATGTAAATGCCTGGGATCTGGCTTTGACGGTAACGGAACAATTAGGAGAACTGCCTCCATCCCAATTTGTCGGATATGAAACCCTTTATACCCAAAGCACTATCCAAGGGATAGTGTTAGAGGGAAGAAAAGTTCTCGAAGCTCATGAAGGCAATGAGGTTTATGTTATTTTAGATAAAACACCCCTTTATCCGGAAGGCGGCGGCCAAGTAGCCGATACCGGGATAATTGTCGGACCTTCGGGACTGGTTAAGGTAGAAAAAACCACAAAACTTCCCGACGGGAAAATCGTTCATGTAGGGACTGTTCAAGGTAATATTAAAGCAGGTGAAGAAGTTCAGGTAAAAGTAAGTAAAGAAAACAGAGAAGATACAGCCCGTAACCATACGGCCACCCATTTATTGCATAAGGCTTTAAAGGAAGTACTGGGAGAACATGTCAACCAAGCCGGTTCTTTAGTTGACCATAATAGGCTCCGTTTTGATTTTTCCCATTTCAGTGCGGTGACCAAGGAAGAATTAGAAAAAGTTGAAGCCAAAGTCAATGAGGAGATATTAAAAGCATATCCTGTTGAATGGTTTGAAACTGATATACAGGAAGCCAAAAAGATGGGGGCGATAGCCCTTTTCGGAGAAAAATACGGTGAAAAAGTTCGCTGTGTAAAAGCCGGAGACTATAGCATGGAATTGTGCGGCGGTACTCATGTTTCCAATACGGGCCAAATCGGGTTATTCAAAATCCTCAGTGAAGGGGCAGTTGCCGCCGGAATAAGAAGGATAGAGGCGGTAACAGGACGTAAAGCCCTGGAAGTTGTTAAAGATACGGAAAAACAATTAGAAACTTTGGCCGGACTATTAAAGGTTAATGCCAAAGATTTGCCGGCAAGAGTGGAGCAGCTTTTGTCTTTGCTAAAAGACAAAGAAAAAGAAATCGAGAAATTGCGGGCCGAATCCCAAAAACAGCAGGTTGATCAGCTGTTAAACAATGTGGTGGAAATTGAAGGACTAAAAGTCTTAAGTGTTTCGGTAAATGCCGCCGATATGAATGCTCTAAGGTCAATGGCCGATATGTTTAGAGACCGGCTGGCAAGCGGGGTTGTGGTCTTAGGATCTAAAAACGAAGATAGAGTAAACCTGGTGGCTGCCGCTACCAAGGATGCCGTCCAAAAAGGTATTCATGCCGGAAATATTATCCGGGAAGTGGCTAAAATAACCGGAGGCGGTGGCGGCGGTAGGCCCGATATGGCTCAAGCCGGCGGTAAAGACCCCGCTAAATTGGAAGAAGCTTTAAGAATTGTGGTAGCTTTAGTTAAAGAACAGTTACAATAATATTTTTTTGGTTATACTTTAAAGGATATTTGATTATTTTGGAGAATATGTCCTATAGGATGAAAAAGTCTTAAGGGAGTGATCTGGATGTCGCTGGACCTAGATCGTACCAGATATTTTAAAATTGAAAATGATGAGGATATCTGCGCAAAAGATATTTTACTGAATGTTTATGAGGCATTAAAAGAAAAAGGGTATAATCCTATTAATCAAATTGTAGGTTACCTTCTTTCCGGCGATCCGGCTTATATAACCAGTTATAAAGATGCCCGCAACCTCATTAGAAAATTGGAGCGGGATGAGCTTTTGGAAGAATTGGTTAAAAGTTATTTATATTCAAAGTGAACTTAGCCCTACCACAAGGTAGGGCTTTCCGCATTAATAAAGTAGGTGAGATATCCATTGCTGTATAGTAATTTAGGAAACACAGGGATAGTGGTCTCAAGGCTCTGTTTCGGTTCCTTAACTATTAGCCCTTTGCAAGCTAATCTTTCCGTTGAGGAAGGGGCCAGGCTCATTTGTTATGCTTTTGAGCAAGGGATTAATTTTATTGATACAGCCGAATTGTATGATAACTATGCCTATATAAAGCTTGCCCAAAAAAAAATAAATAAAGATTTGATAATAGCAACCAAATCCTATGGCTATACCAGAGAAATGATGGAGCGCAGCCTGGAAAAGGCCAGAAAGGAAATGGAACGGGACATAATTGATATTTTTTTGCTCCATGAGCAGGAAAGCATTTTAACGGTTAAAGGCCACCGGGAGGCCCTGGAGTTTTTACTGGAGGCTAAAGCCAAAGGCAAAATAAAGGCCGTAGGTTTATCAACCCACCATGTAAAAGGGGTGGAAGCTGCTATAGAATTGCCGGAACTGGAAGTCATTCATCCCATAGTGAACATGCGAGGATTGGGAATTCAGGATGGGGATATTTTTTCTATGCTTAAGGCTTTACAGCAGGCGAAAAACATGGGCAAAGGGATCTATGGCATGAAGCCTATCGGTGGTGGGAATTTGATTGGCGAGGCTCTTGAGGCCTTAAAGTGGACTTTTATGCGTCCGGAGTTAAATGCGGTTGCCGTTGGTATGCAATCGGTGGCGGAAGTAGAGACTAATATTGCCCTTCTTGAAGGCAAAGCTCCGCCGGTGGAGTTTCTTAATCAATTAAGGACCCAGAAAAGACGACTCCATCTCGATGAATACTGTGGAGGATGCGGGCGTTGCGCTGAGAAATGTTCCCAAAAAGCTCTCCAAATAATTAATAACAGGTCGGTGGTTGACCAGGAAAAATGTTTATTATGCGGTTACTGTGGTGCGGTTTGTCCCCATTTTAGTATTAAGATTGTGTAGACGGTTTCCAAAAAGGTGGTGAGAAAAGTGCGAGTTATGGCTTTAGATGTAGGGGATAAAAGGATAGGAATTGCCGTAAGTGATCCTCTAAAAATAACTGCTCAAAGTTTAGAGACTTTAAATAGAACAAATTTAAAACAAGACATTGCATATATTTGTGGACTTTTGGATAAATTGGAGATATCGGAATTGGTAGTGGGCTTCCCGAAAAACATGAACGGCACTGTGGGTCCTCAGGCGGAAAAAGTGCAAGACTTTATTAATGAATTATTGAAGGTCAAGAACATTAAAGTCGTTTACGTCGATGAGCGATTGAGTACGGTAACTGCTGAAAAAACACTGATTGCCGGCGATGTTTCCAGGAGAAAGCGCAAAACCGTGGTGGATAAATTGGCGGCAACGGTAATTTTACAAACTTATTTGGATAGACTTAAATAACGCTTTATTGGTTATACTGTTGTAAAGAAATAAGTTGACAAACCTTACCATTAAAGTTTAAAATGGCAATAGCTTTGAGAAAGAGGTGTATATTATATGGTAAAAGATCATTGCGATCATGAAAATTGTGAACATGAATATGAAGAAGTGGAGATCGTTACTTTGGTTGATGAAGACGGTCAGGAGCATGATTTTGCTTTTGTGGATTCGATAGAAGTTGACGGTGAGCAATATGCTATCCTCTCACCTATAGATGAAGAGGAAGAATCTGATGAAGCAATCATCTTAAAAATTGGTAAGGATGAAAACGGCGAAGATATCTTGTTTGATATCGAAGATGATGAAGAATGGGAAAAGGTTGCTGACGCCTGGCAAGAACTGATCGAATCTGATGAAGAGTAAAAAATCTTAAAATCGGAGACACAAAAGATGGGTCAATTTAACGACCCATTTTTTTGTGCTCATTTTTAGACGAATAAGTTTTCAGGTCCTAATCATAAATATGTAATATTAGTTAATTACAAAAAAATGCCCTTTTTATGTTTTGGCTTAAGCATTAGGAAGGGAATGATCTTTTTGAAGAAAGTGCTGGCAATAGTCTTCTTCATTTTATTTATATTTCAAGCCCCTGCCATGGCCTATGACCCGGTTTTTGTTGACGGAGTTTCTATTCAGGGTTTTGAAGTAGCTGGACTCAATCAACGGGAAGCAGAAAAATTACTTGAGCCTTATATAGAAGATATATTAAATCAGGAAATAATTATCCGGAGTCCTGATGGAAAAAAGATTTGGCTTAGTACTTATAAAGAGATGGGCTTAACCATTGACCTCCAAAAAGCCATAGAAGAAGGTTTGGCTCAGGGCAATAAGGGTTTCATCCTCAAACGCTGGTGGGAAAGACTTTTAATAAAAAAAGACGGCTATAATATACCATTGAAGCTGGAAATCCGGAGAGACATAGCTGCAAAAGAAATACAACGACTGACACAAGAACTGGTTATAAAACCCCAGGACGCTAAATTTAAAATTTCGGCCCAAAATGAAGTGGTGATTGTGCCTGATGTTCCCGGGGTGGATATTGATACCGAAAAAATGATTAAGGAACTGGAAGATAAATTGAGTTTGCAAGGGCCTTTAAGTATCCTGGCCCAAACCAAGGTAGCCCAGGCCAAGAAAACAGCGGAGGACCTGAAAAAGTTAAAAATTGAAAAACTATATGGGCAATTTACTACCTGGTTTAATCCTCAGAAAAAAAACCGTACCCAAAATATAATAATGGCTGCCCAAGCCCTTAATGATTATATTGTGGCTCCCGGCGAGGAATTTTCCTTTAACCAAGTGGTCGGACCCCGTACTAAAGAAGCCGGTTATAATGAAGCCCCCATTATCCTTAACAATCAGTTTGTAGAGGGGATAGGGGGCGGTGTTTGTCAGGTTTCCTCAACCCTTTATAATGTTTTAGTGAGGACAAAGCTGGTCATCACCGAAAGGCACCCCCATTCTTTACCGGTTCAATATGTGCCCAAAGGCATGGACGCCGCCGTTGTCTACGGCCTAAAAGATTTGAAGTTTGTCAATAATACAAAAGGCCATTTGTTGATTAAAACCTATGTGGGGCAAGGGGCTCTGACCATTAAAATCTTTGGAAGGGCTGAAGAAGAATACAATGTCGAGGTAGTAAACATAGTAGAAAAAACTTTTATCCCCAAAACCATTGTCAAAACTACAGAAGAACTGTCTCCTGGGCAGATTGTTGTTGAGCATCACGGTGCAGAAGGATATATCGTCAGGGTGGAAAGAATAATAAAAGACAAAAACCAGCGAATCTTGGTTCATGAAATATTGTCCAGAGATTATTACCCCCCTATTGATAAGGTTATACTCATAGCCAATGACAGAAAAATATAGTATAATGTTTTATCATAGGAAAAGGGGAGTAGTGATGAACATCAATGCCCAACGAATAATCAACAAACCCAAAAGACTATTGGCTCTGTTCTCTACTATGGTTTTGCTGGCGGTATTGGCAGGGTGGTTTGTTATCAATAGTTTTTTCGGGCCTTATAAACCTGGGGATATTACGGAATATCAAATAAATATCCAGCAGGGTTTGTCTACGGCCCAAATAGGCCAAATTCTAGCCAAAGAAAATATTATTGCCAATTCCAAATACTTTGAGCTTTTTGTTCGTTTGAATAATGTTGACGGCAAATTAAAAGCCGGGGATTATACTCTTAGCCCCGGCATGTCTTTAAAAGAAATTGTGGACAGGCTGATGAAAGGCCAAAGTATTAATATTAAATTTACCATACCTGAGGGCTATACTTTGAAACAGATTTGTGAGGTATTGGTCAAAAAAGGCTTGGCCCAAGAAGAAAAATTTTGGCGGATTGTACGGGAAGAGCCTTTTAGTCAATTTGAATTTTTAAAAGACCTGCCCAAGGACGATAAACGCTTGGAAGGATACCTTTTTCCCGATACATACATTGTCCCCAAAGGTATCTCGGAAAAAGAAATAATTGAAATGATGCTTCAGCGCTTTGTAGAAGTATATAATCAGCTTCCGGCTAATGAAAGCGGTTTGAATTTTCGGGATACGGTAATTCTGGCCTCAATGGTTGAACTGGAATCCATGGTGGATCGGGACAGGCCTATAATAGCTTCCGTTTTCTTAAACAGATTGAGAATCGGAATGAAATTGGATTGCGATGCAACCCTTCAATATATTTTCCCGGAACGAAAAGCCAGGGTCCTCTACAGCGACTTGGAAATAGATTCTCCATATAATACCTATAAGTATAAAGGCCTTCCCCCGGGGCCTATCGGCAGCCCGGGCAGGGCTTCATTAGAAGCTGTCCACCAACCGGCCCAAAGTAAATATTTTTATTTCGTAGCCAAAAAGGACGGCAGCGGTGAGCATGTATTTTCCGAAACCTTGGCCGAACATAATTCCAACAAGAAAAAGTTAGGCTATTAAACCAAGTTTTTTAAGATATAATAATAGAGGTGGCTATGGTCACCTCTATCACTTTTAATAACCGGTCATAGCGCCATCCTCTGGCAAAATGATAGATGAACGGCTAGAAAAGTGAAAAGAATAACGGTTAATTGGATGGTGTAAAGATGAAAGATTTATTGGACAGTAATTTGCAGTTGTTTATCAAGTCCTTATTGCCGGAAAGGGATAATCTATTGTTAACAATGGAAGATTATGCCCGGGACTATCATATTTCCATCATCGAACCGGAAATTGGCCAGCTGTTAAAATTTCTTGTCTGTGTAACCAACCCCAAAAATATTTTAGAGATAGGTACCGCTATCGGCTATTCAACCCTTTGGATGGCCCGGGCTTTAGCGGAAGATGCAAGGATTACCACCATAGAACTTGTACCCCAAAGATTGCAAGTGGCCGAGAGCAATTTCGAAAAGGCAGGGGTAATAGATAAAATTATCAGGATAAATGGAGATGCCCGGGAGATAATATATGAATTGGACGAGGTATACGATTTTATTTTTTTAGATGCCGCCAAAGGGCAATACTCCGAATTCTTGGACTTGACCTCCAAGCTGTTAAAACCGGGCGGTTTATTAGTTGCCGATAATGTATTGTTAAACGGCTGGGTTATTGACCTGAAATACCCGGAACGGAGAAAAAAAACCATGGTTTACAAGATGCGGGGTTTTTTAGAGGAATTAAAGGAAAACCAAGGTTTTGTAAGCAGTATAATTCCTTTGGGCGACGGGGTCGCTCTTATCTGGAAAAAAGGGTGATGATAGGAATGAAAAAACCGGAACTTTTGGCTCCGGCCGGAAATATGGAAAAATTAAAATTTGCGGTGCTGTACGGAGCCGATGCTGTTTATTTAGGGGGAAAAAACTTTGGTTTGCGGGCTTTTGCCGGAAATTTTGAGCCGGATGAAATCCAGGAAGGGGTGGAATTTGCCCACAAGCACGGTGTAAAGGTTTACGTTACCGTTAATATTTTTCCCCATAATCAGGATTTGGTCGGCCTTCCCCAGTATCTTAAAGAACTGCAAAAACGAGGGGTAGATGCCATCATTTGTTCCGACCCCGGTGTCATTAAGATTGCCAAAGAAACGGTTCCCGGGATGCCCATCCATTTAAGCACCCAGGCCAACAATGTCAACTGGGCAAGCGCCCAGTTTTGGAAGGAGCAAGGAATAGAAAGGATTGTTGTAGCCAGGGAGCTGTCATTAGAGGAAATTAAGGAAATAAAAAATAAGGTTTCGGTGGAAATAGAAGCCTTTATTCACGGAGCCATGTGCATTTCTTATTCGGGCCGTTGTCTTTTGAGCAATTATATGGCCGACAGGGATGCCAACCGGGGAGAATGTGCCCAAGCTTGCCGGTGGAATTATTATCTGGTGGAAGAAAAGAGGCCCGGTAAATATTTTCCGGTGGTGGAAGATGACCGGGGAACCTATGTTTTTAATTCCCAGGATCTTTGTTTGTTTGAAAAAATGCCTTTATTAATCGAGGCGGGAATAGACAGTTTTAAAATTGAAGGCCGGATGAAAAGCAGTTACTATGTTGCTACCGTAGTTCGCGCTTACCGGAAAATAATCGATTATCATTTTAGTCCTTCCAAAACCGATTTTGACTTCACTTACTGGCGGAATGAGCTGGAAAAGGTCAGCCATAGACCTTATACCACCGGCTTTTATTTCGGCAAGCCGGGCGACAGCGGAACAACTTTGGCCAGTTCCGGCTATATCAGGCCTTATGACTTTATCGGAGTCGTTTTGGATTATGATGAGAACTCGGGAATGGCTACCATCGAGCAGAGAAACCACTTTCAAGTGGGTGAAAGGATAGAATTTTTCGGTCCCCAAGGTAATGACTTCATCCAGGAAATTAAAGAGATAATAGATGAAGAAGGCCATAGCATAGAATCCGCCCCCCATCCCCGGCAAATTGTCCGCATTCCCGTTGAAAAAAAGGTATTCCCTTATGATTTGGTGAGAAGGGAAAAGACTTATGAATAATCCTTTAAAAATATTGATAAAAGTAGACCCCAAAGACATAGCTTTTTTGACTAAAATATTTGAAGGATACGACGGATTGGCGGTAGTAAGCACTTTGGACCGGGAGAAAGGTCTGGTGGCACTGACGGTCACACCGGAAACCAAAGAGGATGTTTTGGAGATCCTCAGGAATTTCCCTAAGACAATTATATTTACTTAGTTTTAGCCTTTCTTGTTTCGAATTGTTTGACAGTAACAATTGGAAAAATATATCCCGTAATAATAACAAAACCATAACAATTTGCCATAAGCGAAGCCATGGCGAGATTTGATAAAAAGAATTTTATGAGTTTGTCAACAAGCTGCCCAATTTTTTTTTCAATTGGGTTTTTGTTTAAGTTGTGGTGTTTAGGTGTATATTATCCCTGTGATACTTTATTTTAGGAGGTGAAACCATGGAAAAATGGGTTTGTTCGGTATGTGGGTATATTTATGACCCTGCTGTCGGTGATCCTGATAACGGTGTTGAACCCGGTACGGCCTTTGAAGACATCGGAGATGATTGGGTTTGCCCGGTTTGCGGCGTAGGTAAAGATATGTTTGAAAAAGATTAACGGAACGGAAAAGCAGAATTTCTAAATAAGCCCATTTAGGGCTTATTTTGTTTAGGGGAATAAAAATAAGGTAAAAATAAAGCTAGTAATTGATGAGTGAAAAGTCTTGAGAGGACCGGGGTCCTTGATTAATTTTAAGGGGAATTATTATGCAAAAAAGAATTGCCGTTTTAGTTCTTTTATTTGGGTTGCTTTTTCTGGGGGTAACAGGTAAAGCTTTTTATGAGCAAATTCTAATGGGGCCTTCCTATGCCTCCCAATCCCTTAATATACGAACCGAGCAGTTTCCTGCAGAACAATACCTGCGGGGAGATATCCTTGATCGCAACGGTTTATCTTTAACGGATTCAGCTTATCGTCCTACTGTAGTGATATTTCCCAGATTTATTTCCGATGCCCGGAAGGTTATAGAGCGGTTTCACAGGGAATTGCCCCAAGTAAATATTAAAATAGAGGACCTTCAGCCTTATATAAAAAACAGTGTTTTAATTTTCCCCGATCCCTTTATATTGAAAAACGGCCAAGACCCTAAAATCATTTCCGTAATCTCCCGATGGGATGAACCTGGAATAGCTGTTTTGCCCTATAAAATGCGTTATGGAAGGGGGACTGTGGCCGTTCATTTAATAGGATATATGGGGTTTAAGGAAAAGGGGATTTACCCTCAAGGTATGACCGGTATAGAAAAAAAGTTTGATGAGATATTAAAGGGCCAAAGAGCGGAAAAAATCATAACCCCTATTATCGATGCCCGGAGCAATATCTTAAAAGGTTTAGGTTATCGTTTGCTTGATTTGGGAAAAGATGCTTCCAGGAATGATATCTATTTGACCTTGGATTTAAGGATTCAAAGGATTGTTGAAGAAGTAATGGATGAAAAAGGAATAATCAAAGGCGGTGTAATTATTTTAGACATTCAAACGGGAAATATTCTGGCGGCAGCGTCAAGGCCGTTGTTTGACCCCAATGACCCTGGAGAAACCATGGGTTTTCATGACAATCAAGTTGAGAGGACTCTGGATTATAAAGTCTATCCGGGTTCAGTATTTAAAGTTATTACGGCGGCGGCTGCTTTGGAAGAAGGGATTATAACTCCGGAAAGCAAGTTTGTCTGTACCGGTTCCTCGCCCGATTTTCGTGTCCAGTGTCCCAGGCCCCATGGCGAACTGACTTTTTCCGAGGCCATGGAGCAATCTTGTAATGTTACTTTTGTACAGGTTGGTTTAAAACTGGGCCGGGAAAAACTGAAAGAATATATATCCGAAAAATTCGGTATAGAGCCTATACCCGGCAAAGCTTTGGATTCCCAGGAAGCCATAGCCCATGGCATTATCGGTCAAGTAATATTTCAGGTTTCGCCGCTGGAGATGGCTAATATCATGGCCACTATTGCCCGGGACGGTTATCATCAGGAGCTTTTGGACCCTTGGGAAACCCGCCTGCTCCGGTCCGAGGTTCAATTACCACGGTATAAAAAGGTTTATAGTCTTGCGACGGCTCAAAAATTAAAGGCCATATTAAAGGCCACCAATCAGCGGGGATCAGGCAAAAGGGCGTGGGTAGAACAATACGGCTCGGCAGGTAAAACAGGGACACCCCAGGCCAACGGCTTAGGAGAATTTATGGCCTGGTATACCGGATATGCTCCTTTGGAACAGCCCCGCTATGCAGTAAGTGTTTTAATTGAAGAATTAGCAGGAGTCAGCAAGAGAGATTTACAGGGAGGTACCCATGCCGGCCCGGTATTTAAGGAAATAATGGAGAAAGTTCTGCTATTGGAATAAATTAAGAAAAATAAAAGGGTAGGTTTCTCTTTTTTTCGGCCTCCATTGATATATTTAGAAAATTGTTCTATAATAAATTTCATGCAGTAGAGGAAAGTAATTCAGCAGCAAAACGGAGGTGAGAGAGATGCCTACCTATGATTACAGGTGTGAACAATGTGGAAAATTTCAAATTGAACAAAGCATTAAAGCTAAACCTCTTACCCAGTGCCCGACCTGCGGGAATCCTGTCCGCAGATTGATAGGCAAAAATGTAAATGTGATTTTAAAAGGTTCTGGTTTTTATTCAACCGATAACAGAAAAGAAAGCACCACCGGTAAAGACAGCGCTGATAAAGCCAGTTAAAGCCAGTGTAATTTATAAATTTTTAACCCACATGAAAGGCAGGGAAAAATTCCCTGCCTTTTTAATTTAGCAAAAATCTCCGGACATGCACATTTCTCATATTGGAACATATGATTTAAAATGAGTCAATAAAACGGAGGTGGGTTCTTTTTATGCCATTGGAAGGTTTTGCCCCTTTGCTTGCCACCTTTCTACGAAACATCCTTCTGTTAATTTCCTACATTACCAATAATGCATTTCCCCAACCCCTGTCGGAAGAAGATGAAACCAAATATTTGGAACTTTATCGCCAAGGTGATGAAGAAGCCCGGAACATCTTGATAAAACACAACTTAAGATTAGTAGCTCATATTACAAAAAAATTTGACGGAACCAATGAAGATATTGATGATTTAATTTCCATCGGTACTATTGGCTTAATTAAGGGAATAAATACCTTTGATCCTGAAAAAGGTACAAAACTGGCTACTTATGCCGCCCGATGCATTGAAAACGAAATTTTGATGCATTTACGGGCCATCAAAAAAAACAGGGGCGAGGTATCTTTATATGATCCTATCGGTGTTGATAAAGAGGGAAATGAAATAACCTTAATCGATATATTGGGTACTGAGCGGGATGTGGTTGCCGATACGGTAGAAACGGCTTTTGAATATGAAATGCTTTTAAATAGAGTGAAGGTATTGACCAAAAGAGAAAAAAAAGTGCTGGAATTAAGATTTGGTTTAATCAACGGATTAAGAAAAACCCAAAGAGAAATAGCCAAAATGCTGGGGATTTCCCGTTCTTACGTCTCCCGTATTGAAAAAAGGGCTATCGAAAAATTAATTAAGGAGACCAATACAAAAAAATAATTTTTCTTGGGCAAACTGGAATTAAGCCGTTAAATATGCTATAATTCCAATAATTTCTAAATATTTGCCGGGAGGAACATCCTTGTTAGAAAAACTTCGGCCTGATATTTTTACCGACTCTTTACATGAAATATCTGCGGAAATATTGAAAAAAAAAGGCATTAAAGGAATAATAATCGACCTGGATAATACCATGACTAACTGGAATGAACGTTTCATAACCGAAGACGTTTGTAACTGGGTAAAGATGATGGAAAGCCAAGGCTTAAGATTTTGCGTTCTTTCCAACAGCGGCAAAAGAAGAATAGAAGAAACCGTCAAGAAATTAGGTCTTTCTTATGTTGCCAATGCCTTTAAACCAAGGAAACAGGGTTTTGTGCTGGCCATGAAAAAGTTAAAAACTGAGCCGGTAAATACTGCGGTAATAGGTGACCAATTGTTTACCGATATTTTGGGCGGCAAGCGATTGGGAATGACCACTATTTTGATTAAACCCAGAGCTACCCGGGAATTTTTTGGTACAAAGCTAATGCGAAAATTAGAAAAAATAATTTTAAAGAGATTTTAAAAAAAATAAAAGATAGTTACAGGTTTCGAGTTATTATGACACACTATATCTAGTATACTTTAGCTGTATAATTTAGGAGGGAGTCGAGATATAGTGGTGAATGTCATATTGGCTGATGATTATCCGTTAATCAGGACCATTCTCAAGGAATTTTTTAAGCTTAATTATCCTGAATTTAAAGTAATCGGAGAAGCGTTGAACGGGCAGGAAGCCGTTGAATTAGCCCGCAGGTTATCGCCTGACATTGTGATTATGGATATTAAAATGCCGGTTATGGACGGGATTAAAGCTACGGAATTAATCAAAGCCCATAATCCCGATATAGATGTAATTTGTTACACCGGATATCGCCATGATTTGTTGGAGCAAAAGGCCATTCAGGCCGGTGCCAGCGCTTTTTTTCTAAAACCCTTTGATTTACAGGTAATAGCCAGGAAAATTTTGCAAATCAATGAAAAAAAGCTGCCCTTGAGACAAGTTAATTAGATTAATGTCAAAAAAGAAGGAAAAAAATCAGAAAAAAAATGAAGGAAAAAGCCTCCTTTTATGGAAAAATATAACATATAACGATGAGAGGAGGCTTTCTGATGTCAGGTCGTTTAACGGTTCGACAGGTAAGCAATATTTTGCAGGTGGAAGAAAGCACCCTGCGGTTTTGGGAAAAAGAATTTGAAGAATATTTGAATCTGGATGTGCAAAAAGGACAGCGAAAAAGATATACTCAACAGCAGCTGGAAATTTTAGCAAAGATTAAAGAACTGCTGCACACAGAACAATATACCATTAAAGGTGCTAAAAGATGACTGGATTTGGATAATACAATAGCAGATCCACTGGGCATTGAGCATAATTTTAAGACTACCGTAGTCTATATGCTTTCTTCAATCATGAAGGAACTGCAAAAGACTCAAGAAGAAAGCCGAAAACTTTCTCAGCAGGTAGAGCTCCTTCGTCGAGAAAAGAATCAAATTGCCGCCCAATTGGCAGAGGAGCAAAGTAAGAGTATAATAGATATATTAAAACAACGGTTAGGCGCCCGTCATCTGGCAGAAGAATGAACACTGCTGTATACAGCAGTTGTTATTTTTTGTCTTTAAAACTAAATATAAAGAATGGAGCAGGACTTTTCCCGATACCTTATTTAAGATAAAATGGACGTAGAATAAAGGCAGGTGGACAGAAAGTTGAAAAATGATTATAACATTGTTTTAATTGGTTTTATGGGTACCGGTAAGACCGCTGTCGGCAAAAGGCTGGCCGGAATTTTAAACATGGATTTTTACGATAGCGACCAAGAGATAGAAAAGGTTACCGGAATGCCCATAGCCCAACTTTTTCATAAGCATGGAGAAATTAGATTTAGGTCCGAGGAAAAACTAATGATTCAAAAACTAGCCCAAAAACGGAATGCAATAATTGCTACCGGAGGAGGAATAGTATTAAGTAAAGAGTGTATTGAACTCTTAAAAAGTACCGGTTATCTTATTTGTCTTACCGCAGACCCCGAAGTAATTTACGAAAGGGTAAAAAGGCGAAACAACCGGCCTTTATTGAAAAAGGGCAATACATATGAAAATATAGTTAACCTTTTAAAAGAAAGGGAAGACTTATACAGTTGCGCTGATTTTACCGTTGATACCTCCAATATGGATTTTGAAGAGATTATTAATAAAATATTAAAATTTCTCAGTACAAAAGAAAATGAAATTAACTGATATCTTAAATGCCGGGCTAACCCGGCATTTTATATTTTTGTATAACGAAAACCACCTGCTATGCAGGTGGTTCCAAAAAGCTTTAGCTATGAGTAGAAAAATCTACCTCCAATTGATAAAATAGTGCAGGTTTCGCCAGCCGCACTATATTTAGAAGGAGGTAGATGTCCAAAA